>CAMDUB010000006.1 GCA_945878575.1 Phycisphaera mikurensis NBRC 102666 | reverse complement strand
AGGTTCACCTGTACAAGCGCGGTGATGGCGGGCAATAAAGCAAGCACTGCACCAAGTCGTACCAAGGTAGAGGCGGCATCAAAGGCAAACTCCGTCGGCGCCACAAACCGAAGATAGGCAAAGATTGCCACTATGCAGGTTGAGATTTGCTCAGCCATGGCAAGGGGTGATCGATCAATCACTCGAGCCGCAAGCCAATGCAAAGGCCATGCGCCCGAAAGCGTCGCCAACAGCAATACCGCGGCAATCAAATTCAGTACGGGCCATTCGCCAGTCACAGCAGCCGCCACCGCGAACAGGGTGGACACTATGCACGGCAGCTTTGGCAAGTCCGTTCCCTGGTTTGCAAACAGTCCGCGCAGCACCAAGAGAATCGCAATAAGTCCAAAGGCAAATGGGCCGGTGCTGCAAAATATGGAGGCAGTTGATAGTGCAAGCGCAACTGCTGCAAGAATGATTCGGAGCAAGCCAACGGGTCGAGATGAAACAATGACTGGAGCAAAAATTCCACCGGCGGCAAGTGTGGCCACAATGTATGGAACACTTTCAGGCGTCATGAATCAACGTCCTTTCCGCCGCCAAAGAGTGTGCGCATACGTTGGTCAAATCTATCAAGCGCGCGTGCAAGCACCATGAACGGATCAAGTATTGAGTCGATCCGATCATCAAGTCGAAGTCGATGAAGTGCCGCGGCATAAACGCGCCGCTCAAGAACTGATTGGGGTTGCGCATCCTCTACAGGCACTGCATGCACGCCGATGCGGTGAGCATCATGAATGGCGTTGGGTGCGCGCAGATATTGCCAAACACGCAACAGCGCGTGCCCACTGATGTGAACAAGCGCGAGCGTGGTAAATCCAAGTGAGATCTCCGCAAGAATGAGACCGACCTGGCAAAGCGTTGCATGTGCCAGCGCACCCTTTGCGTCCGGATCGGTACGCGCCACCGCTGCCGCATAGATAGCCGTACTGATCCCAACGACTGCGCCAACCACTTGAACGACTGGTGAAGCGCTGATGATTGGCGATATGCGCAACATCAAAAACAGCCCGGCGTGAAGGGAAATGCCTCCATAAAACAGCGCACTTGTTGGAGTCGGTCCCTCCATTGCCCTGGGCAACCAACCAGAAAATGGCAACTGCGCGGACTTACCCATCACTGAAAGTAAGAACAGCAGCCCGATGGTGGTGGATTCCCACAGTGGTAAATCGATGGAGCCATCCAGCGCATTGATAGTTGTAGAGCCGAGAACTTCATGGACACACACCATTGCCATGAGGAATCCAGCGTCGCAGAGTCGGTATGTTGCGAATGCGCGCAGTGATGAGCGCACCGGCTCGGCTCGTTCGTGAAAGAAGCCAATGAACAGCGCGGAGCCAATGCCAATCAATTCCCAACCCGCAAAGAAGATGTCAAGCGCGCCTGCCAGTGCGACCAATTGCGCGCCGGTGGCAAATCCACCAAGAACAATGAAGAATCGGAAGTAACCGGCCTCTCGATGCATGTAGGTGCGTGAGAAGCGAGCTACCAATAGCGTCAGAAACGCGCACAACAGTGAGAAGACAATTCCCTTCGAGTCGGCCAGAAGCACCGCTGGAATGCGGTAAGTCCCAATCTCTAAGAGCGCTCCGTAATCAACAAGTGCTGAAGGCGCGGTGCCAAATACTCCCGTGGCGCCTATCGCAACGAGCGCACTGAGTACAAGTGAGATTGTCAACGCAATTTCCAGTATGCGCGTTGCTGTGCGTTCGCTGGGATAGCGGGAGCTCGCCATGATGAGAAGACCCACCACAACAGAGGCCGCTATTGGCAAGAGAATCAACACGGGTAACGCGATGCGCTGTATGGCATCAAGATCAGTATGCGTCATGCCGTTGCCTTGGCGAGTGGTCGGAGATCGAGTCCGTCAAGAACCAATGCTGGCGAAACATATTCACGCGATGATCCATGCCATTCGACTGAGCGGTTAACAGATTGCAGCGGTGTGTTGTCGATGCGGCAGTCGTGGAATGCGCCGTTATGGAAACGCTGCATATGCCCAGTGGTGGGGTCAAGAGACACCAATTGAACCCATTCGTTTACAACCAATTCCCGAACTTCTGCTTGGCGGCCTGCAATTTCCAACAAAGCCGCGGGTGTGGCTTCGACCACAAGCAACAGCCGCATTGGCTCATGGATTTCCACCATTTGCAATGGAAGTCCGGTGCGCAAGTCACCGCGGTGGCCGTTGCTGACTCCAAGTAATCCAGTGACATTGTGGGGCAGCTTGGTGCCGCAACCAAATCGGTCAAGATCTACGGAGGAAAAGTAATACTCCAAGCTGATACCTGCACCAACCGGACCAACTGCCGCAAGAATGCGTTCAAGAATGGTATTGGTTGGATCAGTGGTTGGGTCGTAACTCACCAAGAAGGCACGGCGATCAAGGTGTAGACCGCGCGTGATGGAACGCCGTCCGACAAATGCGCAAGCGTTCGTACAGTGGCCATACTCCGGACGTGGTTGTGCAAGATGGGCGGCGCGTTCTTCTACATGACGGAGCGCGTCGTCTGGCGAAAGTCCAAGTGGCGCACTTTCAAATCGACGGACTCGTTCAAGGGCGCTGTGCCGTCGAGCGATTTCAAGGGCTCGCCATGCGTCAGCAAAGGGGGCCGCGCTGGCCGATGGCAACTCTTCTAAATCAAAGCACTGCACTGCATCATTTGCTGTGTCGTGAAGCGCGCCAACAAACCACGTGTCAGAGGGAATGTCAATTCCAATTGCCCGCAGCGATTCACGTACATCGTTTCGATTTGCCAGATCGGCAAAGAGCCGTGCATTTGCCCCACCGCGTCGACCACCACAGGCGCCGCAGTCGTGAGCAGACTCATGCGGATTATTTAGGCTGGTGGAGCCATGCCCAAGCACCAGAATAATTTTCGAAAAGTTTCCAACAATCCCAATAGATCGCAACATGCCAGCAACTCGATCAGTGGCCTCTTGCAGTGAGAAGCCCATGGGCTTTCCTGCTCGGGAAAGTGGTGCCGACGGCTCTTGTCGTATTCCACCAAGGCGGGTGTCTGGCCGAGGTGCCAAGCGTGTTTCAATTCGATCGCGAATATCAAGCGACGTGCGAGGCGCCAACACTCGTAGAACAGCCGCGATACCAGCAATCGGACCAAGTAATAGTGAAAGACCAGCTCCACCCGTCAGCGTTCGTGACCAAGACGCCGCCGCACGTTCGATCCCATGCCACTGATCACGCAGAACAGCGCGGCGCGCATGCCAACTGAGTTGCGTAAGGACCGGTTGCTCGTGAACTTCGTGCGCGGGTACGACAACGACGGGACAATGCGCCGCTGGCTCATGATCGTACAGACCGACATAATCAATGGCCATGCCAAAGAATCCCGCTGCGCCGAAAGTGACAAACGCAGAATCTTGTTCCTCAAGCGCACGGCGAATAGATTCTTCGCGCTCATCAATACAGAAAATAAATTGAGCGCGTGCGCGTTGCGCATGCGTCGGCAACTCCATGCGGCGTCTATTCGCGACTGCTCCAAGAATGGCGCGGCGGTATCGACTTTCGTATGCCTCAAGCCACACCTGACCGCGCGCTCCATGATGAAAGATGGATGTCTCGTGCCAAAGCGTGGCAAGCGATTCATCGTTCATTTCACGCACTTGCTCTGGTTTCGCTCCGGCGACACGCGCCAGATTCCATAGTAAAAATGCACTTGAAGCAGTGGCAATTGGTTCAGGTAGCGGAATCTGCTTGGGCAATAATTTCCAAGAAGTTGGCAGCAGCGCTTCACATGCCGATCGCTCCGCCGCATGGCGATCAAAGACCATTCGTACGGCGATGAATTCAGCTAAAGAGATCGGGCAGTGTGCACGATTCTCGGCTGGATTCCGCTCAAGGCGAGAGAACATTCCCGCCCATCCAGGTAGGGCGAGCGCGGTGGCAATCACATACTCCTTGCGTTCATCTTCGGGAACACCAAGCGCGTCAAGTGCGGCGGCAATGACGATCTTGGCAGGTGTTCGTTCAATGGCGATTCGGCGGAAGTCATCCTCCGCACCACGGCAAAGACGAGGAACGGAAGCGCCCGAAGCAAAGAGCAGCGACACCGCCATCAAGAAACCTTCAGAGCGATTGGGTAGTGCGATACCGGCTTGCCCCTGATCTAAAAAACTTGAACAGAGCGAGGTGAGTTCATGCGTCACTGCAATGTCCGGATCGCGCGCACCGCAAGCGATCAATGCGTCACGATGCCGAAGCGGTGGGGACGCGATCTTGGTTGTCGGAAGTGGCCCGCGTGTCACGCGTTCCAAAGCGGCTTCCCACAGCGGCATATCAGCCGCTACCGGAGACGGACCGTTGCGAATTCGCCACAGCAATCCCGCAGCATCTTGATCATCGATGTGTTCCACCAGTAGTGCGCGGCGAAGTTGACGGCGCGAAAGACCAAGTGGAAGCTGCAGCGTTTCATCCGCACTCGGTAAATCATCAAGTGCTTCGTCAAGATCGATCTCTTCAATCCGCCCGCTTTTCCATGCGGCATGGAAGCGTTCAAGTGCCATATAGGCGTGTGCACCAAGACGGGCGGCGCCCTCTTGAATGGCGCGATGAAAGGGAAGATGTTGGTAGGAGTGAAGTGTGTTGTGATGAATGAATACGCCAATCGGCCCTTGATCTGGCAGGATCCCGTACGCCCGGGTTATGGCTGCGTCAATAGCATCTTCATCAATAGAGTTGGAATTGTGCATCAGGCTTTAGTGTCCGCCCCCAACCGTTGCGCCCGCAAGGTCAACACCCACCAAACGCACGGTAATGCGTCGCGCATGCGCGCCACTAATAAAGGTTGTCAACAATTCCTTTACATCGTGGTCAAGGAACTCCCCGGTTGCAACGATCTCCAACGTCGAGTCATCTTGGATGCTTTCAAGCGCCGCAGAAATTTTCGGCTTGGAAAGGAAAGTACCGTCGCGGCGGAATTTCATTTGCACGACGCCGTTGTCGCCGCGCGTGATCACAATGACGCTCTTGGAGTTTTGGTGAAGCACAAACATGACGCCCATGACTGTTCCCACAATGACGCCCTTGAGTAGGTCAAGACCCAACACTGCCGCAATGGTGATTGCAAACGGCAAGAATTGCATGGCGCCCAACTTTGCCTGCATCCGAAACAGCGATGGCTTTGCAAGGTTGAGTCCCACCTGAATCAGGACCGCGGCGAGGCAAGCGAGTGGTATTGCGTTGAGTACGGTGCCTGCAAAGACAACTGCAAACAACAGAAGCAATCCATGCACAAACGCGGAGAGGCGCTCGCGGCCTCCAGCAGAAACATTTGCGCCCGAGCGAACGATCACCGAGGTCACTGGCAGGCCGCCTAAAAATCCAGAAAGCGCATTCGCAATTCCTTGCGCTAACAGTTCACGATTTGGTGGACTGTGCCGCTGTAGGGGATCAAGTCGATCAATTGCCTGTAGTGAGAGAAGCGTTTCAATACTTGCCACGATGGCAATGGTGACTGCCACAATCCAAACATCTTTGTCCATGAACGCGCCAAACTCCGGGCGCGGAAGAGCGCTTGCAAGCGCTGAAAATCCACCGAGTGGCACATCTACAAATTGAGTTGGCGTGAGCGCCAGCGAAGGCACATTGCGGAACATCAGCGCAAGCAAGCTGGAGAGCACAACCAGTACAAGTGCGGGCGACAGTAGTGCAAACTTGGCAAGCGGTGTGCGCTTCCAACCGTACAGAATGATCAGCGAAATCGCCGTGATGATGGTCGGCCCCATGGCAAATCCGGCACTGATGTCGCCAAGACCACCCGTAACACCAAGTGCCACTGGAAGCTGCTTGAGGATAATGGTGATGCCGATGGCGGCGAGCATGCCTTTGATCACCGATGATGGAACAAGTGCGGCGTACTTTCCAGTGCGACAGACGCCAAAGAGAAATTGGATGGCGCCGGCCAAGATCACGGCGCTCAGGAAGCGTTCAATTGATCCAAGACGGTCAATTTCCATCAGGACGATGGAAATGAGCCCCGCAGCTGGACCGGATACAGAGAGTGGTGAACGACTCACCAGCGGAACAATGATGCCGCCCACAATTCCAGCCACGAGTCCAGTGATCGGCGACACGCCGCTTGCGATGGCAATACCAAGACACAGCGGTAATGCCACAAGAAATACAACAATCCCCGCGACGACGTCTTGTCGGGGATAAGAAAAGAACGCCTTGATGTCCTGAGTTGTATTCATGCTGTTCATTTTGGAAGTTGAGTTAGCATGTAAAAAGTAACTCAGATTTATCTGGGTTTATCGTAACAGGGCGGTGGGTACGTGCGATTGCTTGGTTTATCCGCTTCGCGCGAGATTCCAAGCGGCGATGTGCGTGGTATGGTCAGTGATCGCAGAAAATTCGCTATGCCCGCCATCAGACGACACCTTCAAGCAGTCAGCGCCGTTCTCCTATCGGTTCCCTTGATCGGTTCCGCGGCCAACCATGTCTTCAAGTGGGCCAAGCCGCCGATGAGTGACGGCACGCGTGGCGCACAGATGTGGGAACTGATCCGTGACGGCGGCCTGATGGACTGGCTGGCGGTGGGGCACTTGGTGCTTGGCATCCTGCTGCTCCTGCCACGCACGCGTTTCGCGGCGGGCCTGATGCAATTGCCGATCACCATCGGAATCGTCGCGTTCAACGTGACGATGTTCCCGCGGGGCATCCCACTTGCAATTGGAATGCTCGTGTTGAATCTCGGTGTGGTGTTGAAGCCGCGCGACCTTCGCCGCCTGCTGGCGCCTTCCGCGGACTGAACGCAGCGGCGCGATCGCTGTTACAAGCGAGCAATCACGCAGATTGCACCGCTCATGGCCAGCATCAGCGTTGCCGGAATAAACTTCACTCCGGCATCGCCCACCTTGTTGTGCATGACAACTGCACCGAACATGAGTACGACCACCACTGCCGCCGCTGGCAGCACGACTGGCTGATACCACAGTCCCACCAATAGCAGCACGCCGCAGATGATCTTCAGGCCACCGACGATGTAGAACATCGAAGCAGGTAGGCCATAGGTTGCGAACTCTTCCTTCAGGTTCTTTGCCTCGCCTCCGCGGTAGGAGGTGGTACTCCCCCGACGCAGCAGCCATACATTTAAGAGACCGAGGCCGACGATGACTTGGAGAATGGATCCGATGAGGGGCATCATTTCATCAGGATATACGGCGACCGGAGTTCTCGTTGGGCGTACGATGGTCCCTTCATCCCCCCGATGCAGACCGCCTTCGAAATCGCCCGCGCACTCTCCGCCATCGCGTTCCTCTTCTATGGGATCGTCTGCCTCTCCACATCGCACATGAAAGTGGAGTTTGAGCGCTATGGACTTGCTCGGTTTCGTATCTTGGTTGGCATATTGGAGTGCTTGGGGGCGCTCGGACTGCTAGTGGGCTATTTCAACCGCCCCGTGCTTGTTTTGGCCGCCGCTGGTCTCATGCTCACCATGCTGCTGGGTATTGCCACGCGCATCCGTATCGGAGACTCGCTGGTCCGGACCCTTCCTGCGATCGTGCTATTGATCCTGAACGCATTTGTGCTTTGGGTCGCCATCGCGTAACCGGGTTGCGCTCCTTGCGCCGCATCATTACTGCGGCAATGCTTGTGAACGGAGCTTCCTCGCCGCCGCCGCGCGCGTCGGGCTGGGGGCCACGGAGCCAGGCCATTCGCGGTCGCCCGAGCGATTCATTTAATCCGGAATAATTGTCCCGTGTTAGTATTCATTTAATATGACATTTCAAAGAAAGTTCGCGCTCATTGGGGTTCTTGTGGTGCTTGGATTTGCCACGATGTTTTGGACTGACCAAAGCATTGTTGCCAAGGTCATGGTGAATGGCCCGATCTACAACTTGCTGGCGCGCGACAAGGATCTCATCAGCGAAATTCTTCCGCCGAATCTATTCATTGTTGAGCCATACCTGGTGGTGCGCCAAACCAATGGAGTAAAGTCACCGGACGTCGTAAAGGAGTATTTACGAGAACTGAAAGATTTGGAATCGAAATACAGAGACAGCCACGCCATATGGAGTCAAAGACTTTCGGTCAATGCTCCTGGCGCAGAAGGCGCTCTTGCCCGTGCATTGCTGGAAAATGCGTTTGAGAGCGCTGAAAGTTTTTTCAAAATCGTTCATGGTGATTGGCGGACAGCCATTGATAACGAGGACTATGCGACTGCAATCAAAATCTCGAATGAGCAATTGAATCCGCTCTATCAAGCTCACCGAGAATCCATTCTGAAAGCGGTTGCGATTGCGCAAGAGCTGGTAGTAGTTCATGAAAAGCAATCGCAAGAAGCCGTGGAGCAGGGGAAGTCCACTGGGCTCTTGGTATCCGGTGCGGTTCTGGCCATTGTTGCAATCGTCGGCGCGTTCATGATGAGAGGCGTTTATCAGGTTGCATCCATGATGGATGGCGTAAAGCACGCCACTGATTCACTCGCTGGCACTGCAGTTGAAATGTATGCAACCAGCAAGCAACAAGAGACCACCATTCATCATTTCGGTGCTTCCACAGCCCAAATTGCAGCAGCGGTGCGCGAAATCACGGTGACGGGATCAGAATTGATGAACACCATGGGCGTGGCTGAAGGTGTGGCGCAGAGCTCAGCGGTAGTCGCTGCTGCCAGTCGAACTGGATTGGTGGAAATGAAATCCGTGATGCAGAATCTTGCAAATCAAAGCGTTTCCATTTCCGACAAGTTGGAACACATCAACGTCAAGACCCAGGACATCACCGGCGTGGTGCGGACCATTACCAAGGTTGCGGATCAAGCCAATTTGCTCAGTGTGAATGCGGCGCTTGAAGCTGAGAAGGCCGGTGAACATGGCCGTGGATTTCTGGTGGTTGCCCGTGAAATTCGACGTCTTGCCGATCAGACGGCGGCGGCTACTTTGGATATTCAGAACACTGTCAAGCACATGCAAAGCGCGGTATCGACTGGCGTGATGGAGATGGATAAATTCTCGTCGCAAGTGAACAACAGCGTTACGCAGGTTGAAACAATTGGGTCCACGCTGACCAACATCATTGAAAGTGTCGGAGTGATGAAGAGTCAATTTGGAACTGTTAGCCAAGGAATGAATAGCCAGAATTTGGGAGCGAAACAAATCAGTGAGGCCATGGCAAACTTGTCTGACAACGTGAGAGTCACCATTCAATCGCTTGGTGAGTTCTCTAACTCCGCCGACCAGATGAAGACCTCCATTGTCGCGTTGAACAAGGAACTGGGTCGATTCAATCTGTAATTTGCTGTATTGAGAGCATGTAGGAGCGCCGGTGCCGGGGGCGGTGCCGGGGGGCGCCGGTTGTGGAAACACAGCCGCCCACTTCGGCAGCTCCGCCTCAAGCGTTGCGCGCTCTTTTGAGGCGGACTTCAGTGGATGACTGAACATCCGCCTGTTACATTGACCGTAGGAAACCGCCGCGTCGCAGTGCATGCGCTACGTGCTTGCGCGTCGTCCGCGTATGGCCATGTCAACCGATTCAAAGCCGCTCAACGTCCTCTTTCTTTGCACGCACAACTCCGCGCGCAGCATTTTGGCGGAGGCGTTGCTCAACGCACTGGGTAACGGTCGTTTCCGAGCGTACTCAGCTGGCAGCAGCCCGCGGGAACATCAAAGGCCACACCCCATGGGCCTTCAAGTGCTCCAAGCGGCGGGCATTCCGATTGAAGGGTTGCATAGCAAGAGCTGGGATGTGTTTGCATCGCGTGATGCACCCGTCATGGACTTGATCATCACGGTGTGCGGCAATGCAGCCGATGAGGTGTGCCCGGTGTGGCCTGGTCATCCATGCACCGCGCATTGGGGTTACCCCGATCCATCATCGGGAACCGGCACGGATGCAGAGAAGTTGCAAGCCTTTCGGCACACCATGCATGCCCTCAAACGACGCATTGAACTCTTGTGCCAATTGCCTCCAGAAATGCTGGCACTTGCATCATTGCAAACGAGTGCGCGGGCTTTGTCCAACAGTTGAAGAGGAACGACCATGATGAGTGTTCAATGCGAAACGTCCGTCAAGCAGACCCCGGTTGCACCCATGAGCGTCTTTGAGCGCTACCTCACCGTGTGGGTGTTCTTATGTATTGTGGCGGGCATTGCGGTGGGGCAATTTCTGCCCAATGTGTTTCAGGCGATTGGTCGCATGGAGGTTGCCCAAGTCAACTTGCCGGTGGGTGTACTGATCTGGGTGATGATCATTCCGATGCTGGTAAAGGTGGACTTCTCGGCGCTCGGGGAAGTTCGCAAGCACGTCAAGGGCATTGGGGTGACGCTGTTTATCAATTGGTTGGTGAAGCCATTTTCTATGGCGTTTCTTGGCTGGCTGTTCATTCGCCACTGGTTTGCACCATTGCTGCCACCTGATCAGATTGATAGTTACATCGCCGGGCTGATTTTGCTGGCGGCCGCTCCCTGCACCGCCATGGTGTTTGTGTGGAGCCGTTTGACTGGTGGTGACCCGCTGTTTACGTTGTCGCAAGTGGCGCTGAATGACAGCATCATGCTGGTGGCATTTGCGCCACTGGTGGCATTGCTACTCGGTATGTCAGCGATCACGGTGCCGTGGGCCACGTTGCTGATCTCGCTGGCGCTGTACATCGTCATACCGGTGATCATCGCGCAGATCCTGCGCAAAGCGTTGATGCGCAAGGGGCAGTCTGCCTTTGATGCAGCCATGGACAGGATTGGCCCGTGGTCGATTGCTGCTTTGCTGTTGACGTTGGTGCTGCTGTTTGCATTCCAGGGCGAAGCCATCTTGAAGCAGCCATTGGTCATCGGTCTGCTGGCGGTACCGATTCTGATTCAGGTGTTCTTCAATTCCGCATTGGCATACTGGCTGAACCGCGCGGTGGGCGAGAAGCACAACGTTGCCTGTCCGTCGGCCTTGATTGGGGCGTCCAATTTCTTCGAACTCGCAGTCGCCGCCGCCATTAGTCTGTTTGGGTTCAACTCGGGGGCGGCACTAGCTACCGTTGTCGGCGTCTTGATCGAAGTGCCCGTCATGCTGTTGGTCGTGTACATCGTCAACAACTCCAAGGGCTGGTACGAGCGCAGCAACGTCTCGTCCTGACGCGGAACCCAACCTCTGATCCCGGCGCGCTTGCACTTGTGGGCGAGGGTTGCCATTGGGCGTGCTATGTGTCGGTCAGGTTGGCGTGTTACCCTTAACACATGGAACTATCGCTTCGCAGTGGCTATGTTGGGTGCTTGCGCTGCATTGCTGTGGCCCTGAATATTGCGTGGTTCGTTCCGCTTGCTGGCTGCGTCGCCAGCGGCCGCCACGCTGTTACGCCAAACAACCCGGGCATCGCCACGCTGGACACTGCGCATGCGATCGCGCTGCAGTCCGCGGTGATGAGTATGTCGGACGACTGGAACTCCGCGCTTGGTGCCATGGCCTACGAAATGCAGCGCGAATGCGGCAGCGACATGGAGTGCATGTGGGTCACGCAGGCCTTCCTTCGCAACGGCATGGGTGCGTCGCTCGATGTGGCGGTTGGTCCGAACCCAAGCGTTGCCATCATGGACATGCTGGTGCTTTGCTCGCTTGAGACGTGGACGCTCGAGCATCACTGGGCGGGCTTTGGCATTCCGCTTCAGTCCGGTCTTGCCGGCGTCAAGCAGCTGGCCAAGGCGCGCGATTCGCTTTGGGAACAGGCAGCTGATCACCTGAAAGTTGACGAGCTGGCACGTCTGCGCATGCTGATCGACGCGTGGATCGCGCGGCATCCGGACCAAACCATCGTGTCATTCGTGCGCCTGGCGGACTTTGCTTCCGACCGCAACCAGCTGACGCTTGCGGAGCGCGCCGATGCAGGCGGGCTTCTGGCGGAACTCAATGAGGTCTCCCTCGCCGTCGACGATGCGCGCCTGCTTGGCGAACGCGCGCTGTGGTATTCGTCGCGCTATCCGTACGTCTTGGGGCAGCAGGCGGAGATGACCGCGCTGCGACTCACGCAGAGCATCTCAAACCAGGTAGTTACGCAGCGCGAGGCGATCCTTAGCGGCGTAGCCAAGGAGCGAGAAGCAATCATCTCAAGCCTCTCTGAACAGGAGCGCACGCTCACGCCGGTGCTGGCGGAGGCGCGCGGAACTATCGCAGAGGCACGGGCACTGTCCACGGAGTTACAGAAGGTGATCGCCGCCATCGACGGACTCGTGGCGCGGTTTGACAACACGCAATCGGACGGCAAGTCGCTCACCATTGCAGACCTTGAGTCGCTTGTCCGCGAGGCTGGCATATCCGCCGCCGAGGCGCGCAAGCTGATCGACGCGAGCAGCGGGTTGGTGCAGTCGGATCGCCTGCCCGCCGCTGCAGCCAGCGTCGATCGCGTTGCACGCGACCTGGTGGACCGCGTGCTGTGGGGCGCCGCCGGGATCGTGGTGCTCCTCGTCGGCGGTCTGGCACTGGTGCGCCGTGTGCCGCAGTCTGCCTCGCAACCAGCGAAACACCATGTCTGAGTATCACTGTCAAGGCGTGAACCGCGCCATGCGCGCGATACAAACGAACATTCTTCTATCCGTTGCCGCGTTCTTCGGATTGCTCGTTGTCTTTCCAGTGAATGCCTTTGCTCACGGCGTCACTGATGGCGACAAGGGGTATATCTCGGAAATATCTGGCGTTCACATCATGCCCTTCATCTACCTGGGGGCGAAACACATGATGACCGGATACGACCACTTGTTGTTTCTCTTTGGGGTGATTTTCTTCCTCTATCGGGCCAAGGATGTGGGGATTTATGTCACGCTGTTTGCCGCTGGCCACATTGTGACTCTGCTTGCTGGCGTACTACTCCATATCAGCGTCAGCGCTTATCTCATTGATGCGATCATTGGATTTTCGGTGGTCTACAAAGCGTTAGACAATATGGGTGCGTTTCAACGTTGGTTTGGCTTCCAGCCAAACACCAAGGCTGCAACATTCATCTTTGGCCTATTCCATGGATTAGGTCTTGCCACCAAGATCCTGGATTACCAAGTGTCTTCGGATGGGTTGCTGATCAACCTGATCTCATTCAATGTGGGCGTGGAGATTGGACAGATTCTGGCATTGGTGGTCATTCTGATCGGTATCAATTATTGGCGTAAATCAACAGGATTCATGCAGCACGCCTACAGCGCCAATGCAGTCATGATGATGCTTGGCTTTTTGCTCATGGGATACCAACTCACTGGCTACATAGTTTCCTGAGTATGTGAACAGATCATCAACGGAATCATTCCATGTACAACACAAACATACCGATCGACAGAGAACTCCCTTCGGGCAAGAAACTTTTAAAGTCCACCATTCTTGCCGCCACCACTGCGGCTGTGTTGCTTGTCACCGTGGTGATGCCAGCCGAGTACGGAATTGATCCCACTGGGATAGGCAATGTCATCGGGTTGACCAATATGGGGAAGATAAAGATGGACCTGGCTGAAGAGAGTGCGCGCCAGAAGCCGGCGACGGAAGCTGCCGCACAGGCCGCGCCGCCTTCTGCCGCGGTTCAGCAGCGCAGCGATGAGATGAAGGTCACGCTCGCTCCCGGTCAAAGCACTGAAATTAAGGTGAGCCTTCAAAAAGGCGAAAAGGTGAATTACAAATGGTTCAGTAGCGATGGCAAAGTTCAATTTGATAATCACGGTGATTCTGCACAAGCCAATGTCAACTATCACGGCTATGGCAAAGGAACCAAGGCAAATGATGAAGGCATCATTGAGGCGGCCTTCAATGGTCAGCACGGCTGGTACTGGAAGAACCGCGGCTCGGAGTCACTCACCATCACGCTGCAGACCACTGGTGCTTACACCGAGATCAAGCACCTGAAGTAGAGAATGTTGAATCTCAAAGGCGCACGGGGCGCGCGGGATTCGGGGATGGCTCGGGTTTCTCCAACTACTCCGCCGGCGTCTACGCGGGCCTGCGGTACGAGATCTGAGCATGTCGACGCGGTTCACGGAATGACGCGCAGCAGACACTCGCACGCGGACTCGACCTCGCTCTGGTCCGGCCGCATGTCGTTGTGCCGCGGCCACACCACGTCGCTCGAGTTCCCGAGCGCGCGCAACACGATGCACAGGTCGGATGTCCCATGCACGAGCCGTTCGCGGGCGCGCTGAACGACCGATTCGTCCACGGCGCAGTCCGGCGCGAGCCCGAGTCCCGCAGCCAGGAACCCGCGTCCCGGGTCGGCACCGTGCCCGGCAAGGCGCTCGAGGTTGATCAACGCGTTGATGGCTTCGTAGCGGAGCCGGCACCACTTGTAGCCCGCATCGAACGGCTGGAGGCCCATCGTCGGGTCGGGGGCCGGTTCCCACGTCGAGCCCTGGGGCTTCAGGCTATGGCGCAACCCCGCGAGCACCGCAATCGCGAACGCCCGCTCGGTGGTCCTCGTGTCGGAAGCGACCAGCATGCGTGCGGCCGTCATCGCGGCCGGAACCGCCCCCAGCCACGATGCGGCCGCGATGCGGATGCCGGCATCGACCCGCGGGTCGTCGGCCACGCGGCGGAACTCGCGTGCAGCCTCCGTCGGCTCCTTCACCGCGCGAATGGCAAGCGCGAAGTCACGCGGACCGTCCAACGCCCCGATCCCGCCGTCCTCCGACAATCGTGCCGGCCCGCCCGGTCGTGATGGCTCGATCACCCGGAACAGCCCAGTGACCCTCGGTGCCTTCTGCAGGATGGCCTCCAAGACGAATGTGGCGTCGGTTTCCTCGTACCGGGCCCCCGGCTCGGACAGCCGCGGCGGATCGCGGGGAACCGAGCCCGCGCGAACGACGACATCCTGCAGCAGGATCTCGAACTTCTCCTCGCGCGCCGCCTTCTCCACGTCCCGTTCCCATCGAAGGTTGCGCTGGTACTCGTCGAAAGGCACCTGCGGAAGGACGAAGGCGAGCGCGCCCCCGACGGTGGTGATGGCCGCCGCGATCGCCACGGCAACCACTGCGCGGCGACGAACACGCGCGACCGATGCGGAGGCAGTGAACACTGGCACTGCAACGATGGCCGCCACCGCGCCTGCGGCAAACCAGGCAAGTACCAACGGCAGCATCGGGGCGAACGATCCCCGGTGCGCCACGATCGACATCGGCCACTGGTGTACGCCGAGGAGGCGAACCGTGATCAGGTCGTACCACCCCTCGCTGATCCACTGCATGGCGAAGCCGAAGGCCATGAACAGGGCGGGCACGCCGATCACCGCCGCAAGCACGCCGGCCCGCCGATCACCGAAGAAAGCCGGCAGCGCAAGGCACCACGCGATACCCGAGACGCACAGCAGCATGAACTCCCACAGCTGGAACTGTTGCTGTGTGGAAAACCAACCCCCGCCGGTGCCGCCACGGGTCGACGCACCGTCGAGCGCGAGCGAAATCCCGAAGAACAGCGCGAGCACCGCCAGGCACACCAGGACCTTTGAGGCCGACAGCACGCCGCGGCCGACGGGCAGCGCTGCCATCGGCCGACCGGCGGCGCGGCCATCGCAGTAGGCAAGCACCAGCGCGGCGATGCCCGGCATCACGAGCTGCGCGAGAATGGAAACGGGCACCGCCACCTGCAGGCGACGGAGGATCGGATCGCTGATGCCGATGCCGAATTGCTGCATGACGCGCTCGCCGAACGCTGGGAGCGCTAGAGCAAAGGCGGCGAATCCGAGAACGAACACGAGCGCGGCGGCCACGACCGGCGCCACGGCGCGGGCATCCTTGCGGAGCAGCGTGCGCATCACATGTCCGGCGCCCGCCGCATTGCCGCTGCGATGGGCAGACACGTTGCCGCCGTGCCTTCGCCGAAGGATCCGGCCGATGTCCCCGACTTCCGCGCCTGACACCGCACGGCGCGCGATCCACGCGAGCCAGGCACACGCCAGAACGGCGATGGCGGCGGACCCTTCGAGGCCGAAACCGAAGCCCCAGCATGCGAAGACGACCACCCCGGGAACGCCGATCGCGACGACGAACCCGACCGCGCGATCGCGGGCCAGTGCTGGCGCACCAAGTCCGGCGAGCGCAACCGCCGAGCAGACCGTCCAGCACCACAACGCCACGTGCGCAACGAAGGGCGTCGGAGTGGTCATTCCCGTGTTCAAGGCATAGGCACGCGCGGCCGAGATCCAGTGTCCGGCCCATTGCGCGTACCAAGCGGACGCTGCCAGCAACACGACGCATGCAAGCAGCACGAGCGCTTTCGAAGCAACCACGTGGGCGGGGGACGGTGGGAGCGCCGGCAGCACGCTCCGTCGCCCGGGGCTCGCCTCGAGGAACGCGAGCTCGACCGCGACCCACGCCGGCAGCACGGCGCTGCCGACCACGCTTGCCGTCTGGATGGCCTGCAGTGCCGACACGAACAGGTCGGCCCACGCGGGGCGCACGCTATTGGACGCGAACACGAGCGCGTGCACCGCAGTGATGACGGCGAAGATGACCACGATCGCAAGCGGCAGCGCCGCAGCGCGCACGTCCTTCACAAGCAGCGTGCGCATGACCGCCCACGTCGAGATGCGAGGTGAACGGATGAACGAGCTCGGACCGGCCACCGAGCCGGACGATGCGTCGATCGGGTTGATGCTGGTGTTGAGGCTCATGTCAGATCCCCTCCATGGCGCGCATGCGGTCGGCACACGCCTCGTTGATGGAAAGCACGGTGACGTCCACCTCCGCGCCCGCATGGGTGCGGCGGAATTCCTCGGCGATCGGGTGCCCGTCGCCCTCGACGGTCACCACCACCGCGCCGGGCTGGCGTCGGACGAGGATCCGCGGCACCGACGGCTCCCACGTGTCCGGAACGCCGCGCACGGTCAGTCGGCAGGTGCCGCCCGTCAGCGACTCCGTCTCGACGATTCCCTGAATGCGCCCGCGGTCCATGAACGCCACGCGATCGGTGAGGCGCGCCAGGTCCCCCAGCTGGTGCGAGGCGACCAGCAGCGTGCAGCCCGTCTCGGCCCGCAGCGCAGCGAGCAGCTCGAGCACGACGTCGTGCGTGACCACGTCGACGCCGAGCAGCGGCTCGTCGAGCAGCACCAGCCCGGGGCGGTGCGAGAGCCCGAGCACGAACGCGAGCCGCGCCTGCATGCCACGGGAAAGGTTGGTGACGCGCGCGGCGCGGTCGATCGCGAGCGCGCGCACCAGTCGATCGCTCCACTCACGATCGAAGGCCGGCTGCAGGCGCGCGACGAAGTCGATCGCGCTCCCGCAGGTCATCCAGTCATAGGCGCCGAGCTGGTCGGGCACGAAGCCGGTGTTCGCGAGGAACGAACTGCGGTCCATGGCGGGCATGCTCGCGATGGTGCCCGCATCCGGCGTCTCCGCACCGACGAGGCACCGGAAGAGCGTGCTCTTGCCGGCCCCGTTGCGGCCGACGATCCCGAGCGCGTCACCGGCGGCAAGTTCCAGGTCAAGGCCATCGAGCGCCTGCGTCTGGCCGAAGCGGACACGCAGCCCGCTGCAGCGGAGCGCGAGGGGCAGGGGCGTGAAGAGGGGACGTACGGTTTCATGGTTCATAGCTGTGCTCCTTGCTTGGTGGCTGCCACATGCGCGCGGCGGGCCAGTTGCTCGAATCGATCCGCCGCCACCCCGGCGACCACGGCCAGGCGCGCCGCAGCCTCAAGGTGCTGGCCAACGGCCTCGTCGCCACTGGCCCGGGCCTGCGAACGGGTGCCGGGGCGAACGACCATTCCGCGCCCTCGCTCGGCGACCACCAGGCCGTCGCGCTCGAGTTCAGTGATCGCCTTGTGCACGGTGTTCGGGTTGACGCCGAGTTCCTCGGCGATCGACCGGACGCTCGGCAGCAGGCTTCCGGCGGGGAATGCGCCCCGACCGATCGCGGCGCGGAGCCCGTCGGCGATCTGCTGGAAGATCGGCACGGGCGCGGAGGGGTTGATGAGGAAGGGGAGTGGCATGGTGTTCATGTGTACTAGTGTAATAGTACAGCATTCGCAAGCCGCGTCAACCATGTTGCGCTAAATTTTAAAAAAATGCCCCCGCGCCCCAGAATTAGGCTCGGCTGTGTCGCGCCCACGACGCTTGGAAAGCGAATTCCTATCTATCAGCGCCTGTTTGGTGAATGCATTTCGCCCACTGTGTGGGTATACCGGGGACATGAAAGTCGCTCTCCTCCGATTTAGCATCCTCGCCCTTGTTGCCACGTCCTCGACCGCCTGCATCAACAGTAGGGAAACCGTCTATCGCCAGACCGAGCCCGTAAAGGTCGAGTTCGAGAACGACGCCGCAGCACGCATTTTCTACGAGGCCTTCACCAAGTCGCCCGAGTCGCGTGAGCGCAACGAGAAGACCACTACTTTCTTCATCCCTCTCATCGTCAACAGCCATCGCACGGAGAAGGATTCCGAGGCCTTCGCCTTGAACTCGGCAGTCCGCCTGTGCGACTCCAACGCCGACGGCAAGATCACCGAGCAGGAGGCGCGCATCTACGCCGCGCAGTCAAAATAGTTACCAGCTTGGGTTCGCGGTTCCGCCTGAGACTCAATGCGATCAGTCGCTGAGCCCGCCTGATGACCATCTCAATGCGTATCTATCCGATTTGCAACTCCAACGGGAAACACCATGAATCTAGCGATTGAAACCCACCAATTGACGCGGAATTTCAACGATTTCTGCGCTGTCGGCGGCATTGACCTGGCAGTCGAACGGGGGACGTTTTACGGTTTCCTCGGCCCCAACGGTGCCGGCAAGTCGACGACGATCAAAATGCTGACCGGCCTGCTCGCTCCGTCCGGCGGTCGGATGCTCGTCTTGGGTAAAAACATGCGCGACCCAAAAGAGTCGCTCGACGCTAAACGCCATATGGGAGTCATTCCCGAAGATCTCGCTCTTTTCGACAACCTGACGGCACGCGAGTATCTGACGTTCGTCGGCCGCATTCACCTCATGCCGCGCGATACGATCCGCAACCGCACCGAGGAACTGCTTTCGGTGCTGGCGCTGGATGATGTAGAAAAGAAACTGACGCTGGAATACTCGCATGGAATGAAGAAGAAGCTGGCCATGGCCGCCGCGCTGCTCCCCAATCCCGACCTCTTGTTTCTTGACGAACCGTTCGAGGGGGTCGATGCCGTGACTTCGCGCGTGATACGGGATCTTTTGTCAGGCTACGTGGCTCGCGGATCCACCGTGTTTCTTACGTCGCACGTTCTGGAAATCGTCGAGCGGCTCTGCACGCACGTGGGAATCATCGTCAAGGGAAAATTGGTCGAGCAGGGGCCGCTGGC
Organism: Phycisphaera mikurensis NBRC 102666; assembly: GCA_945878575.1. GTDB lineage: Bacteria > Planctomycetota > Phycisphaerae > Phycisphaerales > SM1A02 > UBA966. The sequence goes on along the minus strand of CAMDUB010000006.1, from coordinate 60,550 downwards.
GACGATTCGACAGGGGGGGACGCTCGAAGACCGATTTCTCCAGCAAGCGGGTGCTGATTCCGAATCGACCCGCAAACTCAACTGGCTGGATGAGGCCGCCTCGTGAACTGGCAGCACTTCCAGGCTTTCGTCTGGTTGCGTTGGCGGATGATGGTCAACCAGTGGCGTCGCGCGGGGGCTTTCAACGCCGTCCTCATGATGGTCATCGCCGTTGGCGCGGTAGTCGTGGCCGTTCCGTTGCTCATTGGCAGCTTTGCGCTGGGTGTGAACGCGATTCCCAAGGGGACGCCGATGCACTTGCTGTACGTTTGGGATGGTTTGGTCGTAGCCTTTCTCGTCTTTTGGATGACCGGGCTAGTCATGGAATTGCAGCGGAGCGAGCCGTTGTCGCTTTCCAAGTTCCTGCACCTTCCCGTCTCGGTGAAGAGTGCGTTCCTGATCAACTATTTTAGTTCGCTGTTGCGTCTCAGCCTGATTATTTTCGTGCCGATGATGTTCGGCTATTCACTGGCACTGGTGTTTGTGAAGGGGGCGATGCTGCTTCCGGTGTTGCCGGCGCTGGCGGCGTTTCTCCTGATGGTCACCGCGCTGACGTATCAGTTTCAGGGCTGGCTCTCCTCACTGATGAATAACCCGCGCCGTCGCCGATTGGTCGTGGTGGCTGTGACCGTGATTTTCGTACTGGGATCGCAATTGCCGTCTCTGCTGAGTTCGAACTTCGCGCCCTTCTTGACAAGCCAAGCCGAGCAGTCGCGGCAGCTCGCCAAAGAAATGGACGAGTTGAATCGCGCGTTTCAAGCGCATGAATTCGATGCCAACGAGTACACGCGCCGCCTAAAGGAACTCGTGGATCATGACGAATTGGCGACAAAGCAGTCAGATAGCGAACTCTCCGAGCAGGTGGAAGAGTCCGCCTTGCTTGCCAACCTGGTGCTTCCCATCGGCTGGCTGCCGCTGGGGGTCAAGGGGGCCGCCGAAGGACGTTTGATCCCGGCCCTATTGGGGATTCTGGGGATGACTCTGATTGGTTCCGCCAGCCTGTGGCGTGCCTACCGCACCACGGTTGGAATGTATCAGGGACAAGCGACCGCACGCGGGAGCCAGCCATCCTCCAGGGTCGCTGCGACCCCGGCTGGCCTGGGGAAAACGAGAACGCTGTTGCTGGAACGGCGGATCCCTGGATTGTCCGAGCCGGTTGCGGCTATCGCTTTGGGGGGCTTACGCTCGCTGTTGCGCTCTCCCGAGGCAAAGATGATGTTGCTGAGCCCCCTCATCATGGCGGTTCTTTTCGGCACGATGCTGTTGCGCGGAAGCGGACTACAGAACGTTTCGGACTGGATCCGGCCACTGATTGGGGTGGGGGCGATGTTCGTCGTGTTGGCCGGCGTGCTGCAATTGATGTCGAACCAGTTCGGTTTCGACCGCGGTGGGTTTCGTATCTTTGTGCTGAGCGCGGCTTCGCGCCGCGACATCCTGCTGGGGAAAAATCTGGCCTTTGCTCCGGTTGTGGCGGGCATGGCCCTGGTTCTACTTGTCGCCGTGCAGGTCTTCGTCCCGATGCGGGTCGATCACTTCCTGGCCATGTTTCCGCAGTTCGTCTCGATGTTTCTTTTGTTTTGTTTGCTGGCGAATTTGTCGTCAATTTATGCCCCGGCCTACATCGCCGCCGGATCGCTCAGCCACTCGAAGCCGAAGATGAGCGTCGTGCTGCGGCAAATGTTGACGGTCGGGATTCTGTTTCCTTTAACGCAGGTACCAACGCTGTTGCCCTTGGGAATCGAGGCACTCATAAAGTCCCAAGGATGGATCGAACAAGTTCCGGTCTATTTGATTTTGTCTCTTCTGCAATGCGCGGTGGTCGTTTTGATCTATCGACTGCTGTTGAGCTGGCAGGGTGGACTGTTTCAATCTCGCGAGCAGCAGATCGTGGAGATCGTGACGAATCGGGAATCGTGAAACAACTTTTATATTGATCAACCCTTCAGTGGACGAATATCGTCCACCAAGTGGACGATTTACACAGTCGCCCACACCGGCCGCTCCGCCTCAAACGTCACGCGCTCTTTAGTCAGCGGATGCATGAACGTGATCCGCTGCGCGTGCAGGCAGAGCGGGGCGTCGCCCACGGCCAGGGTTTGGGTTTCTCCAACCACGCCGCCGGCGAGGTAGGCCGCGTCGCCGACGATGGGGAAACCAAGATGCCAAAGATGAATGCGGATCTGATTGGTGCGGCCAGTCAAGGGGCGGGCAAGAAGTAGGGCGGTGCCGTCGGCATGACGCGCAAGTACCCGGAACTGCGTGTGGGCCTCCAGGCCAGTTTCATCCACCGTGCGCCCGCCGAGTTTGCCCGCTTCCACACTCACGGGTGCGTCGCAGGTGAACTCATCGTGTGGCGGATGTCCCTGCACGCGGGCGAGATAGTGTTTCTCCACTTCGCCATGTTCAAACTGCGGCTGCACCAAACTTGCAAAGTGCCGCGTCTTACACAGGACAGTGACGCCAGTAGTGTTTGCATCCAGCCGATGCACGCTGCGCGGTCGGAGCGGATGCCACACAGTATTCAGGATGAATTGCAGCGTGTTGCGGTTGAACCGTCCGCACGCATGTACCGGGAGCGGCGCGGGCTTGTTCAGGACAATGATCGCTTCATCTTCAAACAGCACGCGAATGTCCGCATTCACATCGGGCTCACACTGCGCGGGCTTCAGGTGCCGGTAGCGCTCCCCAGCGCGCACCATGTGCTGCGCGGAAACAGGCGTGTGATCATCGGTAACAATGCCGCCAGCCTCACACACCGCCAGCCATTCCTCGCGCGAAATGTGCGCCATGACCGTGCACAAACAGTCAAGAAGCGTGCCGCGATCGCAAGCTTCCGGCACGTTCAGCGGGCGCGCCTGGTCATACGGAACGCTTCCAGGTAGCGGCGTCACCGCGGCACGAATGGCAGCGTGGCGCGCTTCGATCTGCTGACGTTGCTGCTCTTCGGTGGCCTTGAAGCAGTACTGGCAGGACACATTCTCCACGTACCGTTGATCGGTCTTCTCCTCAGCGGTGAGCGGCGTCCGGCACGCGAAACACAATGACCACGCCGTCTCATGCAGGCCGGGGTCAACGCCCACGCGTTGATCAAATACGAACAGCTCGCCTTGGTAATGCGAGTTACCGCATTCCTCAAAGTATTTCAATATGCCGCCTTCAAGTTGCCAGACGTGTTCGAAGCCCTCACGCTCCAGGAACGGCGCGGCTTTCTCACAGCGGATACCGCCGGTGCAGAAGGACACCACTTGCGCGTGCTTCATCTCCGGCGGCAATTTGGCGACCGCCGCTGGAAAGTCGCGGAACGAATCAATACCCGCGATCACTGCCCCCTTGAACGTGCCCAGCTTCACCTCATAGTCGTTACGGGTGTCATAAAGAATGACCGGGCGACCTTCATCGAGCCATTGCTTGAGCACCTTTGGCTCCAAACGCGGCGAGGTGTACTTGGCAGGCTCAATCCCTTCGACCCCAAATGCAATGATCTCTTTCTTGATCCGCACCAGCATGCGACGAAAGGGCTGCTCGGCGCTCTCGCTGTACTTGGGCTTGAGGCCTTCCAGTCCCGGAATGGCATGCAACACAGCGACCAGCGCATCCACGTGCTCGCGGAGGCCAGCGACGAACATGTTGATGCCCTCAGTACTCAGGAGGATCGTCCCCTTGAGCTCATTGGCTTTGCATTGCTCCAAGAGACGCTGACGCAGCACCTTGAGATCGGAGAGCTCGGCGAACTGGTAGCAGGAGATATTGGTGATCGTGTCCGCGGGCATGCTGAATTGAAAATCATATGAAACTTGTCGGCGAAGGACTATTTACTACGATCACTCAACATGCCCGTAGACCAAACATCGATCCTGCACGCCCTTGAGCACAGTCTCTTTGAATTCCCGCTGTTGCCGGGTCGGTGGGACGTGCCCACATTCCCGGGACTCAAGGCGCATGCCACCCCCGACGTGTCACATCCGTTTGGCAACATGGTTGGTCTTTCCACGCTCACGGAAGAGAACGCCGACGCCATGATCGCGCGGGTGCAGGAGTTCTTTGGCAAGCGCGGGCACATGGTTGGCTGGTGGCTCAATCCGTCGTCCACGCCCGTTGACCTGGTCGCTCGGTTAGAAGCCGCTGGGTTCTCCCGCATGGTTGAGCAAGCGGGTTTGGTGCTCACCGATATGGCGAAAGAATTCAAGCCCAATCCGCGCGTCACCGTGCGGAAAGCGACCGCCGCGGATCGCGATGACGTCATCCGCCTGTACACGGTGGCGTACCCCATGCCCGAGCGGCTCACGGCCATCTACTACGACGCGTTGCCGTTGGCTGGATCGGGAGGAGCGCACTACCTGGCATTCGTCGAAGGTGTGAAGGAACCAGTGTCGGTATCGAGCATGTTCTCACCGAAGGGCAGCGGCGTGGCAGTGCTGCAGGGCGCGGCCACGCTGGACGCTCATCGCGGGCACGGTATTTACACGGCGATGGTGGCGGCACGGGTGGCCGATGCGCGCGCCATGGGTAAAGAAGCCGCGGTACTTCAGGGCGACCGCAAGACGTCCGCACCAATCTGCGTCAAGCTCGGCTTTACAGAAGTATGCAGCGTTGACCTCTACGTGTGGAACGGGGCCTGAGGTCACGTGCGTTGAAACTGTACGACACGAACACCCCGCGCCGGTAGGCGGTGAGCAAGAATGGCGCCTGCGTCACATCCCGCGGAAATTGCGGTGAATCTTCCGAATCAGTAGCCAGCTGAACACCAGAACCACGGGTGCACTGAATCCTGCCACCATTTCTGGGTTCAGGTTGATGCCATAGGCCTTTGCCGCTTTCGTCAAGTAATAGAGCAGGCTCACCACGTAATAGGTGATAGCTGCAACGGAGAGACCTTCAACGGTTGTTTGCAGCTGTAGTTGTAGCGCTTGTCCACGAGTCAACTTTTCAAGCAACTCTTGATTGTGCGCCTCGGCTGCAATTTCGACCCGTGTTCGCAGTAATGCACTTGCGCGCGCCACTCGTTCCGCCAAGGCTTCCAATCGGTCGGATGTTGCATTGACGGTAGCGATTGCTGGCGCTAATCGGCGTTGTATGTATTCACCCATAGTCTGAATGCCAGACAATGGCTTTTCGCGCATCTCGGAGATGCGCTCGCGCACAATCGCGTCGTAAGCACGCGCTGCACTGAAACGATAGCTGTGCTCAGCGGTCGCGCTTTCCACCTGTGCGGCAAGGCTTGCAAGCTGGTTGAGTAACACCTCATCACTATCCGAGTTCTTCTCGATCCGCGCAGTGATATCTACCAATTGAGCTTCAGCCTCAAAGAGTTTGCTGGACAACTGCTTTGCGATCGGCAAGCTCAGCAATGCCATGATTCGATAGGTCTCCAGCTCAAGCAGTCGTTGGGCCACGCGACCAGCGCGATTCTCTGAAGTTCCCGCAGACGTCAACACCAGCATGCGGACAAATCCGTCATCGCCAATTCGTAAGTTGGTGATCAAATGTGAATGGGGTTGATCACCCGTTGTGCGCCCCAAGGTGCCGCCAACGACTGTTCCATGCCCAAGCCATTGCTTGGCTTTGAAGATGGAGTCCGGATCATCCATACCCTCATTGAGCATGGCAAGTTGGATGGCAGTGATCGTCTTGCCGGGTATGTTCTTCAGCCAATCAATGCCAGTAGCCACATGGATTGCCAGTTCCGGCAACTGACTTCCCCAATGCGCGTTGCCGGGCAGTGATTGAATGATGGTGTAACGAGTGAACTCGGTATGACGCTCCCAAATGACCTTGAAGTGATCGCATTGAAGTTGCAAGAAATTGCCCTTCATCTGCTCAACGCTCAAGTGTGCATGCCCGGTTAACAGGCGAAGGTGCTGGCATTCATCGGCAATACTTACCTTGGCGTTCAGCACCGCAACATAGACCACCAGCGCCGGAAGTTTGAATGTTGCTGAAGGGCGGGTGTGTATTTCGTTATGCAATACCAGTCGCTGTGAATCACTGGGAGGCAGGTATGAATCAGATGCGTTGGTCATGGGTTACTCAAGGTGTTGCGCGGTGCTGCAAGACCCGCTGGGAAACATCTTATGTGAACTCAATCAAGCCAAAGCTTTTGGTAGCTGCCAGCGGGGTCATAGACGTCCGATTGGCGGGTGATGTTAAACCGGCGATTCTCGCGGGGATCGTTACCTACACCAGCTAAGTATGCCCAATTGCCCCAATTGGAATAGACGTCGTAATCCACCAAGGCCTCCTCAAAGTATTGAGCCCCTAGGCGCCAGTCCAAAGCAAGTTCATGAACAAAGTAGCTCGCTACATTCTGTCTGCCGCGGTTACTCATGAATCCGGTCAATAGCAACTCGCGCATGTTGGCATCAATGAACCGATTGCCGGTGTTGCCGCTCGCCCACGCTTGGAAATCGGCGCTGTTGCGGCCCCATGAGCGGGGCGTTCTGCGACGCGCAATCCCATCAAGTGAGAACAGGGCAGTACCGAATTTTTCCATGACTAAGCGGAAGTAATCGCGCCACAGCAGTTCAAAGATCATCCAATAGGTGCTGTCATTGGCGATGCGCTCGCTCTCGTAGCGACGCACTTCGTGGAACACCTGACGCGGGGAAATGCACCCGGCTGCAAGCCACGCACTGAACTTGGATGAATAGTCAGTACCGATCAGTCCGTTGCGTGTCTCTTTGTAGATGCGAAGTTGGTCAGACTTCCACACATAGTCATGAAGCCGTGCCTGACCCGCCGGCTCACCACCCTGAAATGGCAGGGCGCTTCGAACATCGGCAATTGTTTCCGGAAAGACCGGCGCAAAGGGCGCTTCGTCATGCGGAAGCACCTGCACTGCGGCGGGCGTTGGAAGGCAAGCGCGAACATTGAGGCGAGCTTCAACAATCTTGCGGTACTGGGTGAAGATGTCGGGGAGATCGCGCAGTGCAAACGGAAGATCGTCTGGGTGAATCAGCGGGGCGCCGTGAAAGACATTACATGCAATGTTCGCGCTCTGCAGTTGCCGCGCAACCTGCTTGTACTGCGCTGCCTCATCATGCGATGACTCGGCATTCAGGCACACCGAATTGATCTGATACTTGGCGCAAAGCTGCGGAATGACTTCCGCTGGGTCGCCGGTCATGACAACCAGCGAACTATTCCAATCACGCCACTGCTGATCGAGCGCACGCAGCGATTCAAGTCGGAACTTCCGACGAAAGCCAGGAATGGTGGGATTCCCCGGCAGTTCGTAGCGCTCGGGGGTAGCGCCATCGACGTACACCGGGAGAATCTGCGCACCTGCACGAACGGCTTGGTGCAGCGCTTCATGGTCTGCGACACGCAAGTCGTTTCGGTACCAAAGCAGGATGCGTTGAGGCATGATTCAGGAGTTCCCGCGCTTTGATGATCGACAGCGATCCGAGCAATACTTCACTTGATCCCAATCGCGTTCCCATTTTTTACGCCACGTGAATGGGCGCCCACAGGAAAGGCAAATCTTCTGTGGTAAATTCTCTTTCTTTACGCCTCGCATAGCGGCTCGCCTTTGATTGGTTAATCGGACTTTACGCAGGAAATGCGTTGGGTCACGCGAACAGTCTCAGCTGACCCATGCCGCCATCCAGGTGCAGCACCTGGCCCGTCATCCACGACCCATGCTCGCCTAGGAGCAGTGCAGCCAACGCCGCTACTTCGGCGGGCTGACCAACGCGGCCGATCGGATGACGCTTGTTGGATGCGTCCAACTTCTCAGGACTGTTGAGCAGTCGATCGGCAAGCGGCGTGTTCGTCAGTGATGGCGCAATGGCGTTCACCCGAATACCCGCGGTGGCAAACTCCGCCGCCAAGGACCGGGTGAGGCCCTCAACGGCTCCCTTTGCAGCAGCGATCGAAGCGTGGAAGGGCATACCGGTTTGCACTGCCACCGTACTAAACAAGACGATGGATGATTGTCCCGGCTTCTTCAGCGCGGGTAACGCGGCCTGAATGAGGTGGACTGCGCCCAGGACATTGATTCGATAGTCATTCAGAAAGAGGTCTTCCTTCATTCGGTGAAACGGCTGAAGTTGAATGCTTCCGGGGCAGTAGGCGAGCCCGTGAATCTCCTCAGGTAACCCTTGGATGACCGGGGCGGCGACGCTGAAATCCGTCTCAATGAATTGGAGATTGGCGTGCGGCTCCAACCCCCGGGCGGCGCGCGCCAGGACATAGACGCGGTGACCCGCGGCAAGCAGCTGTTCAGTGAGGGCCTTTCCGATTCCGGAACTACCACCTGCGATTACGTAGTTTTTCATTGCGTGAAGATCGTAGGCGTCATGTTTGCCCAAACGAATGGCAATGAACCCCTCAAACGGAACATTTTCGTTGCGAATAGATCCCGTTCAAGGCAGCGCGCCTTCTCTAAGCCAATCAAGCGCGGCGGTGTTACGGGCAGCCCCTCAACCAGCGGCAATGCGATGGTGATTGCGATTCTTAAGGACAAGGTCCAAAGTCGTTCAGCAGCTTTCCCAAGTCGGCGGAGTTCACTACATTATCTCCGTTTAGATCCGCCGAGCAGGGCCCGGAACATACACCAAATTGCGCAAGAAGTAAGCCTAAATCCGCAGCATTCACTTCATGATCACCGTTCAAATCAGCGGGACACCGAATGCAAGTCAATGCAAATGTGTACACCGCCGCGCCGTTCGGCAAACCATCGCCTGAAGGAAGACTTGCGGGGGCACTTGCATTTGCAATTTCACCGTCAAGGCGAATGCCGCCGGCCGTGATGAGATCCGACACCGTGACCTGGTATGTGCCCGCAATCTCAAGCGTTCCAAGACCAAGTGACACCGTGTTGGTGGCAGAGTTGTAGGAATATGTTGGGGTGATAGCGCCCGCAGGACCAACCACTGTGAAGTGCGCGGCAGTGGCCACGATATTTTCACTAAAGGTCAACTGCGCGGTTGTTGGCAACCCCGAACATTCCATGCTTGATCCAAGCGCGGGCACAGCCTCAAGCAACTTTGGCGCACTGGCCAAATACGTCGTACTCGTCTTCCCGTTGTTCAAAATCCAATTGCTCTCATCAAGCACTACGGCAGTGGCCAAGCGATTGGTTGGAATCACAAAGGATTCCTCGCGTTCGTTATTCAAAATAACCGCGGTGCTTACGCCACTTGAGGTTGTGATTTTGACATCAATCGGCGTGACAAATTTGCCGTTCTTGCCCATGAGCACGTTTTGAGTTTGCTGCACATTCAACTTGAGGTAGGTCTTGCCGTTGATGGTGACCGCTTGAGTTGCATAGGAGTACACGGGCGCTCCTTGACCAAACACGAATGAATCAAAGTACCCCTGCAAACTAGATCCATAGACTGCACTGGCAATATCCACGAATTGTTGCGTAGTTGCCGCAGAGCCTTGATACGTCGCGCGATAATTGGCAAGGATTTGAAAGAACTTCACGTCGCCAACATATTTGCGCAGCGTGTGCAGAGCCCACGCCCCTTTGCGGTAAGAGGTGCTACTACTGAAAATGGCGCTGGCACTGGCAACGTTGTAGCAATACACACTTGCGTTTGTGGTGCCCGTCAAGGCCGCCGCTGCAGGTCGACGCGACGCCATAGCGTTGTGCAACGCGGGCAGACCAGTGGATCCAGGCTTGCGTTCATACCAAAGGGCTTCCGAGTACGTGGCGAATCCCTCATTGAGCCAAATGTCATTCCATGTTTTGCACGTGACATCGTCCCCCCACCATTGATGGCCAAGTTCATGCACTGTTACGCCTTCATTGAATCCACCCATGCCGGTCATGGTTTGATGCTCCATGCCGCCGCCAAATGTGAATTGATAAATGCCGTATTTTTCTGACACAAATGGATACACGCCGAACAGCGGGCGCAGTGTTTCCATCATTTGCAAGGACTGACTCCAAACAGCGCGGTTGTTCGCAGTATCACTGGGCGGAGAAATATTTATCTGAAACGGCATACTGCCGGTGCCACCACCGGCCAGCGGATAGTTGTAGGTGTAGTCGTACACGTTGTAGGCGTGAATGCCGAAGCAGAATAAATACGACGCGGTTGGAATATTCGTGCGCCACGTGGTTTTATTGTTGCCCCCAGCCACTGGCGTAACAGATTGCAGCACACCATTGGAAACACTTTTATACGCGCTCGGCGCGGTAATTGAAATGGTCGCCGTGCTCTTGTCGGAGTTGTCGCCAGGCTGGCCAGTGTCGCCGTCCTTCACTGGCCACACACTTGCGGAGTAGTACGGCTCTGAAAGATTGCACGCAAAGGGAAGGCTGTTCAAGGCCGTGGCACCAATGACAAAGCTGCCAAAGCCAACGCTGACCGGAGTGCCGGAATAATTCACCTTCACCGTGAATTGCTCGCCAATGTTGTAGGCGCGATCGAGCGTGACACTGCGGCCATAGGTGCCCACGCTTGTCACGGCCGAGCCTGGCACTGTTGTGACACCATTAATCACCACGCTTGAAATGGTGTATCCGTTGGTGATGGTTGCAGTGGTGCTACGTAGGCGAAAGGTGAACTGCGTCAACCCGTTCACCGTGCTCGCCAGCGTCATGGTGTTGCTACCAGAAATAAATGACACCGCGGGGTCAATGGTCACATCAAAGTTGTTGTCAAGAATGTCTGTGTCGCTCGGCGTGTCCGCAAGCATTTGCACGGCCTCGTCTTGCTGACCTTTTGAAGCGATGAACGCTCTGTACATGGCTTCTTTGTTACAGCCATTGCAACCAGTTCTCAGTTCGTCTTTGCCCCCGCCGGCAATGCCAACTGGAAGTGGCTTCATAATGGTATTAGCGTGTGGCATAACGCCAATTTGGGAGTCAACCGTGCCGTCAAATTGCCGCTCAACTTGCGCGGAAGCGACGCACGAAAATGCCAACAGCATTGTCAGAGCACAAGTGAAACGGGTTGTTGACGGATGCACTGTGTTCAAGACAGCTCCTGAGAAACAAAATAGAAATCAACAAGAAGATGGTGGACGGGCCTGGCCTCGAAACGCACTACAGAATGACTGTAGTCCGATGAACTCTGCACGCCAATAATTATGCCAATTTTCGAGAGTCAGAATTATTATGGCGTTCAAGCCAGTCAAGCCCCCCGTGCAGGCGCAATGACGTGCGTCGATCTATTTAATACCGTTGCGCAAGTCGTACAGGTACCACGCCTCTACTTTTTGGCGCGCCCACTCAGTCTTACGCAAAAAAGTGAGGCTTGATTTTATGCTTGGGTCGCTTGTGAAACAGCGCACTTTGATTCCCTGCGCCAACGTTTCCCAACCATGACGCTCGACCAAGATGGTCAGGATGGCTTCAAGAGTCATTCCCTGAAGTGGATTGTTCGGATGCTCAGTCATTGCAGGTGAAAGTAGCAGATTCACCTGGAGTTGTCGGGCGTGTTGTCTTCAATTGAGAACGCCCCGGCGCAAGGCCGGGGCGTTCATAAGACTTGAGTGAATCCAATCGATTGCACGAGTGGCGATCAGGCGCGACGACGGCCCTTGGCACCCACGCCAGCGATGGCGAGTAGTGCGATGGCGCCAGGAGTTGGGACCATTGACGAATCAATCGTCATGAAGCGGTCCGAGTCCGAGTAAGCAAAACTCGAGAGAGTTGAGCTGGGATCGTTGTTAAACATATCGTTACCTCTCGCGTAGGTTCGGAATGCTGTTACTACACCATTCACGACTACTGAGTTGTAACACACTGCGCTGTTAGCGATTCCAGCATTACCCCAGTACTTGTTAGCGCCGTTCTGAAGGCCGCCAGCGAAACCACTAGTAAAGAAGGGGCTGTTATTTAGCATATTGCTAAAGCCTTCATTCGCGGCGAAACCATCTTGGTTGCCCGTGTCCTCGAGCCCATCTCCACCATTACTTCGGAAGAACCAATTGGTGCCACCGCCGCCATCTCCAGTCCTGGCTACGACATCCTCATTGAAGTACATACCCCGACCATTGAACAGGAGCGTTTCGCCACCAATGTTCGCGGCCAAGTTAGAGAGACTGGTGTATTTGATGAACGCGTTGTTGTAGTTCGCGGTGAGATCGGTACGCGTGGTCTTATAGACGTGGTTACCGTCAGTCCAAATTCCATCCTGATAATTGATCGTGCTTGTGGTACCCAAGCTCTGACCGCCCGTGTTGGAGGCCATTTGCGCAAGCGAACCATAGACAAACGACTCGGTTAAACCGCCGCCAAGGTTCGTCGAACGCACCCAGACCTGCGCAGCATCCGCGGAAGTTGAAAAACTACCAACAACAAACGCTGAAACCGTAACGGAAAGTAAGGATCGGATCATTGGGAAGGACCTCTCGGGAAGGGGACATATGAAGGCGTCGCATGACACCCGCTCTTACAAGAACGCAATCTCCGCCTCTCATCCATCATGCATTTTTTGAGATTTTCATAGTGGGTGAAAAAGCGCCCCGTCTGACGACGGGGCGCTAGTCAATAACAAAGCTATTTGAGCCTCATCTAGTCAGCGACGACGGCGACTCATGAATCCAGCCAGACCGAGCAAGGCGATCGCGCCTGGGGCTGGCACTGGAGCCCCTGTCCAGGCGTTGATGTTGTCATAGAAGCCGAGGGTGCTCGTACCCGCAGCCGCTCCGTTGACCTGAGCGACCAGGTCATACTCGCCAGCGACCGAACCCGCAGCCGCGCCGTCGACGAAGAAATCCGTGAAGGTTGCAGCGCCGTAGGCTTTGAAGCCCGCCGTCATACGTCCAGTCGTCGAATTAAACGTGTACTGAAATGTGTACCACGTGTTGCGAGCAAGGATGCCCGAAGTACCGGTGCTGAAGCTGAAGTTGCCAATCGTTCCAGCATTGTTGTAGTTGCTGAGCAGGTAGAACTGCCCAGTGCTGTTCTGCATCGAGCAACCGGCGAGGATCTTGGTGCCAGTCGAGTCGTAGAGGTAGTTCCCGTAGCGGTTGGTGCTGGTCGCGCTGACGCCGCCCATGTAGAAGTCGTAGGTCATGCTGAACACCGTGTTGCCGACCGGGTTCGATCCCATGGTGTTGTAGACGTCGTCGTTCCAGGTGAAGCGCGTCGAGCCGCCGGTGGCAGCAGCCTGGGTCTGGAGGACCTGACCGCCGTTGTGAGCAGCGGTGCCGTTGGTGTTGGCCGCATTCGGGTCGGCAACGACCTGCGCGTAGGTCGCGACGCTACCGAAGGTGTACCAGCCACTCGAACCAGCGGTGTTGCCGGTGGCGTCGGTGGAGATGCCGCCAAGGGCGAGGTTGTTGAAGTTCTGCTGCGATACAACCATGTCTGCGTTGGCAGATACGGCAGCAACCAGCGCAAACGATACGGATGCAAAGACGGTACGCATTGAGGGACACTTCGAGATAATCATTGGGAAAGGCCTTTCGGGAAGGGGTCAAACGAAGACGTCGAATGACGCCCGCGCCACTTACGAGAACGCAATCTGCCCCCCCCCATCCATCATGGATTTTCAGATTTTCGTTTTTAATTTTAAAAGCGCCGTTCTTTCTGCGCTACGTCCGAAAATCTTCCCCTTCCGCACTCTCCCGCGTGAAGGGACCGACGCGCGTTATGAGTTTGCTGCCGAAGTCTTCACGCCTTCGGCTGAGTCCAACGGACGATTGCTCGGACCAAACCTCCGAGTCCGATGCCCACGGCGGTGGTCACGGCGACCACTGGGCCTCCCACAAGCAAGCTGCTTCGAAAGGAGAGCTCCAGGCCAGTGATCGAAACTCCTTGCTGCAATTGGTCGATCGCGATCGCGAGCAAATACCAGCCTAAGAAACTCCAGCTACCGATCGCATAGGCGATCGCCAGTCGGACACGCGGAAGCCGAGCGCACAAGACCGCGGGCCCAGCAGCCAGGCAGACGATTGGAACGAGCAAGTTGAGGATCGGGAGCCATCGGTTGTGCTTCATCAAGCCGAACCACCCTCCGAAGGCCAGCAGCCCTGCAACCACGATTCCGGTGGCGAGAGCCATCATGAGCTCGACTCGATGCCGTCGGTTGCGAAGATCGCACACGCTTCGCGGGTTGGCCGGGTCAAGCGCGACCCCGCATTCCGGACAACGACTTGGGATCTGATCCCCCAAAGGCTGCATGCAACGAGCGCAACCGAGATGACCAGCGTGCACATCGCGCGTAAGCGATCGGTCGGCGTGAATCGGCTCGGTTGGGTGGGGTTCGCTACTTGCCACGGTTGTGCACCTGCCTTTGAGATCGGAGTGTTGACATGGGACAGGGCGACATGGGACAGTCACAATCTGATCGTCCCAAACTCAGGCTACTCCAGGTTGGCTCAGTCAACGAACGCCAACGCCTGGTGATCAACCGGATGCTGGACGGATTCGAGGGGTTCCTGTCAACCTCGAAGTACGCGCAGTTGGCGCAGTGTTCGAAGGACGCGAAGCGTGCGTCAGCGATTCGATACTTCGTCCTGCCTCATGGGCATCGAACGCGCTGATTTGTTGCAGGTAGGGGGCGGCCTGCATGGACGGCGTGTCGATGATCAACACGCGGTGCTTCCACTGGTGTGCCGCGAGGTCGGGCAATGCGAGACCGGTTGTTGGGCGAAGGTATATCTCACGAGATGTGTACCGAAAGAGTCAGTCAGCGCCGACGCTTGCCCACGATCAGTCCAGCAAGACCGAGCAGCGCGACCACGCCTGGGGCTGGCACACCAATAGCGGTGCCAAGGGACTCAGTATCTCCACTACTAGTCACAGTTACTTGAGTTCCGATTTTTCCAACAGTGCTGACCACACCGCTGTAGGAAGGATCAACAGTACCAATTGCACTGTTGTATCCACAGAAGAACGTGCTTCCCGAGACAGCCGCACCAAACGAAACACGGGTTGCCTCGGTTCCAAATGAGTCAAAGATGATGACTGCGTCACCACCCGAACTTTGACCAGTACCTAGACCGCTGTAGTAACTAACGTGGACACCCGTCAGTCCACCCCAGAATGTGCGGAATGAATTGATGGCAGCACCACCAGCTGACTCAAGGAAGATCACGGATTCGCCAGCACCAATAGAAGCGATACCACTCATTGCCACAGCATTCGCAAGAGCGAATGAATTGTCGTCCATCTTCCAGTCAAGATGCGTGCTCCGGGAAAGGGGGAAACGGTCAATGAGCTACCAAGCACAACAGAGGGAGTGTGTGCCGAGGGAACGAAACCCACACATCCGCAAAGTCACGCAATATGATTGTTAAGTAATGGCTAAGAACAACCATAGGTGCTGAAAACATGAAACATAAACACAACGCTAACAATTGGGAATGATCATGCCCTCGTGTCGAAAAGCTTGGTGATCGAACAGTCAAAGGATTCATTACAAGATGCGCCTTAAATCAAAATCCGCCGCCTCCTTGGTTCTTGCACTGGCAACACAAACCCATGCAGCCGATGTTGTTGTGAATGAATGGAATGCGGTCAATGATGTCAAGTGGCTGAACAGTGCGGACACACCGGCGTGCACTGGTCCAGGTGGCGTTACTTGTGGAACCGATGCAGACACATTCTTTGGTCGCGTCATTGGAAACGGTGGTGACTGGCTTGAACTAGTGGTGGTCAATGACCATGTCGACATGCGTGGCTGGAAGATCCAATGGGTTGCAGGGTTGGGTGTTGCCGCAGCCGATGCGCCACCAATTGGAAATGGCACAGACATTTGGTGGGGCGACGGGTCGTCCGCTCAAGGCGAAATCACTCTTTCTCAAGCAGCAATCTGGGCGGATGTACGAGCTGGCACCATCATCACCGTCATCCAGGCCACAACAGCGCAGGGTGGCTTGGATTCAGACACATCATTCGATCCTTGTGCTGGCGACTGGTCAATCAACGCGAATTTGTTCGACACAACCTTGGTATCTGCATCATCGAACATTGCTGCCGAGCTTGCTCTTGGTGATCCACTGCACATCAGCGAAGACAATTGGTGGTGCCGTATTGTCCGACAGAATGGTGATGTGGTCATAGACCTCGTTGGCGAAGGCCAGCCATCATGGTCCGGAACGGGCGTAAACAGCCGCGAGGTTGGCAAGTTGGAGGCAGATCCAAGTTCCTCGACAACCATCTTCGCGAACTATCAGGATGCCAACAATTCCAGCTTTGGGACACCCAATGGCTGGAAGAGCGATGCGGCAGCCAATTTCGGATGCAAGACCTATCAGAACATGGAGCCGCTTCGTGCACCAGTCCGCGCGGACATCTGTGCGCCCTGCAATTCCATTGCACTCAATGAGTACAACGGTGTTTCCAGCCTCAGTTACCTTGGCGGCGGCACAGCGACCGCCGATGTCAATGTGCCACCAGGCGTTGCTTCAGACTCGCAGTTTGGGCGCGCCCTTGGCAACGGCGGCAATTGGATTGAATTTGTGGTGATCGAGGAACACCTTGACATGCGCGGTTGGAAACTGGCGTGGTCAGAGGCGACATCCTCTGGTGTCATCACGCTTTCAAACGCAGCCTTTTGGGGCGATTTACACACAGGCATGATTGTGACCATTATCGAGCGTCCAACCGCGCTTGGTGGTCTTGATACGGATCTCTCATACAACAGCGCTACTGGCGACAGGTGGGTGAACGTGAACAGCCGAGACATCTCGCTTGTTTCACAGACCACCAGCACGAAGGCGGGTCATGTGTCTGGTGACTTCACCACATCAAACGACAACTGGTCTATTGAGATTCGCGATCAATCAAACTCCGTGCGTATGGCTAGACAGGGTGAAGGATCCCCCTCCTATAACGGTGGAAAGATCAACGCAGAAGATGTGTGTCGGCTTCGCCAAGATCCAACAGCCAACGTAGATGCATCGTCTATGTTTGACGATTCGGGTGATTCGAGCACCTTTGGTCGGGGCAACACATGGAAATTGTGTCCAAGCAATGCGGTTGTCACACAGTCATTCGCTGTACTGCTGGCATCTGGTTGTGATGCACCGGTCTCTAACCCAAGCGACCTGAACAATGACGGTCTTGTGAATGGTGCTGATCTGGGCGTCTTGCTTGGTGGATGGAACAGTCCTGGATCAACAGACCTAAACCAGGACGGAACCACCAATGGTGCCGACCTAGGCATCTTGCTTGGAAGTTGGAATTGACACAAGCTCCATTCGTGATTTCTATGAGTTTGGATCAGATCAGGAAACACAACATGAAGCAGACATCAAACAACAACAGGCATCTAGGCAACCGCCGTGCATTCACTATTGTCGAACTCATGGTCACCATTTCAATCATTGGTTTGTTGATTGGACTGTTGCTACCTGGCCTTGGGATGGTGCGCGCCACAGCTCGCGCCACAAAGAGTCAATCAAACCTCCGGCAATGGGGAATCGGCGTCATTGCTTGGTCGGGAATGAATGAAGAACGGCTTCCTTGGGAGGGTTTAAAGGAGCCAAACGACATGGGTACCAACCTCGCACAGCCGAGTTACTGGGCCAATGCAATTCCGCCAATGGTTGGCCAGCGCACCTACAAGGAGATTTCTGAGCAAGCCTTCTCAGAACAACGAAATGTTGAGATGAGCGGCGATGCAGAGTCGGTGTTTCTGGATCCAGCAGCTAAGCCAGCATCAGAAGAGCCATGGGGATTTGGCGCCCCTGGTGCAAATGGTGTTCGTCAGCAGTTCTATTTCAACTACGTGCCCAATAGCCAGTTGAACAACACCATGCTGCGCGATGGGAACCTGTCGGACTTTTCTCCCAACAACACCATGCGACTCGCGACGATTGGCTTCTCAGATAAGACGGTTCTCATGCTTGAGTTGCGGGCCAACCCAAACGAACTCCCTTCCACCGATCCGCACTTTGGTCGTGATCTCAAGCGACACCGCACGGACTGGAAGCGGTTTGCGGCGCGTCACTTCAAGGGTGGGCACATGATGTTTGCCGATGGTCATGTGGGCTGGATGTTGAACGAGGAAGCAACGACAAACTCTCAGGGGAGCCGTGACACTTCCTACGCAAGCGGCGACTGGAACACACCAAAGGTGATCTGGGATCCACTTGGTCCTGCGACAGACGAGTGATTAGCGAATGGATTGCTGTTGAAACCACAGCATGAGGACATCAAAGAGGGCGCATCAAGTCATTTAGGAAAGGTACTGCCCTTGGTGTTCTTTGGTCCGACCTTCACTTGCCACAACGATGTAGTGCCGCTGATTTCATTACAAACGACCACCATCGGGCTGCCGTTTGGGCTTTTGTCTGCAGACAAGAACATAAGCCCCTCGGGACCAAGGTCACCAACACCCGCGACGTTCTTTATTGCCAACCCAGCGTCTTTATCAATGTTGAGCGGCGCATCTGTGTTTCGTTGGTTGGCATAATCGAGCGGTACTGGATGGGTGGGATCCGTGATGTCCCAGGTAACAACTCCACCGGGCCGCTCAAGCCCCGCGAACAAAAGGCGCCGACCATCCACGATGCCAGTGGTCAACCCCTCAACTTCGGGCCCCCTGCTTTTGCTGCGTTGGTCTGGTGATGGATTCTTCCGGCTGTCGGCATTGAAAACCGCGGGCATTCGTTCGGCAACAATACGCTCAACATCTGAGCCAGAGTCCCAGGCCTCAAGAAGTTTGCCATCAACGAATTTCCAAACAGTAACCCCACGACCACCAAAGCACACCAATCGGTCAGCATCGCCATCGGCGTCAAGATCTGCCATTGGGCCACACACATCAAGTCGACCAAGGTGCTCTGGTTTCACCAGATCCTCCCAACCCCACCCGGGGTTGTTAGAACCCTCCTTTGCGAATACGCCACGATCGAGGGTCAGAGTGCCCGCCTTCACTGAATCACTCAATGTTGCACCCTCACGCTGCTCACCCTCGTTAGCGGTAGCCAACCATTGCACACCGCCTTGTTCCCACGCAAGCACCGCATCTGGTTGGCGCAGGGCAAAAACAGGCCATGGATTGATGTGAATACCGCCATCCTTGTCACTTGGGTCAAGCCCGCTCTTTGAAAAGTCTTTCAGCCCAAGCCCAAACACGCTGGTGATTCGCGCCGACGGAATATCTACAACCGCCAGGGCGTTTGCTTCTTGCAAAGTGACAAACGCAGTCAGTCCGTCGTTGCTCATCGCAATGTATTCAGGTTCTAGTTGCTGGGCGACGGTGTGATTTGGGACGAATAGGCAAGCACCCTGCTTTTTCAGGGCATCCGCCTCGGTATTGAACGCTCGAAAATCTGCGGTGCGGAGGGTTGCGGCCATCACGCCATTACCAAGATCTATGACCGAAACGGTTCCTTCTGGATCAATTTTGTTCTCCTCATCAGCCTCGCCCTCATTGGCAACCAATAGAGTCTTTCCATCCGGCGAAAAAACCACCATGTCTGGGTTTGCACCCACGGTCATCCGTCGCAACTCCTGTCCGGTGTGATCAATAAAGACCACCTCGCCGGGAATTGAACGAACCTTCGGCGCAACAGCAATAGCAATCAGATCCCCATAGATTGCAACCGAGTTTGTCCCAGCACAGGGAAACGAAGATAGTTTCAGTGGATTTGCCGGGTTCGACACATCAATGAAATCCAAGCCAACCGCACTATTCACGACAATCAATCGCTTGCGGGGGAAGTCATACGTGGCAATCTCGCTGCCACTTTGGTCAACAACACCCGATATTGATTGACCTAGGAATTCAAGATGAAATTCACGAGGTAGGGACGTGCTGGCGGCGCCCATGTTTGGTGGGTCTGCCTGCATGGCGAGTACGTGCGCTACGAGGACGGAAACAATCAGTGTTGTCAACGGACGACCTTCCTTGAGAGTTCAATGATCCTGCTCATCACCAGTGCGATGGAATTGCTAGTTTAGGGGATCGTCATGGCTGTTCACCGTTCGCATCGAGCCGTTGCTTGACGATCTGATGCCGGACTATGACTGCGGGATTTGATTGCTGGTTCAAACTGTGATCGAGCACGCTGAAGCAGCAATGACAAACGCGATTCAAATGATTTCAAAGTCGCCGTGGATGTCGCATGGAACTGCCGAGGCATGCATTAGCGATTCGATACTTCGTCCTGCCTCATGGGCATCGCATCGATGATGGTGAAGAGCTCGTCGGTCGTCATCGGCGTACTGCGGTCAAGCTTTACTCCACCGTCTTTACCAACGAGGCGCACCCGAAACCCTGGCGCTGATGTCTGGGTGATGACTTCCAGGTCGCGTTCCTTCAGACCCGCCGCTGCGGCATCGAAGGCGCTGACTTGTTGCAGGTAGGGGGCAGACTGCATGGACGGCGTATCGATGATCAACACTCGGTGCTTCCACTGGTGCGCCGCGAGGTCGGGCAACGCGAGACCGGTTGTTGATTCGCCGGTACAGCCGTGAGCAAGGCAAGCGGCGAGGCCGGCAAGTGCGAAGTTCGCCAATGTGCCACACTGGCGCCCACTCGCGACACTGGAAATGCGAAGTCCTATCAATTCCACTGGCCCAGCAGCAGCCCCAGGTCTCCGCCGTCGACCGTACCGTCCTGGTTGAGGTCGGACCGGCAGCCCCAGCCGGTGGTCGTGCACGGGCCCCACTCGCCGAGCAGGACGCCGAGGTCCGCGCCCGCGACCGAGCCGTCGAGGGTGATGTCGGCGAAACTCGGCATCTCCGAGCGCCATGCGCCACGGCCGTAGGTTCCGGCAATCACGGTGCGCCGCTGGGCGTCGACCTCGAGTTGCCCAATGTTGACGTTGGGAAGGTCGACACCGTCCTTGATCCAGCGCACGGCGCCGTCGAATGTGGCGTAAATCCCAGAGCCCGCGCCGATGTACACCGTGGGCAGCGGTCGTCCCCAGTCGACCGCGAGCGCCTTCGCCGTGATGCCCTGCGGCAGCGACCCGCTTGCGGCGGTCCAGTTCGAGCCATCCACGGTGCGGAGCAGGCGTGTCCCCGACGACGCCAAACGAGTCGCGAACGCGACGCTCGGGCTGCCCGGCCGCGCATCAATCGCCGAGATGTACGTGTCATCCGCGGCGCGTCTACGCACCCACGTGGTGCCGGCGTCCGTTGACTGGAAGATGCCGCCGGCGCTGTTCCCCACCCAGATGACGCTGCTGAGGCCCTGGACGACCTCGATCGCCGTCACCGTTCCGCCGTCGGAGACCTCGGTGGTGCTGACGGCGGTCCAGGTGGTTCCTGATGTCGCGTTGTCGGTGATCCAGATCCGGTTCGTGCCCGCCACTAGGCGGTTCGCATTCCCTGGGTCGATCACCATCGGTGCGATCCACTCGCGCGGGTCGCCGGACCAGGGCCCCGAGATGTTGGTGGACGAGCCGTTGGTGACCCGGTAGATGCGTAGGTACACGTAGGTGGTGTAGAGCCGGTTGAGGGCCACCGGGTCATAGGCCCCGAAGCCACCATCGCCAGTGGTGATCTGCGGCCAAGCCAGCGAGCCGTTGGACGTGCCTGCCATTCCGTTGTCCTGGGTACCGCCCATCATCCGATTGGGATCGAGCGGGTGCTGCGCGATGGTGTAGTTCTGGATGGCGGCCAGTGTCGCGTTGCAGTTGATCCACTGCGCGCCGGTGCGGCGCCACACGCCGCCGTCGCAACCGAACCAAGGGGTTCCGTCGGCGCCGAACGCGATCCAGTGCTGGTCCGGGTGGATCTGGCCGCCGCTGCTCGAGATCTCGGTCCAGGTCGCTCCGCCGTTGAAGGACTCGATGACGCCGGCGGTCGCGTAGGCCGGCGAGACCCCGCCGCAATACAGGTGGTCGGGGTTGGCGGGATCGACGCCGATGGAGAGGTCGTACCAGCCTTGGGGCCGCGGGAAGTCAGGCGTCCCGGCAAGCTGGGTCCATGTTGAGCCGCCGTCCGTCGTCCGGTACATGCCCAGCAGACCGGAGGTGGAGAAGTTCACGAATGCGGCGTAGAGCACCTGCGGATTCGATCGCGCTATCGCCAGCACGATTCGGGAGAAGCCCGAGGTGGGGAGCCCTCCCGTCAGCGTGGTGAATGTCAGGCCGCCGTTGATTGACTGGCGGATCCCGGATCCGCCGACGGCCACGAAGACTCGCTGGGAGTTCGTCGGGTCCACCGCCAGGCTCGAACAGTCCGAGGAAATCAGCGTGGACCAGGTGGTTCCGCCGTTGGTGCTGCGGCGGTAGCCGCTCGATCCCGTGGCATGGATCGCCGCAGGCGATGTCGCGGCGGAACCGGACACCACTGCCAGCCCGCTGCAGTCGGTGCCGGACTGCGTCGAGAGCAAGGACCACGTGCTGCCGCCGTCGAGCGAGCGGAGCAGCCCGGTGCCCGACGAGCCGGTGGTGTATTCGCCTGTTCCCGCGTAGATCGTCTCGGGGAATGCGCGGTCAATCTCAACGGCGCCGTGGTTCAGCGACGGTTGGGCGTCGGTGAGCGGCGTCCAGTTGGCACCGGAGTCCGTGGTCTTCCAGATGCCTCCGGAGGCCGATGCCGCATATGCGACCGAGGCGATCGTCGGGTGGCAGGCGATCGAGACGACGCGGCCGCCTGCATCGTTGCTCCCGGACCAGTACTCGTTGCGCACCGGCTTGCCGCCGACGAACGTCCAGGCCATGGTCGAGACGGCCGCCGTGGTGGGCTCGAGCGCGTAGGCGTCCTCGGTCATGGGCTCGCCCACGATCCGCCAATAGCCGTAGGGCGGTGGACCGAACCCCGTCCGCGTGCGCGGGCTCTCGGTGCTGATTACCGCGAGGGCGCGTCCTTGGGGGTCGAGCGCAGTGGGTCTCGCGCAGCCCGCGACGGCTCCGGCGAGCGAAAGAGCGATGAACAGGTCCCGGATCTGCAGCATGCTCCGAAGTATAGCGAAGCATGCCCCCGGGTCAGCACGCGGACCCGGGATGAGTTCCCAATAGACAACCGCCCCCACGTAAATGGAGGCGGTCGGAACTTACAGAGTTAAGAAAGCAAACACTCAGCGTCGTCGTCGTGCCATCAAGGCAGCAACCGCGAGCAGTGAAACTGCACCAGGGGCTGGGATGGCGGTGCCACTCACTGTGACCAAGTCAAATCCATATGTTCCGGAAGCGGCGTAAGTGCTAGTGCTTTTCGCAGCTGCATATGCAGAAGTGCCCGGGGCAAACACGGAAACAACACGGAAGGCGAATGTGCTGTTGTTGTCAGCGGTTGTCAATGCCGACAGATCGCGTGACACGGACGTCCAAGCATCGCCAGTGCCAGTGATCACGTCACCAAAGTTTGTGAAGTTTGTACCGTCGGTTGAGTATTGCAGCATGGCATACTTGCTGGATGTGTTTGAGTTTCGAAGACCGAACGTCACAACAACATCCTCATATCCAACTGTTGAGACCACAAACTGTGCGCCAGCGGTACCGCTTGCGACGGTTGCCGTTGGGAATGTCGTCATGGTCCATCGGTTGTTCACAACTGGCGAGACGGCGGTGGTGTCATCAACCCACCCGGTTGCAATTCCTGTGCCATTGGCAGCGGTGCCACCCACATACGTAGCGGTTCCGGCGCCGATGTCGGGAGTGAGCGTGAGAGCTGCATTCGAGGAGTTAAAGGTCCACTGAGTAACAACAGCGCCAGAGGCTGCATGTGTCAGTGCGACCAATGCGGTGGTGACAACAAGCGGAGAAATCAGTTTCATAGAGGTGCTCCAAAGGGAAATGGGAGTGGTGGAACAAGATGACAAGAAGAGAAATCTCCCGCCTCTTTTAGTAACGCAAAGCGGAGTGCGTCACCATCACGAAGTTGTGTTAGGTGTGCGCTCAGATTGCGTTCATCGCAACGAGAACGTTTCGTCGGCCCCGGGAACCAAATGTGTAAACGAGCGAATCCCAACGAGTTAAACACTCAGCCAATACATGTGGAGGCCTGCGGGCCGTCCGGGCACATGGGTGACAGGTCGCCATGAAGGGCGCGTTACTCGGTAGCCGGCACCCGCACGCCCACGGCCATCACTTGCTGACCCCCGTTGACGCGCGTCAGGTGGCCTTTGGTGCCCATGTCGTCAAGGAGGATGACGTCGCCTGCGCAGAGGGTGCGCTCGGTGCCGTTGCCGGCGGTGATGGTGAGCGAGCCGGCGAGCATGAAGAACCATTGTCGGTACGGCGAAGGGTGCCAGGGTCCGGACCAGTCGGTGGCGAAGCGCACCACCACGAATCCGGTTGCTGGGATGAAGTCGGATGCTTCAAGCGGCGTGGTCGGCGGCGCGAAGCTGCGCGTGCCGAGTGGCAGTGTGCACTCTTCGAAGTGCGAAAGACCGGCGGTGTCGACGAAGAGACGGAGGTACCGGTGGGGGATGAGCATGGGGTAGGTGTACCGCTGAGGTGAGAGTGGGGTGTGCAACCGAACGCTCGTGTGCTGGATTTACTGTTGCACAAACTCCGCCCAAAGTTCTTCAAGCTTTTTGCCGGTCACTTGTGTCCACAGTGCTTCGGAGTACGAGCCGTTGCGCAGTGCCTTGTCGAGTACGCGCACGAGGCGGCGGTCATAGCGGGCGCACGTCCATGCCAAGAATGCGGCGGTGGTTCGATAGCCATCGGTCCACTTGGCGGTGGCGCGATCGATGTGCGGGCGCGGCACTTCGGGCTCGTACTTATAGAGCCGGATGTAGTCGGCGATGCCTTCCACGAGCCATCCGGGCTTGTCGCCCGCGGCCGGGTATGCCTGGATGACATGGGTGAGTTCGTGGATGACCATGCCGAAGTCATCGGGGTGGTCAGTGATCCACTGCGCATCGAATTCCATGCGATTGCCACCAGTGAGTGCTGGCACCTTCAGCCCGCGGCGGAACACCAGGACGATTTCTTTGGGCCGCGTCCACTCGTCGGTGGCAAGGAATCGGCACACGATGGGGTACCACTCGGCGCACACTTTCCCGGCGTCCCCGGCCCATTGCATGAGGGCGGGGGAGTCGGCGATGTTGGACATGTCGAGGACGATGGTGGTGCTGGTGGGGTTGCCCGCGGGTTCGGCGGCGAGCGGGGCGGCGTGGCGGAGGTAGGGGTCATCCACGGCACTTGGGCTGAGGGTGGTCGCGGCGATCATCGAGAGGGAGAGGAGGGTGGTGGCGATGAGGGGGCGGGGGGTCGGCATAGCGGAATCAGTGTAAGGATGTAACTCAAGATAGGCCTGCGCCGAAGCGCGTTCGCTAGAATTAAGACACTCATGCCACCGAAAGTACAGACCGAAACTGCGAATCGTCTGACTAATACAAATGAATTCGGGCTGTACTCAGCGCCACCGGCGCACCGGCGTATCTACGCATTCGCGAAACTTCTCAGCGCGCCGCTCGCCGTCGATGCCACCTATGCCGGTGGATCGGCCGGAAACGTATCGGATGACCCGATCGCCAAGATGTTTAAGGGCGTCGGGGAGCACAAGGGCGCAGGAAATCAGGGCGGTTTCCGTCCGATCGGTAAGGGCGGGTTCGGACATTGTCGCGCACTGGTGATCTACAGCAGCGGCAAGGAGTCCGACTGGCCGGATCAGTTCAATCTTGAACGCGGAACCCTGACCTACTACGGTGACAATCGGCACCCTGGTAAAGCCCTCCACGACACTCAGCGCGGCGGGAATGAGCTTCTGCGCGACATGTTTGCAGCACTGACTGGTCCGCTGCAACGTCGAAAGTTGATTCCGCCCATCTTTGTGTTTGCTCGAGCGGCACCAGGGTGGGCAGTGAAGTTCCGGGGTCTTGCGGTTCCTGGTGAGGCTGGGATCTCAGCATCGGAGTCACTTGTAGCAGTGTGGCGTATGTCTGGAGACAATCGCTTTCAGAACTACCGAGCCACATTCTCAATTCTGGACACGTCGGCACCCGGAGCCGACTCAGTGATCGAACGGCAGTGGATTGATGGGATTTGCAGCGGTAGCCGAGCCACGGACGCTCCGGGCGCCCCGAAGGCGTGGATGGATTGGATAGAGCGGGGGGCCATCAAGCCGCTTCAAGTTCGACCCATGATTGAGCCAAGAACTCGTGAGGAGCAGCTTCCTAAGGCTGGCGCAACTCAAGAGTGGAACATGCTCAAGGCGTTACACACGTCGATCGGTCACCGGGCGTTTGAGTTTGTCGCGGTTGCCATCTTTAAGCTTGCAGAGCCAAATATCTCCGCAGAGGTCACGCGAGCGTCGGTCGACGGCGGGCGCGATGCCATCGGGCAACTTTCGCTTGGCGGAATCATTGGCGGTGCGCATCAGGTGGAGTTCGCGCTTGAGGCGAAGCACTTCAATCCGACCTCAAAGAGCGGGGTCACCGTCGAACACACCAAGAGACTCATTTCAAGACTTCGGCATCGGCAATTTGGCGTCCTTGTAACGACGAGCTTTGTGGCGAAGCAGGCCTACACCGAGATCATTGCTGACCAACACCCGGTGGTGGTGATTTCTGGGCGGGACATCATTCGCCTCTTCCAAAGTAAGGGGATCACCAACCCAGAGGCCGTTGAGGTGTGGGTTGAGCAAGTGATGGCTACGGTTCTAGATTGACGTGCACGTTGAATCACGATGACGCGCTGTCTGACTACACTTATCTCATGCCCACCGGGCGATTCACTTTTATAGACCTCTTCGCCGGTATCGGCGGCTTCCACCATGCGCTTGAATCGCTGGGCGGTAAGTGTGTCATGGCGTGTGAACTCGATGCATTGTGTCGCACGGTGTATCGATCAAGTTTCCCCGGACTGCCTGCGAAGCGCCTCGTGGAAAACATTCGCACGATCACGCGCGAGACGATCGATGACGAGGGTTCGGGTAGGACTACGAAGGAAATCGATCGCCTCGTCCCTGATCATGACGTCCTTTGTGCGGGCTTCCCTTGCCAGCCATTTTCAAAGTCCGGGGCGCAACTGGGGGTGCGTGACCAGACTCGTGGCACGCTGTTTTTTGACATTCTTGAGATCTTGCGAGCGAAGCGTCCAAAGTACGTGATGCTCGAGAACGTCCGTAACCTCACCGGACCCCGACACCGCGACACATGGGCGACGATCATCACATCGCTACGCGAAACTGGTTACCGCGTCAGTGATGAGCCGGTGATTCTTTCGCCGCATCTCATTCCGCCTGAGCATGGTGGGGCGCCGCAGGTGCGAGATCGCGTGTTCATACTTGGCGAGTATGTGGGCGCAAAGGCAATTCTTGAAAGGCCGTTTCCGCTCCTTCATCGGAAGTATTTCCCCGATTGGAACCCGGAAGGGTGGCAAGTTGCGGACCTTCTTCAGCCTGATTCGAAGATTCCAAACGTAAGCGAATACCGCGTGCGGCCAAGTGAACGCGCGTGGCTTGATGCGTGGGATGCCTTTGTCAAGATAATTCCATCAGACACGCTGCCAGGATTTCCGATTTGGGTGGAAGCGTTCACGGTCCGGCCAAAGTTGACGGTCGATATGCCAGAGTGGGAGCAGAACTTCCGCGAGAAGAATGCAGCCTTCTATCGCGAGTATCGAGATGTGATCGACGCGTGGCTTGAGAAGCGTTGGGGAGCGGACAAACTCACCGTCCACGAATTCCCGCGGTCTCGCCAGTCGTTTGAATGGCAGGCGCGCAAGGCGCATCCGCGGCGCAAGGGGCGCACCATTCAGGATCTGGTGGTGCAGATGAGGCCAAGCGGGATCCGCGTGAAGCCCGCGACGTATCTACCAGCACTCGTGGCAATCACTCAGACATCGATTGTCGGGCCGAAGGTCGGCGGACTTGGTGAGTACCGCAAGCTCACGCCACCGGAGGCGGCGCGATTACAGGGGATTCCAACCGATACGTTCTCCAAAGCGAGCGTAGAAGACCGCGCGGCCTACAAGCAGTTAGGTAATGGCGTGAATGTTGGAGTGGTAACGCTTGCAGCGCGTGCGCTGATGCGGCGGGATTGGCCGCCGGTAGCAGTGAAGACGGTAAAGAAACGCCGCAAGGTTGCGGTGGCAGCGGGTGCGACACTCTTTGATTGACAATTCAATATCCGGGGATGACTATGGATCAATCACAAACGAGGACGGCGATTCAAATCGCAAAGACACTGGCTGATGAACTTCTTGGGGTTTGGGACGGCAAGAAGTGCATCCAATACCTGCGCAAACACGACTATCAGTGGAAGCAGATGGAGTGGATCGGCTGGTACTTCGAACATCGCGCTAAGCAGATCCTGGACGCAAAGATGCGCGGCGGGGTTGGCCCAACGATCGGTAATGTCACGATTGACTACGCCGTGAACGATGAGCCGTGGGATTTCAAGGCACATCCAACAAAGCCCAGTGATGGTTGGGTTTACTTAAATGATGTAGAGGCTGTCGACACATGCGCTATCCACTTCGGCGGGATCGGTTGGATCATTGCAGTGGGCGACGCGGTGTATGACACGGACGGATCTTTCAAGGCGTGGCACGCGGCTCTCAAGGGTGCGACATCCGAATACGAGAAGGAGCGTATTGCCCGCGGGGCTCCGAGTCGCAGGCGAAAGTGCTCATTCAACTGCACTCACTTTCTGATTGTGAAGGTGACATCGCCGGAGGAGATTGAGCAGGCTGTGCGTGCGAAGTTACTAACAGCTCGAATGCAGGCGGGGCAGCGCAACGCCGATGGCTCATCGAGACGTGCGAAGTATGGGGTGCATATGACGCGCGCGACGGCAGCGATTGGCGGGGCGCATATGGTGGTGTTGCGGTATCCGCCAAATGGTGGGGTGCAGACGCCGGCACCATCGTGACATGGGCTTGGCGCGGGTTCCCCGAACTGCATTTTCCGCACTGGGCAGGGGAAGCGCGTTTAGAACGCGTTCCAGGGCGGCAGACCATGTCTTTTAAGTGAAGCGGTCATGGTCTAGACTGCGGGTTCGCCGCCGGGGTGACGTCAGTGACAATCACTTGACGATGAAATAAACACTGGGACGGCGGATATATTTATGGCACCCAAAAGCAAATCAAAGAAGTCAGTTCGAAGAGGTCGAGCAGGCAAAGGCGCTAAGACTGCATCAAGTCGGAGTGCTAGGGCACTACGCAACAACGAATCGCCGGTCAACATTGCGCCCGGAGTTGGCGTCTACGCAATGTTCCCAAGCTTTAACTATAAGCCTTGGCTTGCGTTGGGGGAGTTTCTGGATAACTCTATTTCCAGTTATCAAATGCATAAAGCTGCGCTACAGGCGCTTAATGGACCAAACTTCAAACTTCGGATAATGATTGACTACGACGCCGAACAGGGCACCATTGAGATACGTGACAACGCCGCGGGAATCGATAAGAATCACTTTTCATCCGCATTCGCACTGGCGAAGCCCCCGGACGATCTGAGATACATATCACGCTACGGTGTCGGAATGAAGGCGGCGGCTTGCTGGTTTGCGCGCGACTGGTCGCTTCGTACATCGGCTGTTGGTGAAAGTGTCGAGCGTTGCTTAAATTGGTCTACGAAGTCGATTATTGAGGGCAAAGCCGATGCCCTCATTCCTGTGGTCAGGTCGGTGCCATCCGAAGAACATTACACCGTTGTCACGTTAAGGAACCTTATTCATCCGCCCTCTGGGGCGAGGACGGTTGCCAAAATCAAGTCATATCTCCCGAACATTTATAGGGAGTTCATGCGCGGGGGAGAGATCGAAATCCTGTGGAATGGTCAGGAGCTCCAAGTCGAACAGCATCCAGTGTTAAGAGCTCCTCCGCACTGGGACCGGTCGCAGCCTGAGCGCGAATGGAATGTAGAGGTGGCATTGCCTATGGATGATGGGCGCACCATTAAGGGCCGCATCTTCCTTCTGCAGAAAATGAAGAGAAGTTACACCGCGCTGAATCTATTTTGGCATAACCGGCTGATACTTGGCAACGTTGGAGAAAATCATCGCCCGGTTGAACTTTTTGGACCGGGAAACAGTTTTGAGACGGGTCGACTATGCGTTGAGTTATTCATGGATGACTATGAACCCACGGTTGACAAAATGGGATTCAAGTTCCAGGATAATGAAGCGACACTCGAAGAGATTATTATTGTCCTGCGGAGGGAAGGCGAAGAAATTCTTCGCCAGGCGCGCGATTATCGAGCGCCGAAGATCGACCCGGAAGACATACATCCCGACGTCGGCGCGTTGATTGCGGTGTCGGGTAGGCAAGTGATAGCCACACCTGCGGAGGCAACGGTTGCCGATCCATATCCGTCACCCGTTGCGCCTTCGCCGTCCAGCTTGGAAAGTTTACGAACACTGAGAAGGATCCCGCTTGTGATCGACGGGTCGTCTTGGGAGGTGGTTGTATCGCTTGGCAATGGTGGTAGAGATGACGTGTTCGTCAAGATCGAAGAATCGATTACAGGTGATGTGTCCGAGCCCCTGAGGCTACACATCACATTGGGGATGCAGCATCCCTTCGTAGTTAACTATTGGTCAGACGATCTTGCGGTGCAGAACTTGCTGGTAGTTATGGCATCAGCGATCGGATTTGGGGAAATCGCAGCGCGACGTGCGGGAGCAAAATTTCCCACTTATGTAAGAAACAATATCGATCAATTCCTTCGAACCTACGCTCTCGAAGGCAGTGCCTAAACCAATGTTATATGAGATGACACAATGGAAATATGGAAGCCGGTAACAACAATGAATGAAGGTTCAGTACCACCCGCTGGTGTGATCCCACTTTGGGCCCCGAAACTTGGCAAGGAGTTCCATCGGTACATAGGGCGTCTCCCGCGAGACCAGCAAGTGAGACTTGAGGTTGAGACCCATCGGATCCTGAGCGCCTGTGTAGATCCCTCGAAAGCAAAGGTAGACCCTCGCACAAATGCGGGTCTCGTTCTCGGCTATGTTCAGAGCGGAAAGACGTCATCGTTTACTGCGGCAACAGCGCTCGCCCATGACAATGGCTATAAGTTGATTATTGTTGTCGGCGGGGTCAGCAAAATTCTATTGAATCAAACCTCTCAGCGCCTGCAGAAAGACCTGGATCTCAATGAGACCGACGTAGTCAATCGGTGGACCAAGGTAATCAACCCCAAATCTGGGCCGACTCCTGCTGTCCGGCAAGTCCAGAATCTTCTGCTAAGCCATGCGCAAGCACTCCGTGAAGGCAAGCCGCCAGTGGGACCCACGCCAATCATTGTGGTTATGAAAGCCACGAGTCACCTGAGTAATCTCAATGAACTTTTACGGGCGCTGGCAGGACCAAACAAGACGCAGTTGGGAGGTATCTCAGCGCTTATTGTCGATGATGAGTGTCACATGGCCACTCCAAACGTCGCTGGTGCGGTAGATGAAAAGTCGCGCATCTATGAATTGATGGGCGAGATGCGCAGTTTCCTACCGCACCACTCAATGCTCCAGTACACCGCTACGCCTCAAGCCAATCTGCTCTGCGAAGTCGAAGACGAGTTCCGCTCTGACTTTGTTCGGCTGCTCGGGCATGGTCGTGACTACGTAGGGGGTAGCGCATTGTTCCTGGAGCCTCCGAAGGGGCGCAAAATCAGATCTATCTCGATGGCAGAACAGTCTCTGGCAAAGGGGGCCCGTGAAGGTGATGAGAGTGTGCCCTCTCTTCGGCGCGCGTTTGCAACGTTTCTATTACTCGCTGCAAACAACTACTACAAAAAAATGGCCGACGGTACACATGAGTTTGAGCGATTCTCGATGCTGGTTCATTCCGATTCGTCGGTCGAGGTCCACAAAGTTTTCCAAAGTTGGCTGACTTCTCTTAAGGCTTCGTGGCTCAATCTGCTGCACGATCCGCCGACGTCGGTTGATCGGGTTGAGTTGAAGCGGGATGAATTCCAGCCGGCATATGAGGACCTTCAGCAGACTGCAAAGCAGCCTTTGCCACCAATTGATGATTTATTCGCTGAGCCGATGGCGAAGGTGCTGCAGGCTATGCATATCTGGCTTGTCGACGGTTCTAAAGACGGTACGAGTGACCCCGACTTCAATTTAAGTAACTACAACGTTCTCAATGGCGGCGAAATGCTGGGGGTTGGATTTACGGTCCCGCGGCTCCATGTCACCCACATGTTGCGCAGTGGCGGTCAAGGACAAATGGACACGATCCAGCAGCGCGGGCGTTTCTTTGGTTACTGCGGAAAGTGGTTTGACGAGATTCGTGTTTGGCTTGGGGATGATGTAAAGCGCGCATTCGAGGGCTACGTGGAGGAGGAAGAATTTCTTCGCCGGGATCTAAGTGACTACGACACAAATAACAAGCAATTGAAGGGCTGGAAGGTTCGGCTACGACTAAATCCGGATGCTCGACCAACTCGCCGAAATGCCATTCGCAGAGAAATCAAACGATTCCGTGCTTCCGAAGGATGGGTTGAGCAGAAGTATTGGCTTGCTAGCGCTGAATCAAAATCCAAAAATTCTTTGCTTATCGACGACTTTCTGGCAGCGAAAGGTTCGTTCCAGTCACCCACACGCAGTGCGCTTTCGTTGGCGCTTGCAGATCCAACTCTTCGCGGCAAGGAACCACTTACTCAGCACTTTCATGCGTTAAGCGATCTCAACGCGCTCCGCCTTCTTGTTGCTGAATATAAAGTGGAGTTACGTGATCGAGATAGATTCGATGTTTTGCTTGAGACGCTCGATGAAGTACTGAGTAACGGAGCAGTACACGGCCTAGACGACCAGGTCGATGTGTTTGTAATCGCACATGGAGCGGTTCCCAAGAGACGTCGCCGTGCGATAGGAGCTCAAGTTCATAGTGTTGATTTGTTTCAAGGTCCGAATGAAAACTACTGTGGCGATAGAAGCGCACACTCAACACGAGTCAGCCTCCAGATTCACATCATCAATCACGGACCAGATGATCAGACGCTTAACGAAACAAGCGTCGTTTACATAGCAATTTGGCTTCCGGACGCTGCGCGTGAGTGGGCAGAGAATTGGATCCAGCAGGTATGAGTTTGCTCAAAGAAATATTGTTGGATCAGTACCACTGTCTGGTCGACGCATTGGATCCGATCGATGACTCTGTCAATGCGGTGAGCATCCCCGGATTTGAATGGGCACGCTTGGGTGTGATGCGCGACGGCGTTGTGTTGTTACTGCCGCCGGACGCCGATGGCTTTGCGCCGGAACACGATCTTGAAAATATATGGATCAAACCTCGCGGGCGTTACAACGTTCAAAGTTCAACGGTCTCGCGCGTCGAAACTGTCGCCGTTATTGCTACGAAAAGTCGTGATCCACAGGTTGTAGAGACGTTTCTGGATCTTGTTGGAATGCTGTTCCAAACGGGAGTAAGTGCTGACCCAGAGTCCGTTAGAAAATTCATAGAGAATCTTGTGGCACTCTTCAGGGTCCTAACGCAGCACGGTCATAAATCGACTCAAGGCCTGTGGGGTGAACTACTTTTGATCGATCAGGCAGCAAATGTTGAATTAGCAGTCTCGGCTTGGCATGCGTCAACAAATGATCGGTATGACTTTACGCTCGGGCATGAACGGATAGAGGTAAAGACCGCGACGGGACCTCGGATTCATACGTTTGCTCATGCGCAGTTAGCGTCATTGAGCGGGCTTCGAGTATCGATAGCCTCATTTGTATTGAATCCAAGTAGTGATGGTTGCACATGCGCTGACATGGTGTCTCGCATACTTTTAAAATTGCCCGGCGAGGGGTTGCGTCGTGGCTTCGTTGAACTGGTAGTGAGGACGGTGGGAGTGGATTGGAGACATCAATCGAGATTTCGTTTCGACAAAGACCATGCTTTACAGAATTTGCGTTTTTTTGATGTCGACGCTGTTCCAAAAATCCATGCGCCCATTCCGCTCAATGTACGGAATGTTTCATACGAGTCTGATCTTCAGGTTGTCGCGGACATGGAAAGAAGTTCCCTTCATCCTCGGGACCAGTTGCATTTGGCAATGTGCGGGAGCGATTACAAGTGAGGAGCTCCCACGACTTGTGGCCAATTCGCGTTGGGGAAAAGTTGAGGCGTCAACTATTGCATAAATTGGTTGGAGGATCCCATCAGTGGGGTATTACCTCGTGCCTGAGTAAATCGGCGATCCTGGTGTTCAGCAACCCACTACAGAGTAAGAAATTCGGTTACGACTTTTGGGAGGGTCGGCGTGCGAATGGGGCGTACCACTACACCGGTCAGGGTCCGAACGGAGACCAGGCCGTATCGTCCGGTACAAACAACTTACTGCTTCGCTCCAAAACTCTTGGGTTGCCAGTGCATCTGTTTGAGTCGGAGGGCATCGAAGTTACTTACGTTGGCTTGTACCAACTTGCTGAGGACCCATATCGTTGGGAAGTGGCGCCGGACTCAAATGGTATGACGCGCAAAGTCGTTGTATTCCATCTGGTTCAAGTGCAGATCGATTGCGGTTAGGGTCGAAAATGCGTGCCGCGTCAATTCATGTTCAGTGTCTTGCTTTAGGTGTTGAAGCCTGAGGGCGCTCCGGGCACAGGAGGCGTTGAGGTTCTATAAGAGTGAGCGAAGCCATCTGGGGTATTGACTAAGAAATTTTCGTGGTTATTCTGTTGTCAATGAAAGTCATATCTCTTTTTTCCGGTGCGGGCGGCTTAGACCTGGGGTTTAAACGTGCAGGATTTACGACAGTTTTCGCTAATGAGTACGACAAGACTGTTTGGCCAACCTACAAAGCGAACTTTACAGGGGTACCCCTCAATACTGGCAGCATTGTGGATATTCAGGTTGACACACTTCCCCCAGCCGACGGTGTGATTGGCGGACCTCCATGTCAGAGTTGGAGCGAAGCTGGCGCTCATCGCGGAATTGACGACAAACGAGGGCAACTTTTTTCCGAGTACGAGCGGATCCTTGAGCACGTGAACCCTAAATTTTTTCTTGCAGAAAATGTCTCAGGTATCCTGTCGGCGCGTCATAAGGCGGCGTTTGATGTGATTATCAAGCGATTTGAAGGGCTCGGATACCGCGTGGCTCACCGCATGTTGCGCGCTAGCAATTTTGGCGTGCCTCAAGATCGAGATCGAGTAATTATTGTTGGTATTCGGAGCGACCTCGGGTGTGAATTTGTATTCCCCGGGCCAGTGGGACGGGCGCCAACATTGCGTGACGCCATCAACAATATGCCTAAACCTCGATGCAACCGGTCGCCGAACAAGCGGGTCGACCACGGGGACGTGCCAAACCACGAATTCTTAGATGGCAGTTTCAGTCCGATCTACATGTCTCGAAACCGTGTTAGGGGATGGGACCAGCCGTCTTTCACGATTCAAGCTGGTGCACGCCATGCTCCAATTCATCCATCTGCACCCAAGATGGAGAAGGTGGATAAGGATGAATTTCGTTTCAAGCGTGGGTCTGAAGTCAAGTACCGGCGTATGAGTGTACGGGAGTGCGCCTGTATTCAGACGTTTCCGCCCAATTACAAGTTTGAATACGAGCGCATCATTGATGGGTACAAGATGGTCGGCAATGCGGTGCCTGTGAAGTTTGCGTACCACTTGGCGAAAGCGGTGAAGTTGGCACTGGCTGGGGCGAGCGGGGTTCGGCGCGGGAAACGATGAGGATGGCGCAGGACTTTAGTCCCGTTGAGGTTAAGACCGAATCACGTCCGGGAAAGTCGGGTAGGGTGAAGGCTCGTAACGTCGTGCACTAGAGTGCATTTCTGCCGCTCCGGATTAGGCAAGGGGTAAGAGCCCACGTAGGTCACATTCTCGACGCCGCGTGGTCCGCCCGTTGGCACATGCATATGCAGCGACTTATCTGGTGCCCGTTTCCTGAGCGGCGATACCAGTAATCCTTCCGGCCGCACAGTGGGCAGGGCAACATCGAGAAGTAGTCAGTTTGGCTCGCGGATAACATAATTCGCAGCATTTGTTGGTCTATGCCAGCGGGGCCTGGAAGTAGTTCTGGGAAGAGTTGCAGCAACCCATCTCTACTAAATATTGCATTTCGAAATCCGACATCGTCGCGTGCTTCTACGCCCCGTTGGCGGACATGAACGTTCGAGATTAGACGGACGTTTGAATGGGTTTCCATTGTGCTCCTTAAAGGTGGTACTCGAATCGTGTACTCGGGTACTCGAAAGTACGCACGTCGCGGTCGTTGCCTAGGAGCGTTCCTGCGCGGATGCGAAGAAACAGGTCGGGATCGAGCGTCGCCGACACCTCGATCGGCTCTCCTGGCAGGCCTTGACTTGGGATCGCTAGCCCGCCAATCGTTCGCGGATCACCGCTGGTTCCCTGCGCTCGTTCACCAAACACCAATGACGCAACGTTTGCACTATCGATTTTCCCAACTACATGAGTAGTGGAACGACCATCGAATGGAGCCCGGGGAGCAGTGAGCGGTAGTGCGAGACCGTCGCTGAGCACAAGACAAAACTCTTGAACACAGGCGTAGCAGCCATCTCCGGCCTCGGCGATTTGTTGTGCCCCCTCGGCGACTGCCCACTCCGAATCAGGTGAGATAGCCAGGCGTGATCCGAATTGTTCGCGCATCAGTCCGCCAAAGCCCCGCAACTTTGAGCATCCACCGACTACGAGTACTGCGTCGAGACGAGGTGCGCTTGTGCCTGCTCGAAGTAAGGCAGCGAAGAGCACATCTAAAGCACCTTCGATGACCGTCCGGATGACATCCTCAAATTCTTTCGAAGAGATGGTGACCACTCGCGGCTTTCCGCAATATTTATTCAAAGAAATAGGCATTGAAACGATGGTTGAATCAGAAAGGGCAATCTTCACCCATTCAGCTTGATGACACAGCCGTGTCTGCTCGTCACGATCGATTTCGGTCCACGGCGGCAGCGCATGGTCCATTCGTTGCAGTTCCTTGTGAATGCGCTGCGCAAGCAGCCCATCCACCACGTCCCCCGCGGAATCTGAACTCGCGCAATGAAGTTCCTCGATAGAAGCGGTGCCATGGCTGCCGCCCCTGATGCGGAGAACTGAGATATCAAGAGTTCCTGCACCCCAATCAAATACCGCGACCTCCTTGAGTTCGCCGAATTGCGTCCGGTACCATGCAAAAGCAGCCGTAGATTCAGAAACGAACCCTTTGAGGTCTATTCCCGCTCTCCCCGCGGCAACACGGAGGGCGCGTCGTGCCGCTGATGGCCATGCCACCGGAATAGCCATGACGGCGCCAGTTACGGGTGTTGGGCCAGCAGACTGGAGGCGGAGGACATCCCCTAAAAAGTCAGCCGTCACGGAGGTTGCTATACAGTTAGGGGAGCCATCAGATTCGGGGAGTTGGAGTTTGAATGAACGCCGCACGTCCCAGTCGGCAAATTCTCCCGGATTGTCAAGCAATACCTTTGCGGCATTACCGATTCGTCTCGGAAGTCCGGTGCGTGAATATGCAACGAAGCTGGGAACCGTACTGTTATCACTTCCCACGACTCGTCGTTGCCCCTTGACGATTGCTGTATTGCGCGTTCCAAAGTCAATCCCGCATAGCATTATGAGTGGCCTCCCCAGGTTGGCGCATTGAGATTTCTAACTGTGCCAAGCACGCGCTAAGCACTTGACGAGCGTCTTCCGGAATCGATAAGGATAACTGTTGGAGCGTCGATATGGGTACTGATGCGAGTTGTCTGCATCGGGCGAGCGCGGCGGCCTCGGATTGCGCTCGAGTCTGTTTGATCACTTCGAGGCTTTCGCCACGAAACAAATCAAACTTGGTCCGAAGCTCGCGCAGTTCTTGCTCCAACTCAATAGACCGTTCAACTGCGTGAGCGAGTCGATCGCGCTCCGCGCGGCATTCAGCAATTTCGGCTTCGCGGACGTGCAGGTTGTTTCGAAGACGGTCGACATCGTGCGCGGTGTCCTCCAACTTCGCTGCGACACTGCGAGAACGTGTTTCCTCCGCGTGAAAGTCCTGTCTCGCTGCTTCTAACTCCTTGCGCAGCCGGTGGAAATCGTCTTCGGTAAACCTCGGTTTGGAGATTGCTTGCACAGTTGCATTCGGGTTTGCCTGTGCGCTTACAACGCAAAGGGGCTCTGGAATCTCGCATTCCATTGGTACAGCCACTGGATAGCCTGCAACCATTGTCTCAGTACCGCGCGCGATACCCATTGCCAACGCTGCTTGAACCAGTGCGTTGGCGAGGCTTCCTTTAGCGGGCGCCACAGCCTCGGCGTGTCTTAAGGTGTTTAGGACAGTAACGGCATATTGTGTGGCGTACGCAGTGCGGTTTGGATTTACAGTTCCCGTTACCTTGGTCAACGTGGATTTTTTAGAAGGCATTGGCCACGTGTCAATAAGGGCAGAACTGAGAATCATTAAACGATCGTCTCGCTTTACCTTGTCAATCAATTCGGGTGAGTAGGCAGCCCCGATGAAAGCCCAGCGCCAGAGAGTATTGGTCGCCGACCGTTTCGCTACTGAGCGAAAGACCCTCGTCATGTTTCCAAGCGGTACGTTGGCATCAATTGCTGTTTCAACGAGCACCCTTGCAACGCCTTCGAGGATCGCATGAGTACCTTTCGCTTTTGTGATTGGTAAATCTACCAGTTGTTCGCGTACCAGTTGTTCCGCACGGTCCGACTTGATCTCGCCTGCGCGCCATGCCGCCAGACTCTGGAGAAGTTTGTCTGGGATGCTAAATTCTGTTTCTGGATCAGTCATGCTTTGATTCCTTCGGCAGCAAGATAGTCGCGCAGATCCCGCCAAATCAGCGCCGCTGCCTCGGCCGTTGCCGATTCGGGACATCCTGCGCGTTGCCAGATCAGT
Source organism: Phycisphaera mikurensis NBRC 102666 (assembly GCA_945878575.1). Lineage (GTDB taxonomy): Bacteria > Planctomycetota > Phycisphaerae > Phycisphaerales > SM1A02 > UBA966. The sequence continues at coordinate 21,946 of CAMDUB010000006.1, read as the reverse complement.
GCTCGGATGGTCCGGGCGGCCTGTGTATGCACGATGTTGTCATTTACGCCAGCCGCAGCCGGTCGTAATGTACGCAACCTTTCGCGTGCGTCGTTCGGTGTCAGTGGGGGTCGTTCCAGTAGTTGTAGCAGCTGAACACACAAGGTGTCGATTCCATGTCGTGCTTCATGATTTTGTATCCACTCGATAATCGTTTGGGATTCATCAACATTCGCGGCAGGTGCAGACGGATGTATCGGTCCAGTTTTCTGTGTGTGAAAGCGCTTCGTGTGCTCATCCAGCAGTTCTGGTGCCAACTGACAATTGCAGAGATTGCAGGTCCGCCACAAGTTACGACTCTCGAAAGTATCAATTGACCGAACTTCGTAGTCTCCAGTCGATCCGAAGGTCACTACGCCCCGGCCAGCGCATCGTGCGCAGTCGCTATTGGTACCTCCGCACGAACATTGCACACGGCGGGTCAATGAGATCGGTCTCGGTGCTGACTTGGCGCTTGGCGGCTCACGGCGTACAAATGTTTCCGTCGCCTGAATCCCTCGAGCGAGACCCATCGCAACCCAGATCGGCGCATCAAGACCGGTGGGGACTTCTTGTCGCCCGATCGGCGGAATCGGCACGGCTGGTACGGAAAAGAACTCTGCATGCTCGAATCGCCGCCGTAGCGAACCGATTAATGCGTCTTGAACCGGTTGAAAGAGAGTCGCTCCGCCTACAAGGAGAAATCGCAGGCGTTTACCAAGATTCATATCCAAAGCGGAACGCCTGATCAGCTTGGCGAGATATTCAGCATGCGAGTTACATATTCCCGAAAGGTCTGCTGCAGAGATGCTCCAGTCACTGCCGGGGCCAACGATTCCGCGGAACGGTACGGAGGCTGACTTTGCTGACCACAGCGCCGCACGTGAGACGCGGGTTCCATGGTCGCGACTAATGTGAAATCGTAGCGCGTCGTCCAGTTGTTCACCGGCGACATCGAACGAGTTGCCGCCAAAGTAGTTCAGTGTGCTTCCATTACCGCGGGCAAACCAGCCAATGTCAGTGGTTCCAGCGCCCATATCGATGACGCAGTTTGTACCGTTGAGTGCGTATGTCGAGAGCGCTGTTCCGCTAACGGCGGCGTGGGATTCAGCTAATACAACGTCATCAGCAGATCCGTTCGATGGTCGCTCCAATTCCGCCGCGATCAACTCTGCGACCCATGCTGGGACGACCATGTGTTCCAAATCATGCTGGGTGATCTTGTCTGCGCACTGTCGCGCCGCGTATCCGATCTGACCAAATTTCAATCGTCGTCCGTCATTTGCTACGTCCCTCAACGGAGCACCGACGAAGCAGGCAAAGTCGTCACATGGTCCGTGCTCGTGAAGCGCCTTTGCGAGGGCAAATGTCACCATCGCACAGTAGAGCGTGTCAGGGCCCCAGCCCGTATGGTCTTCGACCACCCGCAACTCTGGATGTTCGGGTGACAGAAGGATGGCAAGTTTGAGATTTCGACGGACCTTCGCCGGTGAAAACGTTGAATCAGGTTCATTGAACACATGGATGTCGCCACGCAACGTATGAACTGCTACGACCGAAGGCCATCGACACGCGCCGTTAAAGGGAACGTACCGCATGGCGTCCATGTCTCCAGTGGCGTTCCCAAGTACGACCTTTGTTGTCGACGTCCCAACATCGACGCCCACGGTTGCAAACGGGTTCATGGTTCATTCCTTACGGCTATGTAACCGATGCAGTCAATCTCGATGTGCGGATTCTCAGATTTGTGGCGTGACCGATCCAGTTCTGCGATCGCGTCTTCCGCTTTCTGGAACTTGGCTATCGTGAGTCGCTGATAAATGCTGCTTGATTTCTTGAAATCAGGTCCTTCAATCTGTACTTGCGTTGATTCAAGAACACGAAGCAACTTTGCCCGGTCCTTTGCGAAGGAAAGTTCACGAGTTCGGACCTGCCGCAACTCCGCCGATTCTTCAGCAATTCGCAGCCGCTCGCCAACCTCCTTGTGGATCGATTTCACCAGTTCTAGAGATAGGCGCGGAGCATCACCCGTCCTTGCTGCATCAGCTCCCGTTTGACGAAGCGCATCAAGCATGAGTTCAGCAACGGGGCGGGGCACCAAGCCTCCATCTGGTCCGCAAACAATGAACTCGATCGCATGTGTTGAGCGTCGTGTGGTCACTGTTGTCAGGCGAAAGACACCGATCGCTGATACGCCACTCGGTGCATTCGGGACACGACAATTTGCGGAAGCAGCAAACTCCCGGTCTAAAGAAACTGAGTCATCAGTAGTAGATTGAGTTGAAAATTTGACGCAGGCGGTGACAATCGGATGGGTTACGTCGACGTAGTTCTCACCCTTGGGTTCTTCGTACTGCAATGCACATGGTCCGGCTTCGATGCTGATGGTGGTGTTCATTGCTGTTTCGTCCCGTAGACGAAGTTGCCGGCGAATGACGTTGGCCATTGCGCGTCCGGAAGGCGCAATTGTTCGACGAGGCAAGTGCCCGGGTAGTACTGCTAGCCCCTGCGACCTAAGTGCGCTCTCAACAAAGTTAGCCAATTCGGATGGCAGTACGCGTCGACCGTTCTGTTCAATATCCTTTAGAGCAGCATCAATGAATTCGTCGTGTCCGACAAGCAGTTCTTGTGATTCCCCAACTTGTCGGGCGATTGCTGCCATTGTTGCGGCGATACGCTCGCTATCCGCTGCGAAATTTGTACGCTGTGCGTCTGAGATTTCAGCGCGCATCACTAGTTCTTCGACGTCATGCTGAACATCACCGAGAATTTCTTCGAGGTCGCCGATTGACTCGTGAAAGATGTTGATCCGCTCTAGCAATTGGTGGTACACCCGATCTTCGATTGTGTCCCGAACCTTGAAATTCACAATAATCACAGCTTCTCGCATTTGGCCGTAGCGGTCAACGCGTCCGATTCGCTGCTCAATTCGCATGGGGTTCCAAGGAAGATCGTAGTTCACCACCACATAGCAGACGTCTTGGAAGTCCAGACCCTCCGAGCCAACTTCGCTCGATAGTAGAACCCGGACGTCGACGTCTTCGCGGAACCGCCTGATCCGTTTTCCCCGCTCATCCATTGACGGTCGTTGAGGGTGTGATGGAACATCGCCGTCGATTTGGACAACTTGCAGTCCATCTTTAGTTAGACGTCTATTGAGATAAGCGAGTGTTCCCTTGTAAAATGAGAAGATTACAAACTTTGCGGATGGGTCCGCTTCGATCAGGCTCTGCATTGCACTGCGGAGACACGCATATTTCGTATCAACATTATTTGTAAGTAGCGCCTGCGCTGAATGGGCAACTTCTGTGGGCATCACCAGGGTGGCAGTATGAAAAGAAGAGGGGGAGTCGTCCGCTCCTTCTATGCACTCATCAGCTATGTCCTCTGCTAGCGCGCCCAAGAACGCCCGAATCGAACTGGAGAACTTTCGCTGCACATTTACGCTCACAAATCGACCAATAGAATCGGTTGCTTCAGCGTAGCGTCGTCTGGATTCTGCGAGACACCAATCGAACACCACTCGTTCGTCAGTAGTGAACGCCACATCAACCATCATGGGTCGTCGTTTGCTGAAATTCTGCCGAACGTCACGCCTTCTAGTCCGGGTGAGGATCGTAGAGAACGGTCCAGCATCTCGGATATCGCTCGCCAAATCGACACGGACCGACACATTGTCGTCGGTGGATATCCCCAGAAGCCGCTCGCGCAGAGAGCGAATATGTGATTCTGGAACGCCGACCAGTGAACCGCGTCTCAGTTCGTCGAGCAGTTGGCATGCGGCTGCATCATCGTCTGGCTGTGCCGCCAAGATATGTCTCTCGATTTGGATCAGTTTTTGGTTTGCAGCCATCTGTCGCCGGAATCCATCACCGTCCTGCACGCGGTCGCTTGCAATTAGGGCAAGCAGAGCGCGTAGGTTTTCGGAGTGCATCTGGATCGGAGTCGCGCTGAGTAGCACGATGTTCTTGGTGGCTTCGCGAAGTTGCTTTGCCACACGGTAAATGAGGGTTGCCGGATTGCGGAGGTGGTGTGCTTCATCGCAGATCGTGAGGTCGATCAAACCGAGTTCCACGACGCGGTCCTTACAACTCTTTGACCGTAATGTCTCGTATGAAACGATTGCTTGGAAGGTCTGGTCTCCAGATCCCGCGGTCATTCGATCGATGAGACGTTCGAGGTCATCTGCCCCGAGGATGTCAAAGTGCTCCCCAAATCGACGGGCCATCTCTTGCTTCCACTTATCGCGAAGCGATGCCGGACAGACGACCAGTACCCGCTTAAATCCTGACCGGTCACGCGCCTTTAATTCCTTGAGGATGTACCCAGCTTCAATAGTCTTACCAAGTCCGACCTCGTCCGCTATCAGTATGCCGCCCGCGTCTTCCCGAATGAGTTTTATGACTGGTCGGAATTGGTACGGATGGAAGTCCGCAGCCGCAGTACGCAAGCTGTACAAGACATCCGAATGTGGGTCCACAATCTTTTCGCGAGTCAATCGTGCGAGCAGCAGTGAGAGTGGGTCGAAATCCCCCGAGACCACCCGTTCCACTGCCGCTGTAGATTCTTTAATCAGTTCGATTGCCTGCAATGGACACTGGGTTGGTGCATTGCTGCCGTCCCACTGAACCCTGCATATCACGGTGCCAAACATAGCGAACGGAGCCTCCGTCACGACGCCACGCCGTGACGTGTCGGCTTTGCTTTGGACGCGAGACCCCGGTTGCATCAAGGTAGACTATGCATCCGCGGGTACCAATGCAAATGAATCGACCATACAGGAATAGCCGCGTGGAAGACTTAGTCGATCGTGTTACCACGTTCGCTGACAATCGTGAGCAACTGGCGACAGTGCTTCACGAGCTTTCATTTCGCAAGACAAAGATGGCGTTGGACCTTCAGGTCAGGGTTGAAGGTCTGCTGGGATCAGGTTCTGCGGTCGCCCAAAACTCAGTTACCGCGCCGAAGGAGCCGTTGGAAGGTCACGGTGGTGCCAAACATCCGGTCGCGGCCTCCATCCCCGGCTCGCTAGACGATGAATCGGAACTTGCCCGAATGCGACAACTTCTAGAGGTGTTGCGCAACGGGATTACAGTCCGATCCGAGCAGCTGGATCGTTGGGGCATGTCATGCTCCGTCACGCCAGGGCTGTTTGAAGTGGTTATTAAATACTGGGAAGCAGAATTGTCAGAGGTGCCTGACGAGCGCGGGCGAACAAAGTCGTTACTTACACGAGAACTTCCTGAGATGTCACCACTTGGCACGAATGACAGTGGTATTGACCATCCGCGAAAGCGGCGTGATTCGAAGGCAAAGACCCGCCTTGAGAAATCGAAAGCGCAGGCGAGATAACAATGGCGTCGAGGTCGTTTGATACCTGTGAATTTGGTCGGCGCTGCGAAGTTGATTGGCAGAAACTTCTCATTAGCGAGGGTTACTTTGTCACTCCCTTATGTGAGGCGATTGGCAATACGCCGGGAACGGCAGCTCCCATGCTCAATTTGCCTGGCGGGCGAAAAGTACGGTCGCCTGACTTTCAGTCTGAGTCACCGAGCGGAGTGTTCGAGTACTGGGAGGTCAAAGGCAAGTCGCGACAGCACCAGAGTCGATTGACTGGCGATCTTGTTCATTACACAGACCTAGCTAGATTCAACGATTACTATGAACTGTTTGAAGCGCGTGGAAAAGATGTGTGGCTAGTGGTGTACGAGTCACCGTCCTCTACGGCATCGGGAAAGTGGATGAAGATTCACGTGCGCGAGGCACGAGCATTTGGATTTGCTGAGGAGCGCATTGGTCCTGATGGTCATCCGGTGAAGTTCTGGAACTGGCCGGTAGCTCGAATGGAGTTGACGAGTGGTCCCGGAGAGGTCAATTTAAACAACATCTCAGCACCGATTCTTGAGTCTGAGATTGAAGCGCCATCGCCCACACTTGCGGAACTAATTCCTGCCGAGCAGCGGATCCGGAGTGCAGACACGACCAATGGCAGCACTTCGCCGGTCGATCCGCATGAACGCCTGCTTGATTCCGATCCACGTGCAGCCCTGGAGACTTTGCGGCAGCGTCTCCGACTTCCGAAGTTTCCCCGATACTCGGTATTGCGGATTGGATCGATTGACGAGTCAGACCTTGTCGGTCTACTTCACCATGGAATTCGCGTTTTTTTGATTGTCGACAATTCCGCAACACGAGAGCAGGTGGTGAACTCCCCAAATGTGGCACGCTTCGTTGGTCCGCGAATATTGGAGTGCGCGGTGGCAGCATCTGTTGCCGGGAGATCATCGTGGTTTGTCGATGGGGTAATCCCACGCGAAAGTTGGCTAGACACCGCACTGACCGAAGCGGACGCACATGGAGGTATGAACGTCCAGCAATTCAAGATTGTGCACGCCAGTGCAGAGGCAGACATCGCTGTGTCGGCTGGTGCGGGGACCGGGAAAACAGAGACGATGTCGGAGCGGATTCTCTTCCTACTATCGACGTCAGTTAGTGAGATAACAATCGGCGAGTCAAAATATTTGGACGGACTGCGGCTGGAAGAGATTGCCCTAGTGACATTCACCCGCGAGGCGGCAGGGCAAATGCGAAAGCGTATTGCACGGACAATCGGACTTCGCCAGCGGCTTTGTAAGCGTTGCATTCATCCGACGCTGCCGTGGCTGATGCAACTTAGTCAGTGCCGTATCTCAACAATCCATATGTTTGCGAAGGCACTGCTACAGGACTTTGGTGCCGCCATTGGCTACGCGCCGGGGGTACGTATTTCGAACCTCACTATGCAGTACCGCGCGATTCGTAATGCCGCACTGTCCAAGGAGCTTTTACCGCAGTACAAGGTAAGCCCAGCGAATAGCGGCTACCCCCCAGCGTTTCATGCGTGGAGCGATCATTTGGACGCAGTCTGGGATGGAATGGGTAACAACGGAGTTTCGCTTCTCGGCGACCAGGCGGAAGTTGATTGGGGTGGCGACGCTACAAAGGGAAATGCGCGAGCTGCGACCATGGTTGTTAAGGACGTAATACGAAACGTCGGCGCTGCATTCGCTAAGACCTGTATGGAGCATCAGGCAGTCCCGACGAGTCAGTTAGTCCCGTCTGCATTACGGGCAGTCAAGGATTCGCAGGAACGCAGTGCACGTAGGCCAATCCGATATCTATTTGTTGATGAATTTCAAGACACCGACGCATTGCAAATGGCTCTACTACTTGAAGTTCGAAGCCAGCCTGAACTCCGGATGTTCGTGGTCGGTGATGCAAAGCAGGGCATCTATCGCTTCCGAGGGGCTCACGGTAATGCATTTGAAGAATTGACGGCACAGACGCAACAGCGCCATATGGACGCATTTGAAACATTCCCGCTCAATCGAAATTTCCGCTCCGGAAAGAAGTTGCTCGACGACTTTGATCCCTTCTTTTCGGTTTGGGGGGCGGCGGGTCGGACCTGGATTCCTTATGCGAGTGCTGACAAGCTGCGTCACGACCCGATCAGTCGCCGGGAATCGTCGTTAATCGATCTGCAGCCGGCCACGCCGAATACCTACGCACGCCGTGCCGCGCAATTAGTCAGCTCTTGGCGCCACAGTCATCCAAAGAAGAGTATCGGCATTCTCTGCCGCCGCAATTCGCACGCGAAACTCGTTGCCAGCGCCATTAGGGAATTCGACCCAGATCTCAAGCCACGGCTCGTCGTCGGCGGAGAGTTCTATGTCACCCGAGCCGTTCACGAGGCACGAGCGCTCATTCAGGCATTGCTCATGCCTGATGACGACGCGGCTTTGCTGGAACTAATGGAAACTCGATGGGCCAATGGGCTGCGTGATAAGCACGACCCCATTCCACCGGTTACTGAAGGTCATTTGTCATGGCAAGTCAATATTGATGCGGTCATTGACTGGAAGAGCCGCCTCGGCTCGATGGCGACCAGCGGCCGATATGATCGCGCTGACCTTAAAGCGTTGAGGGATCGCGTACTCTCGCTCCGAAGCCTTGCGCGCAACATGTCGCCGATCGCGTTCTTAATTCAATGCAATCAGATACTGCGTCCTGCATCAGTCAGACTTACTCCGACAGAAGGTGCCGAGGAGCGATTTGATTACGAGCGCAACTTGAATCATCTCTTTGCGCTGATGGAGGAGAACCTGTCTGGCGGATCCATTTCACTCTCGGGAATGCTTCAGTGGCTCGTTCTTCAAATAGGGACGAATCGCGAGGTGGATGAGCCGGCAAGCAACAGCGGAGACGGAGCGCGCCTCGACGTAATGACTGTGCATCGCGCGAAGGGTGATGAGTTTGACTTTGTACTGATCCCCAACACATGGACGAAGGTGGGTCCTCCCCAGTCAGCCAAGACGGAAGTCACGGTGGCGGCCAGCGCTGGAGAAAAGCGGGCAGTTCGATGGCGCTGGCGTTTGCCAAACGGTGCGTTTGAAAATTCCAGTAAGGGAGATGATCTGATCTGGTCTCTAAATACACAGGAGACCGAGCGAGAAGAAGCGCGGCTTCTCTACGTCGCGATGACCCGGGCGAAGAGCAATCTCACCGTCTTCATGCACTCGTACCAACGGGGTCAAGACATCACCTGGGGCAAGATGCTTGACGCAAGAAACGGAGTGCTCCCGTGAACGACGACAACTCTTTCATTGCCATTAAGACCCCATCGGTTCGCCAGGCGGTGCTCCGCAAGGTCCTTAGCCAGCATGGTTGTAGTTGGGAGAGTGCATGTCACGTTACGCCTGCGGGCAAACTCCGGAAATGCATTGAGCAGTCAGGGGCCGCGGCGGTTCCGATTGGCGTTTTGCTAGATCTCATCGTTTTCCCTGGAATTAATGGACCTCTGGGAGTAAAGGTCAGCCCTCCGCGCACAACTCCGTTCGTTCCATTCGATAGTCATCTGGACGTCTTTCGTGCCCGCGTTCGGGGCAAACGTCTTGCGACCAGTATGGAACTGACGGCGCAACTCTTGAAGACGATTAGGAATCAGGACAGTGATATCGCGCAGTCGCTGTGGCACGGCCGTCATGACTTTCTAGCATCAGTGTATTCCATGATTGCGTCTGGCTTCGGTCCGGATGACATTGATGCTGAAGCAGGACCGATGGTGGATACCGCACGCACTGCATGGAAAGACCTGGAGACCGCCGTACCGGCGATCGCTGCAGTTCGTACTGATATGTGGCTCGATTCGAAAGTCTTCCGGGAACAGAAATCGGAGCATGCTCTAAGCCTGTTTGCACGGATTCAGGACGCTCTGAACGCTGCTTTCGGAGTTCGCAATGGGGCGCGAACAATCGTGTACCACGGGTTTTACTTTTACTCACCAGTTCAGTGGGCACTATTCCAATTGCTTCGCGGCGTGCCGGGGATACGTCAGATCTTCATCGTGCACGACGATGGAACGTGTCCTGCTTTTGAATCGTGGCGGCATGTCTATGAATCTAACCGCGAGATGCCACGACCAATACCCGTTTCAGTCCACCACACATGCACCCCAATGGCAGAAGCGCTCCGTGCAGGGTTGTTAGCCCATCAGATTGATGGTGCCTCGCTCAAGGGTCGACTAGATATTGGTTGGTTCGCCGATCTTCCAACATTTACTAGTTACATTCAACAGAAAGTGGAGGAGAAGCGCCCCCTCTACTCGGCGGATCAAGAAAATTTGTCGCTCCACCTTGACCGGCTTCGGCCATTCACAAACGCGATAGAAGTCGATCTCGGTTCGCTCCCGGTCGGGATGTACATACTTCGGATGCACGACTGCATTCGGTCGGATGGCACCGGTCCGCATCGGATTGTTCTTTCACCGGAGATCGTCACAGATATTGCAGCCTCTGGCTGCTTCATCATTGATAGTGATTTCGGGAATGCAGAAGCGCATGTTTCCGCATTGCGCCGTGCTTTACCGTTCTTTGGTGGGTGCGAAGCGGCGCAAGACTGGGTCAAACGCGCCGATCATCTAGTAGGATTAATTGCGACGGACGTTGCTCGGCTGGGTGCGCGTACAGAAGGGGTGTCGGATGCTCAGCGCATCCAAACCGCAGTCGAGAACCCTTATTTGCGTGTTCCTTGGTGTGATCTGACTGTGAAAGAAGCGAAGATAATCTGCCGATTCTTTCATTGCCTGACAAACGAACTGGAAACGTTGTTCGACCGTGAACAGATCCAGTTGGAATCGCACTTTGACGACATTCGAAACAAATTGGCGAGTGCGCTAAAGTCTCTTCCGTTTGAAGAGAGTGCGCGAATCCAGGAAACCCTAGATGGCGCTTCCCATGGTCTCGCTAAATGCGCACCAGTACAAGCAGTAATCGATGTTGTGCATATGCTTCTTGGTCGCGCGGCGGCACTTCAAGAGTTTGGTGGGGATCCAGGCGTCTCCGAGGAGCGATCAAGCGTTCTTCGCCTCCGCGATCTTGATGCTCTTGGATTTGAAGCAGATCCAAACGGTCTGCATCTAGCAAATCTTGCCGACGGGGCATTCCCCACGCCAGTAGGCGAAGTCGCATGGCCATTCTCAAGAGGCTCCATCATCGGCGGTCCAAAAATGAGCAGGGACCACCTTGATTTGCGTCGTCGCACGGCCATGCTTGGCGACCTTTATCTGTTATGGCTTGCGCTCGATGGGTGCGCGGATCAGGCTTCAATTAAGTTAAGTTGGATTAAGGACATCGACCGCGAGCCCAAGAACCAGTCTGCACTGCTCACGCTTCTGACAGAGATCGAAATGTCAGACGATTGGTCTGCGGCGCGTGAGGCGATTGGTGGCGTGCAGGTGGCTGAGTTTCCATCTGCAGTTCAGGATGTGCCGGCAAAGGACCTTCGGCTCATCGGGTGCATCGCGCAAGCCGAACAGTTAGCGACGGAGTTTGTTCAAAGGAGCGCCAGTCCCGCACTAGATCACAGGGCGGCCGCTAGCGCGTTGTTGTGTCCGCGACGAATGGCTATACAGTGGGTACTTGGTCCAAGCTCGGCGTATGCACAAGAGTGGTTACAACTCATGGCGCATGGAAATGTCTACGGTGCATTGTCGCGGTTTGATCACTATTACTCGAGTAATGATGTGAGTTTGCGAGCCTGTAAGGATCTTTGGCGTCAATTTGCGCCTGCGGCTTTAGCAAGCACGCGAATATATTCAGTCATAAAATTTGCGGGAGAGCAGGGCGCCAGTAAATGGTGGTTGCTTACGATGAATTCCAGTGAGGCTGCTGGCTTTAGGCAAGCCTACGATCGGGCGAAGATTGATACAAAGTCGATTCGGATTGCTGAAGTCGCTCCAAGTTCATCCTCACATCAATGTATTCCCAGTGGGCAAGCAGACGTCCCATTGCCAGCCAGCGGCCAAACGAAGGATCAAAGGGTGGAGATATGTAAGTATTGCCCGGTCAATGAGCGCTGCATAGATCGCGTTCGCGACGAGTGGTATTGACAACCGCTCAACGCATGAGCTTCCGATCATCGATAGTGCAAGTTGGAGTTAATTTATCCCTGATCTTCCCCGTCCTCTGTCGTTAACTCGTTCAATTGAGGCGAGCGCAGCGTGATGGTGTACTCCCGTGATTGGTGTAGCAAATGTCGCGCGCTCATGTCGAAGTCGGGATCGATGTCAGCTACCCGATCACATACCAACTTTAGGCGGGCGGCTTGAAGGATCGAGGCGTCCATCCAGTACTCCGGCTTTGACCGCACCAATGCGTCCAGCGTTTCGCGTTCAGAAGAGTTAGTCTTCGGAAGAGACACCCCCCGTCGCTCGCTTGCAGTGACATGACCATCGAACTCGGGTGCGTTAAATCGAACCTTCGTCTCCGCCTGAGCTAGGCAGATTTCATTGAGCGCACTGCGGTATCGTTCTTTACGTTCCAAAAGTGGTCTTAACTCAACCTCGTTGGCGAACATCACGGTCACTAGCTGTTGGGTAGCCGAGTTCAGTCCCGCTGCAACGCGCGCGGATATGGCACGTAAGCGATCGACGAATGCTGACGCCGCGATTGGATCGTCGCGATACCGCCGCCGAAGGTTTCGAAGTGTGTCCGCTGCGTTCACGAGTGTTTCTAGGGGGATCGGATCCGGAACAATCTCTAGTGAATGTTCGAGTTGTTCTACTGACTCCCCGAACGTAGATTTGTTGTTTGCCATAGGTGAATGCTAGTTCACGGGGCTTACTGAGTAAATATTTGCGGGAGTTTCGCTACCCGCTCACCCCGCAAAGTCATCTGCCGCAGCCGCGATCGCCCGTGCAATGGAAGGGGCGCCATGCCCATAGGTTGGGCGCCATTGTTTGCCAGCACGTCCAATCGCGTCGCGAAGTCGCTCTCCATAAATGGTGCGTGTAAACCGCAGTAGAACCACGATATCAAAGTCCTTGAGGCGATTGACGGTTGCTTCGAGCTTCGGGCTCCAGTTCGACCCCCACCCTGGATGCTCAAATCCGATCTTTACGTTGGGTCGCAATAGGTCGACAGTTTCAGTGATTTTTTGATGCAACTTCCGCTGCGGTTCGGCGCCACCGACAAAAAGCACACGGGCCAGCCGTTTCGCGGCGACGGAATCATCTCGCACAGGTACACGCGGAGCGAGTCGCTCAACCATGTTTCGTACTTCGCCGATTGTCGCGAGCGGTTCGCCAAGCCAGTCAGCCATTTCAAGACACTCCTCAGCCGTGTCAGGGTCCTCGCGGCTGAGGTACCTGGCACGTGCCATCAGGCGCTTGCGTGCAGCTAACTTGTGCGCATCGTCGCAGGTTGCAGCAAGGCTCGCGTGAACTGCAGCAAAGTCATCGTCAGTCCATACGCGGGTCCAACGGTCATGTAGTAGTAGCACTTGGATAGCTCGCGGGGCGCTTGCCGGGTAGGACTGAACCGTTCCGATCAACTCGTCTGCCATACGAACTACTTCGTGTCGCGGTCCGTTGGCGTCAACCAGTGTGGCGAAGAGATCCGCACGAACTTCCACTTGTTTCGGACCCTGTAGGGGGCGGACGTACTCCGTGACATGGCTGGCAAGTTCGCCGGACACCTTTCGGTTCGAGAGTGCAGCAACAAGGAACCCCTCAGAGAGCAGGGTCGGCAATTCCGTTTGAAGACGTGGGACGATCAGATCCGCGACGCCGTCCGCTTGCTCTGTCAGACCGTACACAATCACCGCACGAATCACGTGTATCGGAAGCAATTCGCTGGCGGATTCGTATGCGGCGACGGTGGAGATGGCTTCGATGAGGTCTGCGCCACCACGCTGCGCCCGCATGAGTGCGCGCAGAACCCGCAGGCGCGGTAGTAACGATGACGCGAGGCTTGACATCGATCCAGAACCCGATCCAGTAAGCACGCGTGTTACAGCAGCTTCGCAGTCTCCCAAGGCTGAACTATCTCGAAATTCCGGGCTACTTAGCACAAGCATCGAGGCGCAATATGCGATTGTCGTCGACGGAACGCGATCCTGATTGCGGATCTCCATGAGTATTCGATCTGCTACAGGATTCAGCGTCAACTGTACAGATCGGTCTTGTGGCGAGGAACCGAACCACACGCGCTCAACCATGCGAATTCGTGCCGCACAAAGAATTGATTGTGCATTTGCCGCCGATTCGAGTTCGTCGATGTCAAAGTTTAGTTTCGCATCGTTCGGAATTGACGACAAATGCACACGAATATCGTTAACGACGGAGGTCACTATGTTGAGTCTTGCATCGCATCCGTCGAAGTCGCCGAGCATGCGAGCGGCGGTGCCATCGACAATGCACGCTCGAAGGTAAGTGCCCAACGCTGCGCTATGTGAGGTTTCCACCTCGGCACTAATGACAGCCGAAGCCAACGCACGGGCATCGGACGGTTTGCCTCCACGCAACAACTCTTGGGCATTGGTGATCGCAACCAGTCGCCCAGCCTCGGAAGCACTACGGATCCAACGAACGAGGTCTGATGGTCGGGCTGTCTCGCTAAGTATCCGAACGTAATGGTCTGCGAGTAACCCAACCGCTTCAGGCTGGGACATCAAGCACCGCAGATCCGCTGCCGACAGGGCCTCAAATCTTGCATAGGCGGCATTTCCCTCATACCGGCAATGTCCAAGTAGCCATCCGGCGATTAGCCAGGCACGCCGGGACTCATTTTCCGCACCAATAAACGTAGGCAATTCCGCCTTGGTGAGTGCAGCCAGAAAGCCGCGGTGGAAACGAGAAGTGACCCGTTTCGAGTTTAGTGATACTAATTCTTCAATCAAGGCCATTACTTCATCAGCCGTCTGTGCGCGCTGCTGCCCCTCGACCGCAGCGACAGCGAGGTCAATGAACACGTTATCGAGGGGGGTGAGCGTTATGAGAGCTTTACCTCTCGGAGTCGATGTTTCTGTAGGCGAGGCAGAAACCGGCTCAGGCTGTAACGAAATTTCTAGCATTCGGGGCGATGCGGATTCTTCCGCTTTGCAGTCCGCGGTTTCGCTCAGAACTGATGGCGTAGGGGGGAGCGTGACTGAAGGAATCAAAGTAATTGGCGAATTGACTACTTTGAACTGCGTATCCAGAAGGGCTGCAAGCGCTTCGTCAGCTACTGGTTTCCATTCAGGTCGACCACCCAGCGCGACGACTCCGATCCATAGGAGGTACTCGGGTCGATCCGGCGGAGCAAGTTGATCATGAAGGGCAAGAAATTTATCGACCGTAGGAGGTGGTCCTGGATCGGAGCGCATGCGCGCCGCATCACTCGTTCCCTCGACGCCTAGTCCGCGGTAGTACTCGCATGTTCGAGCAAATCTCTCAGTCATGAAGCAGAGACTGGCGATATGCAAGATTTGTTGTGCTGTGCCTTTGCAAGCGATGATGTGCACGGCAGGACTGAGCCGCGACCATGGTTGTGATGTGGATGGCTGTCGAAATCCATGCACCTGACCAATCAAGTCAATGAGCGGCTTGCGGTGTGTGTGACAATCGGAGCACCAGAGTTCCTGAGCGCACAATTCCACAATTGGTTGGAATTGCCGTTGGTGCAATTCAAACAAGCGCTCGATTGAACCCATAGGGTGATCCTCTCTTGATCGTCTGTTATCCAATAACTCGATCCGGTTCATCCACGACGAACTGGAATGACTCCCCGAGCCATATGGCGACCGCCGAATTGTGATTCTCCGTATAGCCGGGACCGTGCACGGCCACGACAGCCTCGATGACGTCCTCAATCCAGACGCGCTCGCCAACGCGTAGGTCGCTTGGGATCATGTATGCCGCGATGGGTAACCCATCGTCGCCACATCGACGTGCTTCCTCTTGATGCTGATACGCGATTTTTCGCCAGTGTTCGCGGGTTTCGCAGTCTGCATCGATCTCGTCTGGATTAAACCGCATGCTGTACGAGAATGCGATTCGCCCGGTGAGCCCGTTCTGCCAGATGATCATTCGGTTTCCGGCCGACTTAGGAACCTCGACAACTAGTGGTCGCAGTGTTGGCGATGCGAGTTCGTTAACCTCCCTGGCACCCCGCGCTGTCCGGATCCGCTGCAGCGGGCAGGATTCATCGAGCGCTACAAGCGTCTGAGGTGCCGAATGACCTTCAATCGTTAGCGTGGTCGAATCCATCCTCAGCGATAAGCACGCATGCTGGTTGTCTCGCACGACTTTGATTACCGCGTCCTCGTCGAGTCCATCAATGTCGTGCACGTTCTTCCCACAGCCGGTGCATAGGCGTTCACGCGCCGAGCCTGCGATTGGCGTCATCTCATCCCATCGTTTTTGCAATGGGCAGTGCAACTTCTTGATCAGCCAGTTGCCGTCGGTCTTAAGTTCCCCGGTGGATGGATCGAATCTCATTATTTGCGGTGTCCGTCGCGGTCAACGCTTCGTGATAAACCCCGGATCGATGCTGCCCCAACGTGGAGAGGTTGTCCGGTGATGTCTGTCAGTGTAACTGTTACTGCGGACTGATTGACAGCAGGGAGGTGATGGACTTTCTCTCGAATCACGTACACCCCATTACCCCAAACTTAAAGACCTTCGCCAATCACGCCCAACACGCGCAA
The DNA here is from genome assembly GCA_945878575.1 of Phycisphaera mikurensis NBRC 102666. GTDB lineage: Bacteria > Planctomycetota > Phycisphaerae > Phycisphaerales > SM1A02 > UBA966. Next base: position 5,926 of record CAMDUB010000006.1, on the reverse strand, counting down.
ATTGCTTCCCACCATTCCAAGCCTGCACCCCATCTCTCTCCGCCGCCTCGTACATCCATGCGGCCACCGAGCGCGCGTCTTGCCAAGTCGCTGGCAGCGCACCCGGCGCAAGGCGTGCCGCGAACGAGTCGGGCAAATCGGTCAGTTTCAGGCGTGTATTACGGTCGGCCCACAGCTTTAGATAGGACTCGCTTGCAACATGGTCGCTCTTATCCCCGTTCGCCTTGGTGCTCGCTAGAACTAGGTTCACCGGTTCATCCAAGACGTACCGAGCCCTTGGCAGAAAGTGATCCACAGCTCCCGCATCCGGTGAAGCGAGCTTTGCCTGTGTGTAGAAACACCTTGCGCCCTGAAGTTCATAGAGCCATGCTGCATACTCGCGCAATGGAACTCGATTCGTACCGAATAGGAACGCCTCCAAATTCCGATCAGGTCCCAGGCTCGGGTTGTGCTCGCGCACCCATAGCGCCCATCGCGCTTGCACCATCGCGGCGATCACCGTTCGCAGTGAACGCATGCACGCCGCTACGCCTGGCTTGAGCGTGATTTGTGTGAGAACTGCACATCCGGCAGCGTCGGAAGGATGTTCATAGAGGAATCGATCACTTCGAACGGCAGCGGCTTCGGTCGATGGCCCGACGGTTTGGAGTCGATAGAGAACATCCCTCGCAATCGTCTTCCGCGTCGTGGCCACAACCGATGCCGCGGCAGGCGCGTGAACGCGGTGCCGTGTGTGACGCGCGTAGCCAGTAGAGGCATACGGGGCGAGTAGGGTGATTACCTTTGCGGGTTTACTGGCCTGCCTGTTCTGCAGGAGAATGTCCTTTGGTCCATCAGGGTAAGGCTGCGCCATTCCCCAATACAACTTCACAAACTCCCGCGCAACATCATCAAGCTGAATCGTGAGTTCCGCATCAGAATCATCACCATTCTTGACGGCAATGTTTGTCAGCGAAAGTAGCAGCGCAAACTTGTAAGTGCTAGTGAACTTGCCCTCATCAAGTATCCGGCTAATCTTTCTGAGGAATGCCAACTGGCGTTCTGCGGAAACCGGCAACCCCTGGGTGATTGGCATGACATGAGGTTAGCGGGGTGGTCGGGGGCTAGGTTGGTGAGGACTACCTCGCGGCTGACTAGTCAACCCCCACCCGAAACCGAAACGGCAACCCCTCCCGCTCCGCCACCGCATTCGCCACCTTCATCTCCCCCCGCAACTCCGCCGCGAAGTACGTACTCCCCGGATGGTCCCCCTCCACGATCACCACGCCAAGCGCATCAAGCATCTTGCCGTCCATATCCTGGAAGAACGACATCGCTCGATCCTGACCCGCCCAGCCGCTGGGCCAGGAGTCTGACTGCGACCAATCAACATCTTCGTCAAGCCACTCTTGAATCAGTGTGCGGAAGTCCGCCACTCCGCGCTTCCCGCCACACTCGACCCACGCCTGCCACCCATCATCGGGGTCTTGCATGCGGTCCCTGCGCTCTTCTAACTTCTTTCGACGCGCGCTGCTCAACTTGCTGTCTTCCAAGCGAGTTTCAATCGCCTCGACTGCTTCCGTGCACCGCTCCTGGAATCGCTCCCGCAATTCGTCGTACTGATCGACCTCCGCAATGATGTCCTCCGGCGCCTGCAGTCCCTTGACATCGATATCCTCATACACATCGCTGTTGACCTCCGGCCCGGTGTCATCAGCCTCGCCAATCGTCCCGTATTCATCCACTTCGAAGTACCAGGGCTGTGTCATGACCTGCCCCCACATCGCTTCATCACGTTCCGCGCCACCACATCCGCCGGGTCGATCGCCAGCGCCTTCTCCGCCGCTGCGAGCGCATCCTGTGGGCTGTCCATTTCCATGAGCACGGCCGCCAAATTCGCCCATGCGGGCGCGCTCTGGTTGTTGATACCCACCGCCTTCCGCGCAGCCTCCTCCGCCAGCGCCAGTTTCCCTTGCTCCGCCCGTACCCGAGTGAGCTCAAGCCACGGGCTCAATTCAAACGGCGCGTTGCGCGCAGCCTCAAGAAATGCGCGCTCGGCTTCTATCGGTCGCAATAGCAACCGCGTCACGATTCCGCGCGCATGCCAGACTTCCGGTGCAGTTGGCGCGGGGTCGTCGACGACTGCATCAATCTCCCCCAGGAGCTCCTCAAGTCGATTGAAGATGCGCCGACGCTCGGAATCATTGTCAAGCGCGTACTTAGTCATGAGTTGATGTTCGAGTAGCAGTCCCTCTTGCGCCATTTCCGCGCCATGCTTGGACGCCACGTGCCGCGCGAGGACTGCCGGCGATTGTTCGTCCGTCGCTCGTTCACGAATCACCATGTACCCATGGCTCTTCTTGTTCGCCTCCGCCTGCGCCTTGCACTTGGCGATGACTTGGTCGAGGAACTCGACCGTCCGATCACTGGCCACCCACGCGTCCCACGCGGCGCGGTCTTCCGCAGTGAGATCCGCAAGTGCCTCCGGTTCCGCGACCGTGTACCCCGGCCAGTAGAGCTGTTCGTCGTCTGGGTGCGCGGCCTCCAACACATACAAGATGCCCAGCGCCTCTTGGCGAGTTGTGGGGCAGGGCGCATGCTTAAAGTCGCACAACACCGGCTGATCCGGCTGATACGGCGGCGCGTTCATCGCACGGTCCGCCTTCTGAAACCAATAGTGCCCCTCGGGACATGTGAACATCTGTGTCCCCGGCTCAATGATGTGACCCATGGATAGTGCGAATGCACGTCCGCTCGGAAGAGTTGGCATGGTTTGGTGCTCCTTTGGGGAGGAGTATGCAGTAGGGGGGTGAAGCTGTTGCTTCACAGGCGCCGGGTATCTTTCTTCAAATGTCCACCGCCACCCCGGGCCTCGGCGGTCGAGCCGATGCCCGCATCGACACGCTGCTTTCCCGGCTCCTTGACCTGTCACTCCGGAATCGGCTGCTCAATTTCAAGTCGACCAAGCAGTCGATGTGCATCGCGGCCGGCGATGTGACCGGCATCGGCGCAGTGGAAGACGCGTTCTCGCGGCCCGGTGCGCCGTGGCTCCGGATGGCCGCCACCGCGTTCCCCGATGACATCGCCGCGCAGTGGCAGTCCACCACCGCGGACCTTTCGCGCGGCATCTTGCGCATGCGTGCCACGGACGCTCGATGCGCGACAGACAGTATCGAGATCTTCCGCCGCGCCCAGCGAACGCTTGACGAGACCGGCGCCAACCCGCTGTTTCTGGTGATCGGCACGCTGGAGCATCGCGATCCTGAGAGTGGTCAGTCGGCACGCGCGCCCTTGATTCTTGTGCCGCTTGAGATCGCGCGCATCAGTAGCACGGAAGGATGCCGGGTCCGGCGTTCCGAGCAGGACATCACGCTGAACGCGGCGCTTGACGAATTCCTGCGACAGCGGCATCGGCTTGAGCTTGGCCTGCTTGAACTGCCAGAGGACGACGCGGGCATCGACGTTCGGAAGATCCTTGACGGAGTGCGCACACGCATCGCCACGCTTCCTGGTTGGCAGGTGCATGAAGAAGCGCACGTGGCATGCCTTGATTTCCGCAAGTGGCCGCTCTGGACGGATGTCCGCGACCGGCGCGCACAGATCACGGCGCATCCGGTGGTGGGGACGGTGCTCGAGCGGCGCGCCACTCCAGCGCCGCTGAACAGCGTTGTGCTTGAAGCGCAGGACCCCGTGCAACTTGCGCTGCCGCTGCCGTGCGACGGCAGTCAACTTGCGGCGGTGCTTGCCGCGGGCTCTCGAAGGTCGTTCGTACTGCAGGGTCCGCCCGGAACGGGCAAGAGTCAGACGATCACTAACTTGGTATCGCACGCGGTGGCGGGCGGACTACGCGTGCTCTTTGTTGCAGAGAAGCAGGTGGCCCTTGACGTAGTCGCGCGCCGGCTCGAGGAAGCCGGGCTCGGGCCGTGGATGCTCAACCTGCATCCTGAGCGCTGCGGGCGAGCTGAGTTTGTGGCGCAGGTCAAGGACGCACTCGATCGGCTCGACAACTCGCCGCGATCTGCAAACGTGCCGGCGCCGAGCAGCGAATGCACCAAACTCGCTTCGCTGCGCGACGCCACCGCTACGGTGCGCGCCAGTGGACAGTCGGCTTACGGCGCGGTGGCACGTCTTGAGGAGCTTGCCGCCGGGCCACTGCCGGGGGCGGCGTTTGATCTCTCGCGCACGGTGAACGCGCTGGCGACCAAAGCGGAGGTTGATGCGATGATCGCCGCCGCGCAGACCGCCGCGGATGCGGGCGCACGCGCTGCGCGTGGCTCTTTGCTTTCGTCCCACCCGCTCCACGACCTTGGAGGCGTTGCGCCTGCGGCAGCGCTGCTGGCCGTGGCGCGCGCGGTGCGCAAGGCACGCGAGACGGGCGCGCCGATGACCACCATCGCCTTGGCGTTTGAAGCGACGGCTGGGTGGGAAGCGAAGTCCCGCGAGTTTCGCGCCGCCGCGGAGTGCATCGCGCGTGCTGAGCGCGCCGATGCGGCGTTCCGTGCTGACGGGCGATTTGAGGAATCGGTGCTCGGTGTAGATCCGCTGCCGCTGGTGACGGACCTCCGCACACGCGGCGCTCGATTCTGGCCGTTCGGTTGGTGGTCGCGCCGCGGCATCGCCCGCACGCTCGCGGCGCACGCGCCGCAGCCGGTGGCAACCGACCGCGTATCGCTCGAGGCGGCTCTCGCTCTCATTGGCGAGGTGCGCGCTGCTCGCGGCGCTGCTCAACCGCTCGTTCCGGCGCTTGTTGCTGCGCTCGGCACGGGCAACACCGCTTCGGTGGGAGCGATGACAACACTGGAGGCGCTTGCGGCAGTGACCGCTTCGTCCACCGCGGTGGAGCAGGCGGCCGGCGCCGCGAATCCCGGCGCCGCGGGCGGCAAGGAGAAGGACATGGCCACGGCGATCGCTGCCGGCGCGGAAGCGCTTGAATCGCTCGCTGCCGCGGGCAACGGCGATCGCGCCCGCAAGCGCGCAGAGCAAGCCCGGCGCTGGGCCGGTGCCGTGGACACGCTGGCCGAGTGGTTTACCTGGCGCGTTGCAGAGCACACCGCCATTGAGGCAGGGGTTGGACCCATCGCCGACGGCGTGCGCGCGGGTACGGTGGTGAGTGCCAACGCGCCTGCCATCACCGAGCGCGCCGTGCTGCAAGCGTGGCTTCGCTCGTTGCACGACAACGTTGAGCAGTTCCGTTCCTTCGATCCGGTGCTCGTGGAGCGCATGTCCGATGCTTACGCGCGCGCCTTTGATGCATCGCGACGAACGGTGGCGCAACGTGCGGCTGCGTCAGTGAAGCAGCGCTTCGCTGCGGCGGACCAAGTGGGCGGCGAGGAGATGGCACGCCTCGCAGAGCTCCGTGGACTGCAGCGCCCGCGGCGCTCCATCCGGACGCTGATCCGTCAGACGGGCGGCGCGTTGGCGGCGGTGAAGCCGATCGTGCTTGCCAGTCCGCTCAGTGCGGCCATGCACCTGGATCCCGCGCTGCCGCCATTCGACCTGGTGGTGTTTGACGAGGCATCGCAGGTGCCGCTGGCAGACGCGCTCGGTGCGCTGTCGCGCGCCACGTCCGCCGTGGTGGTGGGCGATTCCAAGCAGCTTCCTCCTACCAGCTTCTTTGATAGCGGTGCCGGCGGCGACGATCCCGAGGCCGGCACCACTGCTGGCAGCGCACCGGAAGACGACCAGGGCTTTGAGGAACTGGAGAGCCTGCTCGACGAATGCGTTGCGAGCCGGTTCCCAGAGCTCATGTTGCGCTGGCACTACCGCAGTCGAGACGAGCGGCTGATCGCATTCAGTAACGCGCACATCTACGGCGGCAGGCTGCAGACGTTTCCTTCCGCCTTCCGGTCGCACCCGCTGCTCGGCGTTTCGCTGCGCGTGGTGCAGGGCACGTACGACCGCTCCAAGACGCGCACCAACCGCACCGAGGCGGAGGCGGTGGTTGCGG
>CAMDUB010000005.1 GCA_945878575.1 Phycisphaera mikurensis NBRC 102666 | reverse complement strand
CCCCCCGCCGGAGTCTCATTGACGAATCAATTTACCGCCGAACGTGCTTGCCTTTGCCGGACTGCCACAGGCGCATGTCTTGGGCATCAACAACACCGTCGCGGTTCAAGTCAGCTGCACTGGCGTTTTCGCCCATGAGCTTACTGAGTTGCTCGACGGAGATCTTGGTAACGTTTGCCGCCAAGGCGCCGCCGAGACCGCATCCAGAATCACCGTTCGCAAGGAACGAGTTGAGGATGAAGTTCCCGTCAACGTCGGTCACGGTGCCGCTGCCGTTGAAGTCGCAGTGGAAGCCAGTGGTCGAGCAGTCAGTGTTGACTGCAGCCGTGGTGCCGATGCGAACAACCATGACACCCCAGTCAATGACGTTGATGGTGTTGTCATCATTCAGGTCGCCGTTCATGAGCGCAGATGCGCCAGTCGCGGAGAGGCTGTAGTTGGTTCCAACAATCACCACGTCGGTCTGTGAGACCAAGCTGTGCAGGTCATCATCGACCGTTGCGCAGTTGTAGCTACCGACTGGAATCTGAGCAACGCCGAAGCCATCGCCGTAGGCGAAGTTGATGGTTTGGCAGAGGGTGAAATCACCAACGCGAACGCCGATACCGCGATCCATAGCGGGCGCGTAAGCGCTGCTCATGCCTGCGTATTCAACGTTCATTTCCAAGAGGTGGTAACTCTGAACCAGGACCGTAGTGGTCGCGGTGGAGGTCAAGCCGCAGCGGTTGACAGCCGTCCACGTCACCGTGGTGAGACCGCATTGCCATGGGGCATTGAGGAGCAGAGCGCCATCGCTTCGTGTGAAGCTCTGGACGACCGGACCGCAAGTGTCGGTCGCGGTTGGTGGCACCAGCGTGCGCACTGCAACGCATCCGGCACCTGCATCGGCTGGAATGTCCAGGTTCGCTGGGACGTTCTCAAAGACCGGTGGGGTGCTGTCAATGCTGACAGGAGCCGGGTTCGAGAGAGGAAGTGTGCCGCCGAGGCCGTCGCCGTTGGCGATGAGAATCGGTGCGTTTGCCAGGTCAAAGGCAATTTGCACGCCATCGTTGCAGTCCTCTTGAATCGCACGGAACTTCAAGGTTGCGATGCGTGAGTCAGCAGCGGTGCCCGTGCCTCCGCTTGCCACTGAGGAAAGCCAGAAGAGCTTGCCGGTTGTCTCATTCGGCATGGACAGTGGAACGGAAACAAACGGAGCGGCTCCCGGAAGAACCTCAACGAAGTCGAGAACAGTGTTGTCGTAGCTGACTGAGAACTGACCAGCCACTACGGTGAACTGCGGGTTGTCAATAAAGACGTCAAAGAACACGTCGCCGCCAACTTGCACGCAGGCGCCGGTATCGCCAGGTCCGCGCATTTTGATGCCCGGATAGACCTGCGCAAATGTCGAGGAAGCCACACACGAGGCTGCAATGCAGCCAATCAACATCAGTTTCATCTCTGGATCTCCTAGTTTTTTGCCCCTGAAAGGCACGATGTACCCATGGTTCGAACGTTTTTATGGGGGACAAACGTATGCACCCCCATCGAACCATCAATTCTCTAATAATGTAACGAGAACTGGCAGCGTCAAGCATCAAGCAAAAAGGTTAAATCTATTCTAAAGCGGCAATTTATTTCTTCAGAGAAATATAAAGCGCAGAAATGAAGCGATTCTTGGCAATTGAATCTGCATTCCGTTAAGAAATACTTCGAAACTACGGGACCCATTGCTTGCAGTCGCCCTGAGCGGTGCTAACTTGATCCTGTTAGCGGGCGTTTCCGTGTGGTGCGCTTGGCGACATTGTTCGGTCAAAGGGAAGGGTTCTGCTGCAGCTAGTAGTTTTAGCGAGTTAGCGCCCAAAAAAACTTGAAGAGGGAAAAGGAAATGTTTAGCTACATCCAGGGACTGGTTGTTGGTTTTGCGAGTCTCAGCGCCGCGGCATCGATCGCGCACGCCTCCGTGATCGTGGTTCCTGTGAACCTCACGATCCCCGTGACCCCCGCGGGTCTCTACATCAACATCTCTACGGGCGTCATTTCAACCACCGCTTCCGGTGCGCCTGGATGGGACATCAATGTGGGCGGTACGCATTCGCTCAACTTTGTCTCGCCGGGTGGATACAACTTTGTCCGCATGAACTTGGCGCCAATGTCGGCCGGACCATCGAACGTTGGGAATGCTTTCATGATCTCGAACATGATGCCTTCCGCGTCGTGGATCACTGGTGGCGCGTCGAACGATTTCACCAATGATTCTTCAGCGAACTTTGTGGGATTCAAATTTGTCGGCAACGACAGTTTGACACACTTCGGCTGGATGCAGTTCTCGATTGGTGCCTCGACCACTGGAAGTGATCGCAAGATTGTTTCCTACGCGTGGAACACGGAGTCGGTCACGACTATGGGCGGAGACTCGATCGTTACCCCCATCATCCCCGCTCCAGGTGCGCTTGCTCTCCTTGGTCTCGCTGGCTTCGCCTCGCGACGCCGTCGCTGATTGAAATTTCCTCACTGACCGAATACGTGCGTCGTGCGTCCCGATGGGGCGCACGACGCACGTTTCTTATGTCAGATTGCAATTCAGTAAGGGGCTCCCGCGCTCAGCGCAACGCCTCACGCCTTCTCAAGCCACACCAGCCACTCCATATTCCCTGGCACACCCTTCTTTTTGCTGGTCTTGCCGCCCACTAAGGGGCTCGGTGTGCTGCCCAAGACCCGCGCGTCAAGCGCCGGCATCTCGGCTTCAACGCGCGCCACCACGCCGGGCGCGCGGTCGTGCGGAAGGAATCCGCGGTCGAGCCATTCCTTCTCTGCATCGCGGAGCTCGTAGTGTGGTTTGACCAGCGAGACGATGCGCCCGCCCGGCGCAAGCCAAGTCAGTGCTACCGGAATGGCCAGTCGCTGCGGCGTCCACGCCAAGTCAACCACCACCAAGTCCACGCCGCCAACCGGTGGCACTGCATGCAGTGCATTGGTGCGCTCGCGCGTTTCGACACGTGGATCTTGGCGGAGTTTCCACGCGAGCGTTCCATAGCCAGTGTCGATAGCAATCACATGTGCTGCGCCGCGCTGCAACATGCAATCGGTAAAGCCGCCGACGTTGCAACCAAAGTCTGCGCAGCGCAGGCCGGTGACATTCAACTTAAATTCATCAAGCGCATGTGCGAGCTTGGCCCCAGCGCGTGAGACGAAAGTGGTTGCTGCAGCGCCGTCAGCCACGGTCAGGCCTTCACGCCTACAACAGCAATTCCCGCGCGATCCGCCGCCGCGAGTACCGCTGGTCGGTCCACCAAGATCACTCGGCCTGCGCCGACTGCAACGCACCCCGCGCCAGCTTTCGCCAGGCTTTCGATGGTCTGTACGCCAATCGTTGGGACGTCGGCGCGCATGTCGTGACCTGGGCGCGCTGTCTTGAGGAGCGTCCAGCCGCGTGCTCGGCATAACTCGCCGCTGCGCGCGATCATGGCATCGGTTCCTTCCACGGCTTCCACTGCGATCACATCACGATCGCGCACGCTGATCGCTTGGCCGATATCGAGCCCGCCCACCTTCTCAAGGAGCGGCCAGCCAAAGGCGATGTCGCCCTGTGCGCGTGCATCCGGCTGTACGCGACCCATGGGGCCCTCGCTCGCCATGTGGTCGGGGATGTAGCGGGTCGAGTCGATGAGAAGCACTCCTTGGGTGGCGAGGTCGTCGGCCACCGCTCGCAAGAGGGTAGCGCTGCGCCGATCATGGCGCAGCTTTCGCAGCCAGAGATCAATGGTTCGAAAGTCCGGAATATCGCGTAGCGCCTTGAGCTTGGCCCAGCGCTCGTGCATTTGCTGCTTGCTGACGCGGCCCACCATGGTGACTTCGCGAACGCCGGCGCGACGAAACAGCCGAATCCACTTGCCCATCTGCAGAATGCCCGCTTCGTGGAATTCGTCGCAGAGTTCCGGTAGGCCAGGCATCCATTGCCCGCGCAGACCCACGCAGTAGATTCGCTTTCCTTGAGCGCGCATGCCGCGCGCCACCAGGAAGGGCAGCGTTCCCTGTCCAGCGATGATGCCGACGTGGTCGGTCATGCGCCCGCGCCTGGTGGAATGGGCGTGTTTGGTTGCACTGGTGCAGTCGCGGCACGGTGGTCTACGCCGGGGTGCACATCACGCCCGGCATGCATCGGTAGAAACGACGCAGCATCGTGCGTACCCGGCTGATGCGCCAGCAATGCATCGATCGCGGCGGTACCAGTGGTGACCACGCTGAGGACCCCGCGGATCGCTGGGCGCACAAAGCGGTGCTGAATCCCGTGTTCAATCATGGTCACCAGCGGGTCATAGTAATTGTCATGATTGACGATCGCGATCGGCTTGTTGTGATCGCCGAGTTGCCGTGCCACGAGTACTTCAAAGAACTCCTCATAGGTGCCGAGGCCACCCGGAAGCACCACGTATCCGTCGGCGCGGTCCATCAGGATGCGCCGCCGCTGTTGCATGGTGTCGACCACCACGAATTCATCGCAGCCCGTCCAACCCTGCTCAAGGTCCATGAGTTTGTGCGTGATCACTCCGATCACCCGACCGCCGCGTTCTTTGGCCGCACGCGCGCAGGCGCCCATCAATCCGATGGAACCTCCGCCGTAAACGAGCGCAATACCGCGCTCAGCAAGCGCATGTCCAAGGTCGCGGGCGCCCTCGGTGAAGTGCGGCTCAAGGGCGCCGCTCGAGGAGCAATAGACAGTGACGGATTTCATCACGGAAAGTATGCCCGATTCTGCTGCCGGACGCGGATACGCTTGGGACATGCAGGATGCTGGAACAAACGCCGTGCTGGCTGTCATCGCCGCCGCCGCAGCAGCAGCGCTGGCATCGGCGGTGATGACATCGATTCTCATTCGCCTTGGCCACCGCTCGGGCGCGCTCGATTCTGCCGGTGTCGGTGGTCACCGCAAGGAACTACGCCCGATCCCCAACATTGGTGGCGTTGCGATTACCTGGTCTGTTCTGTTGCCGATTGCTGCGGGGTTGACGGGTGCGGCCAGTATCGGCGCTGATCGCCTGGCCGAATGGCTTCCACCGTTTGCGGAAAGCGCACGGCGATTTGCTGGCAACGCGCAACCCGCGTGTGCCATTCTCATCGGGGCAGCGGTGTTGCACATCATGGGTTTGGTTGATGATCGCCGCGCTCTTCCTGCGTGGCCGAAACTACTTGTGCAATGCGCAGTGGCTATCGGTGTGGCGTTGTTTGGTGGCGTGCGCGTTCTCATGCTTCTTGATGCGCATGTGGGTGGACCGTGGCTTTCGGTTGCGCTCAGTGCCACCTTCATGGTGGCCATCGTCAACGCGGTGAACTTTCTTGACAACATGGATGGTCTCGCTGGTGGTGTGTCGTTCATTGCAGCGGCCGCGTTCTGTACGGCCGCGTGTATTTCCCGACAGTGGGCCACGGCGGCGGTGCTCGCGTTACTTGCAGGTGGACTTCTGGGATTCCTGGTCTTCAACTTCCCATGGCGCGCAGCGCGTCCAGCACGGATCTTCATGGGCGATGGTGGATCGCTGCCGGTTGGATTTTTGTTGGCGGCCCTTGCTATCCAAATCACATTCACGGCGCCTGATGATCCGGAGTACGCGCTTGGTGGGCGCTGGTACGGCGTACTGACACCGCTGGTGATCTTGACGGTTCCGCTGTATGACTCAGTCATCGTGACGCTGCTGCGCTTGGGGCAGGGGAAGAGCCCGATGGTTGGAGATCATCAGCATTTCTCGCATCGTTTGGTGATGCGTGGGCTCTCTTCCCGTGGCGCGGTGCTGTTGATTTGCGCACTTGCAACAACCTGTGGAATCGGCGGGCTGCTGCTTGGTACCGCTGCGCCGTGGCAGGCGGTACTGATTGGCGCGCAAACCATCATGGTGCTGCTTACCGTTGCCGCGCTGGAACAACCGATGCTTGCGCAGATGCGCACCGGGGCTGATCGATGAGTGATGCACCGGGCGTTTCGGCGCATACGGAGGAGCCGTCGCGTGGCGCGGTTGCCGTTGCAGCGGCGGCGTGCATTGCAATTGCGGGCATGCTTTCCTGGCGTGCCTTGGTTGGTCAACCGCCGAGCCTGTGGTTTGATGTGGACCCCGCATCTGATCCATTTCCATTCGCAGGCATTGCACCTTCTACGGGTTTGATCCTTGACGCGCTGGCGCTGGTGTGTGCGTGCGTGGCCATTGTTTCAGTGCGCCGCGGCATCGATCGCGTGGGTGCTCTCTTGGTGGTGCTGGCATCCATTGGTGCCATTCCGGTGGTGTTGCATGGATTCAATTCACCCGACCATCTGTGGCGCGGCTTGCAATGGATGTCGGCGATGGGCAGCGCGGCGGCGCTAGTTGCAGCGTTGCGTGCCATGCCGCCAGAGCGTTCGCGCGCCACGCGAGCAGTACTCGTTGGGGTATTGCTGGCCGCGCTCGTTCCGATCGCGTGGCATGGCGTGCTGCAGGTGTGGCAGCAGCATCCCGCCATGGTGGAAGAGTTCCTCGCGCACCGGTCGGAGATCCTTGCCGCGCGCGGTTGGTCCGAGGCATCGCCGCAAGCACTTATCTACGAACGTCGACTGATGCAGCCCGAGGCAACCGCGTGGTTTGGACTTTCGAATGTGGCATCCAGCGCATTTGCTGCAGGCGCCTTGGCCTTTGCGGGCGCGGCCATCGCGCTGCGCCGCGTGCGTCCGGCCGGCGCGTTCTTACTCGCCCTGGTGGCGGCGGTGTCTGCGCTCCTGGTGGTTGTCAACGGATCGAAGGGTGCGCTGCTCGCACTCCTGGCGGGCACTGTGTTCGCCGTGTGGTGTGCTTGGCGTGCCCCGAGCGCGCGTACCTGTGTACGGATTGCAACGACGTTCGTCGTGTTGGTCTTGGTGGCGGTGCTGGTGCGTGGTTGGATCGGCGAGCGGTGGTCGGAGCGAAGTTTGCTGTTCCGGTCGCACTATGTGACGGCTGCAACGCAGATTGTCAGCGAACATCCATGGTTAGGAGTTGGACCAGCAGGGTTCGGAGAGTCTTACTTGGTGGCGCGGCCCGATCGGTCACCCGAAGAAGTGCAGAGCGCGCATGCAGCGTGGGCGGATTGGTTGGCCTCGATGGGTGTGTGCGGCGCAGCGTGGATCGTGTTGTTTGGAGCACTGGTAGCACTCGCCGCGCATGGAGCAGCGGCCGCGCCCAGCCCGGGCGCGCGCGGTGTGAGCGGCGACGCAGCCACTGCAACGGTACCGGTGCGTATTGGATCGTTCGCCTGGAGTCGGGGCCCAATCATCGCCGCGGTAGTGGTGCTGGCGGCTTCGCTCTTGGCGATCGTCCCGGAGTTTGAATCCTTGGATGACGGAACGCTGCTGATGCGCGTTCTGGCTGCGCTGTTTGCCGCAAGCATCGCCGGTGCAACTGTGCGCGCGGTACTCATCGGCGGTCGAGCGTGGGCCGCAGGGATCGCGGGAGCGGTGCTGCTGCTCGCCATGCACGGACAGGTGGAAATGACCCTGTGGTGGCCAGGCTCAGTGGGTCGAACGGTGGCCTTGATTGCCGTTGGTGCCGCGTTTGCGATGCCGCGATCGACTGGCGATCGTTGGTCGCCGCTGCTTGCATCGCTAGCGGCCGTTGCGCTGTTGGTACCGGCGACCTTCGGTGTCATTGGCGCACAGCGGGCGTACGCAGCGGAAGCGGTGGTGACGCGAGCAGCGCAGCCATTGGCCGCGTTTGGCTTGGCGCGGCTACACATTGCACCAGCCCCGGAGACATCATTGGCGAGCGCGCGCATGCAAGCGGCGTTGTTGCTTCTTGAGCATTCAACCAATCCGTGGCTTGATCGACCCGCGGTGGTTGCTGTCGGGTTACAGCAGCTTGCATCGGCGGTCTCCGTGGTGCCGCCGGAAGATGCCAACTGGCCTGCAAAGGCCATTGAGCTGGCGAATCATGCGCTTGATACGCATCACTACGAATCGGTGGCTGCATCGGCTGCCTTGGTCGCAGAAGCGCTTGATGCTGCCAACGCACGGGGTATGAAGGGCGTGACAAAGGCAGCGATTGATTCACTCTTGCAGCGCGCGGCGCAATGCCAAGTGTCGATCAATCCGCGCAGTGTTCGGGGCTGGACGCGGCTCGCCAACGTTGCCGAAGCGCAGGGCGACTCCGCTGCGTCAAGCAGCGCGGCCCTACGCGCACTTGCCGCGGACGATTCATTTGCACTTGACCCATTGCGCAAACTGCCCGCCCCCGAGCGCGCCACTCTGGAACGCCAGGCAAGTGATAAATAGGTGTTGTGCACCCGTGTTCCGTGTTCCTGGAAATGCGTCAGCTATTTGCCTTGCGCTTTGCGCACTGCATCGATCACTTGCTGGCGCGTGTACGCCTCACTCTTGAATACTTCGGTGCCGTTGGGGGCATAGACCACTAAGAGCGGAATGGTGACATAGTTCAGCTCTGCGAGTTTGGCAGCGCCGGCCTCGTTCTTGCCAGTGATGTCCACTTTGAGAAGGACGACGCCGGGCTCGTTCAGCACAACTGACACTTCGTCGGACTCCAGAATGGTCTTCTCATAAGTCTTGCAGTTGATGCACCACTCGGCTGTGAAGTCAAGCACGACCACCTTGCCAGCATTCTGGGCATCAGTGAGCGCAGCGGGTGTGTACTTGTTCCAGGGCAGGCGCTCGTAGGTCAAGACCGGCGGGATGGCAACGGAGACAGCGGTAATGAATAGTCCGACGGCAACAAAGATCACCTTTGTACTTTTCTTCTTTGCAATTTGCAACGTTCGCACGGTCATCCATAGTCCGGCTGCAGCGCCGGTGATGCCAATCACCCACCAGTAGATTGTCAGTGGTTCTTCGCGAAGTCCGTTGATCCCCGCACCGATGAAGTACACCGCCGCGGCCAAGAGCAGCAGTCCCATCACTTGCTTGAGGACGTCGCTCGCAGGACCGCCACGTGGCAACTTTCGGGCCATCTGTGGGAACGCACTGAGCACCAGGTACGGCACGCCCATTCCGAGGCCAATCGTAAAGAATACGGCGATAATCGTGTATGGATTCTTGGTGGTGACCGCCCATCCGGCGGCTGCACCCATGAGCGGCGCGGTGCATGGCGTTGAAAGCACGGCGGTCATCACGCCAAAGATCACACTGCCGCCGATCGACTCGTGCTTCGGTTCGATGGCGTAGACCCATTGCGGCAGCCCCACGCTGAAGAAGCCCGCCATACCGATGGCCATGAGAGCAATGAAGATGCCCACGCCGATCGTAAATGCGGGGTACTGGAACAACTGGTTTGATTGTTCAAAGCCCTTTGCTGAACTAAGCAAGACACCAAGTGCTAACCAAAATCCAACTATGCCGACCGACATCGCCACGCCCAACATAAAGACGCGCATGCGACTTCCTGCGCCAGCATTGGCAAGCCCAATGATCTTCAGCGGAATCACCGGCAGTACGCACGGCGTGAAATTCAAGATGATTCCGCCCACAAATGCCAAGAGCAGCATGATCGGGAAGAACACGCCTGATTCCGGGTCGAGTTCAAAGTCCCAGCCAAAGAGTGGCACCTTGATCGGTTTGGAACGGCCAAGCGCGCCGCCATTTCCCATGGCAGACGTCTCTTTGATGCGCCCAAAGACGGTGGAATCAAAGCCCGCAAAGAGCGGCGTTTCCCCAGGTCCGGCAGTTGCTCGTACGCCCGGAGTGATTTCCAACGTCACCTTATGCTCCACCGTTGCTGGTCCAAGGCATGTGTTGCTACACGCTTGGAATTCAATGGTGATTGCAAACTCCACTGTTCCCGTAGCGGATTGAGCGATGATCACCGGAACAAATGCAACCACCTTTCCTTCATAGACACCAAAGGTCTGCGGTCCCTCGCCCAAGTCTCCCTTTACTGCATGCGGGGCTGGCCACTGGATGTCGGCAACGCTCACCATGGCCGCACCGGCGGGCAGGGTCTTCACATCAATCGCCGTAAAAATTGCGCCATCGAAGGCGGTCATGCCAGCCGGCAATGCGCGCGATTGCGCTTCGCTTGTCCAAATGTGCCAGTCGCTGGCAATGTCCAATTCCACGGCAATGGGAAGTGTGTCGCCCGGTGAGGCCTTGAGCAGCGCCGCCGCGGTTCGGACTTCCACCTTGCTGGCGGAACTTCCCTGTGCAGAGGCTCCGTGGTTCATTGCAGCGGACGCCAGCAGGGTCAGTGCCAGGATCAGCCAGCGCAAGGACGTACGCGCAGGGCAGCAGAGTGCAACGGGCTGTTCATTGGTCATACAAGGATGGAGGTTAGCCGCGTGAGCGAGCAAACGAGCCGGTTTCGCGGTTTGGCGGGCGCCAGAAGGGGTCGCCTCGCCGGAGTGGGGACCGAGGGGCTGAACGCGACAAATTGAACAATATCTGCTACAATCCCCCACCGGCCACCGGATGTTCCGGGGCCGTCCGTCTTGGTTTCCAGGTCCTCAGTGTCCTGGGTCCGCTTCCTTGCACTGCCGTCCATGATCGCTACATCGATCCTGAATTCCGGCTCCAGCCGCCTCCCATGACGCCTCAAAGCGTCATGGTCTGCTTGCTGGTTGTCGATGCCGCGCGCATCGACGACGTGCGTCTTGGTTGCGTCCCCAGCATCCGCCCGGAGGTCGCCCGTATGGGTTGACCGCCGCGCCGCACGAGGTTCTTCGGCCGCCAAGGCGGGCCATGCGTCGACCGGACGCGTGGCCCGTTTCGTTTCTGGTCACCCGGTCGTTCGGTCGGCTCAGCCGGTCCCGTCGGACCAGTCTGATTCATTCACTCGCACAGCACATCTTTCACCACATCTCATCATCCACGCTTCGGAGCACCTCACTATGAACCGCGAAACACTTGCCATCCTTGACTCGATCGCCCGCGACCGCAACATCGACCGCGAACTGCTCATTCACGACCTTGAGCAGGCCATGGTCAGCGCCGCCCGCAAGCACTTCAATTCACTCGATACCGAGGACTTTGGATGCGAGATCGATCGCCTCACCGGCGCCATCACGCTGTGGCGCGAAGACGAGGACGGCATTCGTTCTGATGTTGATCTGAAGAGCCTCGGGCGCATTCCAGCGCAGACCGCCAAGCAGGTCATGATTCAGCGCTTCCGTGAAGACGAGCGCAACTCGCTCCTCGAAGAATTCGGCAAGCGCCAAGGCGAGCTCGTCACCGGAACCGCTGCTCGTTACGAGGGCGGCGCCCTCATGGTGCAGATTGAGCGTATCGAAGGATTCATGCCGCGCAGCGAGCAGATTCCTGGCGAGCAATTCCAGCCCGGCGATCGCGTTCGCTGCCTGATTCTTGATGTTCGCGACGCTACCAGCCAGGTGAAAGTAGTGCTTTCCCGCGCCCATCCGGACTTCATTCGCAAGCTCTTTGAAGCGGAAGTTCCAGAAGTTGCCGAGCGCGTGATCGAGATCAAGGCGATGAGCCGCGAGCCCGGATTCCGTACCAAGCTCGCAGTATCAAGCGTTGACAGCAAGGTCGATCCGGTCGGCGCCTGCGTCGGCGTGCGCGGCAGTCGCATTCGCAACATCGTTGACGAACTCGGCGGCGAGAAGATTGACATCGTTCGTTGGAACGAGTCGAGCCAGGTACTCATTGCCAATGCGTTGAAGCCCGCTGAAGTTGAAGAAGTCAGTCTCTGCTTCGAACTCGGCCGCGGCACGATCATCGTTCGCGAAGATCAACTGTCGCTCGCGATCGGTCGCCGCGGACAGAATGTTCGTCTCGCTGCTCGCCTCACCGGTTGGGATGTTGACATCCTGACCCCTGCTGAATTTGAGCGCAACTTGCAGGCGATTGAGGAGACCGTGCGTCCCCTTGAAGGCTTCACCGATGCGATGTTGGACAAGATGGGAGCCCTCGGCCTCATCAGCGTCTTTGATATTGAAGAAGTCGGCGTACCTGTGCTGACAGCGGAAATCGGCATGTCCGAGGAACTCGCGGAGCAGGTCGTCTATGCATGCAGCGAGAAGGGCAAGATTGTGGCTGAAGAGCAGCGCATCGCAGCCGAAGAAGACGCGGTCCGCAAGGCGGAAGACATGCAGGCCACCGATCTCTTGCTTGGTGGCGGCGGCGTGCGCGACGCAGCGGTACAGACCGATGCGGGCGCCGAGAGCGCCGCGGATTCCATTCTCGGCGGCGGCAACTAATTACGGCGGGCGAACGAAACGACGGGCATTTCACTGAGGAGCAACACGAGTGTCGAAGCAGATCCAGAAGGTACGAATTTCACAACTTGCCAAGGACCTTGGTGTCGACTGGAAGGACATCAAGACCAAGTGCGAGAGCGAAGGCGTTGTCGACCAGGCCAAGACGGCGTCGAGCACGGTATCGATCGGCCTTGCGGAAACCATCCGCGAGTGGTTTGGGAACGGTGGCGTTGCCACAGCCACCGCTGTTGAAACAACCGCGAAGGTTGAAGCGCGCCCGAAGGCCGAGCCGCGTACGAAGACCACGACCGGATCGACTGGCTCGACTGGCTCGACTGATTCAGCCCCAGCTACCGATGCATCGGCGGATGCTCCGTCGACTGCCAAGGGTAAGAAGGCGCCAGCACGGGCCGCCAAGCCGAGCACTGATGCAGCGGCTCCCGTTGCGTCGTCTGCTGGCGCAGCAGCGCCGATCGCAGCAGTTGCTGTCACCGCTCCTGCAGCAATCGCCGCAGCACCATCAACGGCACCGGCTGCTCCCGCCGCTGCGAAGGTGGTTTCCAAGTCCGTACCGGCAGCGGTTGCTCCGCAAATCATTGCGAGCGAGACGCGCGCATCGACCCCCGTTGTTCCGTCCGATGCTTCCGGCACCGCCGCAACGGCATTTGTCATTCCCGAAGTACCTGAACTTGATCTCGCTCCGCGCCAGCCCGGCGAGGACATTTCGGTGGTCACGTCGCCGGAGAGTGTTGCCCCGCACACCGTGGTCGGCGCACCAGTGAGTCCGTCCGTCATCGGTAAGGCACATCGGTCCACGAAGCCAGCAGAAGTGGCGCCAGCAGTGGCCGTCAAGCCGCCGGTGCGTCACACCATTCAGCCGGCATCATCGCCGCCGTTGATGAACGTTCCCAAGCGCCCCGAAAACGTGCGCGCTATTGGTCAGACGCTCACGCCTACCAAGACGGCGCTTTCGGGCCCGCAGGTCATCCGCGTTGAGCAAGCAGAAGTACTTCCAGTTCCGCGCCCGCGTGTTACGGGTGGACCGGGCGGACCAGGATTCGGCGGCAGTCGATTCGGTGGCGCGGGCGGGGCAGGTGGCGGGCGCGGCGCTGGTCGCACCACACCTTCAAGCCGCACTGGTCGTGCAGCTGATCCGCGCGGTCGCGACTTCGCGGGCAGTGGCGGTTCTGGCACCATCGACAAGGGCGAGCGCGACAAGCGCTTGGCTGAAGCGTCAGGCTGGATGAAGAACCGTCGTCACAAGACTTCGGGCGGTTCGCATGGCGGCATGGGCGGCGCTCGCATTGAGCAAGGTCCACCGAGCGAGGTGCATATCACCGAGCCGATCTCCATCAAGGAACTCTCAGAGAAGAGCGGCGTGAAGGCCAGCGACATTCTGAAGCAACTCGTTCTTGCTGGACAGATGGCCACCATCAACGGCAGCATCGAAACTGAGCGCGCCATTGAAATCATGATGGGCTATGAAATTGAGCTCATCGTGGAAGAGGCGAAGAGCGTTGCCGACATCATCGAGGAGCGATTCACTGCCCGCGTTCGCACGGAAGAGCGCGCGCGTCCGCCCGTGGTCACCATCCTTGGTCACGTCGACCACGGTAAGACCAGTTTGCTCGACCGCATTCGAAACACCAATGTTGCATCGGGCGAAGCGGGTGGTATCACCCAGGCGACCAGTGCATTCCAAGTCCCCGTCAAGGCGGGCGACAAGGAACGCGTGGTGACCTTCATCGATACGCCCGGCCACGAAGCGTTCACGCAGATGCGCGCTCGCGGCGCACGCGTGACGGACATTGTGGTGCTGGTGGTGGCCGCCGATGACGGCGTCATGCCGCAGACCATTGAGAGCATCAACCATTCCAAGGCAGCTGGCGTGCCGATCGTGGTGGCGCTCAACAAGATTGACAAGGCCGAGGCCACTGAAGGCAACATCCAGCGAATCTTTGGTCAGCTTGCCGAACACGGTCTGAATCCCGTGGAGTGGGGCGGCGAGACCGAAGTGCTCAAGGTCAGTGCCACCAAGGGCACGGGCGTCCAAGAACTCTTGGAAATGCTCGACTATGTTGCTGATCTGCGTGACTTCAAGGCTGACGCCAAGGGGCTGGCTCAGGGCACATGCCTGGAAGCGCAGATGGAAGAGGGTCGCGGCACCGTTGCGCGCATCATCGTCCAAGAAGGTCAACTCAAGAAGGGCGACTTCATTGTTGTCGGTCGTGCCTATGGGCGTATTCGCGACATTGTGAACGACCGCGGTCAACGCATCGAGAGTGCCAGCGCTTCTACTCCAGTAGCGATCTCTGGTCTTGATGTGCTGCCGGATGCAGGCGACAAGTTCTACTGCGTGAAGAGCGTCAAGGAAGCGGAGCAGGCCGCGCTTGAACGTCGCCGCATTGAGCGTGAGCGCGAGCTCGCTGCGCCGAAGATCACCCTGGACAACATCTTTGAGCACATGGGCAAGGGTGGAGTCAAGGAACTTCCGCTGGTGGTCAAGGGCGATGTGCAAGGTTCCGTGGAAACCCTTCGCATTGTGCTCGGCAAGATTCGCACCGAAGAGGTTGCAGTCAGCGTGAAGCATTGCGCCGTGGGCGGAATCAACGAGAGCGATGTTGCGCTTGCTGAAGCCACCAAGGCGATCATCGTTGGTTTCAACGTCACATCCAACGCCAAGGCACGCGCACTTGCTGAAGCCAAGGGTATTGAGATGCGTCTCTATGAAGTCATCTACGACCTCACCGATGATGTTGCGAAGGCGGCATCCGGTCTGCTCGAGCCAGAACTCAAACTCGAAGTCATCGGTCATGCCGATGTCCGCGAGGTCTACAAAATCACCAAGGTCGGCGCGATTGCTGGTTGCTACGTCACCGATGGCGTGGTGGAACGCAACGCACAGATCCGTGTTACTCGTGGCGGCATCGTCATCGAGAAGGATCGACGTCTGGAGCAGCTCAAGCGCTTCAAGGACGACGCCAAGGAAGTTCGTTCCGGCAACGAGTGCGGCATGAAGATCGATGGCTACAACGACATCAAGGTCGGCGATGTCCTGGAGTGCTACCGCACTGTCAAGGTGCAGCGCAGTCTCGGTGCGATGAGCGGTCGTAAGGATTGAAACATTCATGAATCGTGACGAACATTCACATCACTCAGGCGCCCCGCGCGCGCCTGGCCACAAGGGCGCGCAGATGGCGAGCCTGATCCAGCGGATCGTCCAAATGGAGATCTTGCGTGGTATCGCCGATCCGCGCATGCGTGGATTGGTGACGGTGCTCGGCGTGGATATGGCGGCGGACCTTGAGGAGGCATCGGTGCGCGTCTCGGTGCTCCCTGCAGAGTTTGGTTCGCTGAATATTCAGGCGCTCAATCACGCCGCTTCGCATTTGCGGCGGACGGTGCTCAAAGAGTCACGTATTCGGCACGCGCCGAAATTACGCTTTGTGCTTGATGAGTCACTGAAGCGTGCCGCAGAAGTTGAAGCCGCGATGCGCGCCGCAGGTGGCGAGCTTGATGGCGAACATGATGGCGACCATGATGGTGATCAAGGACAGCAAGAACTTTCTGAAAAAATGGATAACTGAGGAAGCTATGACAGTAAAGATTGAAGCCCCAAACGCCGCGAAGCTCGCGACATTCCTGAAGAAGCACGCCAGTGCCGGCAACGCGCTACGCACCTCGTGCGAGCCTGCTGGAATGGATCTCGTGGACCTCTTTGTCCACTCGTACTTGCTTTGGCAGGCGCCGTCTGCGGACGCTACCGCTGCGCTCAAGCGACTCAAGTCAGCATTCATTGACTGGAACGACATGCGTGTCAGTCTGGTTAGCGACATCATTGACGTGATTGGTCATAAGCATTGGCGTGCCCATGATCGCGTTTCGCGCTTGCGCGAGGCGATGAACGGCATCTTCCGTCGCGAGCACAAAGTCTCGCTCGAACGCCTGCGCACGCTGATGAAGAAGGACGCGGTCAGTTACATGGACACGCTGCCCGGCATGGTGCCGTTTGTAGCGAATCGCGTGCTGCTGGTTGGTGTGGATTTCCATTCCGTCCCGCTGGAAGAGTTTGGTTTGCAGTTGCTGGTGCAAGCTGGCGTGTTCCCATCGGGAATGGGTCTGGTTGATGCCGCCAACTGGGTGACTCGCCACGTGAAAGCCGAAGAGGCGCGCGAGGCACACGGTGCACTGATTGCGGCGGTCGATCACATGTGGGAGACCAATCCACCGAAGCTTCCAAAGACTTCAAGCAAGCCATCGGAGTTGGCACCGCCCAAGCCGGTTGAAGAGGCACGCGCATCAGCGAAGGCGCTGGTTGAAGCACAACTTGCCGCTGAGCGTGTTGCGCTGATGGCTGAACGTGCTGCTCGCCGTGAGGAAATGCGTCGCGAAAAACTTGCCCTCAAGGCGAAGGAAGCACGCGACTCTGCGAAGGCCGGCAGCAAGCCGATTGTGGGCAAGCCCATCGCTGGAAAGTCAGCGGTCAAGCCGCCGGTGAAGGGCGCAGCACCAGTCAAGGGTGCAGCCAAGCCGATCGCGAAGCCAGCGCTGAAGGCGCCGGCAAAGTCAGCGCCAGCAAAGTCAGTCCTGAAGGTAATGGCCAAGTCCGGATCTAAGGTCGTGGCGAAGAAGAAGTAAGCCAGATGCGCCCATCGGCCGTCGCCCGCCGATCGCTCCGACTCCGTGTGCTCACGCACGCGTGGGTGGTGCTCGCGGCGGCGCCGTGTGTGCTGGTCGGCAGGGCATATGCGGATGCTGCAACGGTGACCTCGGAAGTTGAGTCATTGGCGCTCGTGCCGCCGCCAGGAATTCCGCCGTCGC
Source organism: Phycisphaera mikurensis NBRC 102666 (assembly GCA_945878575.1). Classification (GTDB taxonomy): domain Bacteria; phylum Planctomycetota; class Phycisphaerae; order Phycisphaerales; family SM1A02; genus UBA966. The sequence goes on along the minus strand of CAMDUB010000005.1, from coordinate 62,982 downwards.
GCGTAGCGCTACTGCAGCGACCACCGATGACGCTGGTTGCTGTGCTTCGCGAAATCACTGAGCCCCAGCCGGTACCAGTGGCGGTGGTGGGAGGGCTAACTCCCGGGAGTGCCACCGAGTCCGAAGCACTGCGCCGCTATGTGCGCGGCAAGCAACGCGCGATGGACGGTCAGTACGTACGTGCGGCTGATGACATTGACGCCGCACTGCGGCTCGACCCAAATTCCACCGCGCTCCGAGCAACACGTGCCCGCATCGCTGGCGCCGCTGGTGACTTGCCGCGTGCCAAGGCGGAATGGGAAGCGGTATTGGCGCAGGACCCCAACGATTTACAAGCACTGATTTCTGTTGGAGTTGCTGCCTTTGATGCCGGACAGCCTTCGCGCACTGCAGCGCTGTTGGGGGCAGCGTGGATTCGTTTGCGGCTTGAAGGGTTTGCGCCAATTTCCGACGCGGGCCGTGCGGCGGTCGGTGCGGCACTTGCACGCAGCCTGTTTCGTCTTGGTTTCGATGAAGCTGGTCTTGAAGTGGCAGCCGTGGCGCTTGCTGTTCCCGCTGAGAGTGTTGCAGAGCAGCGCGGTGATGGCATTGATGCAGCATCGCGTGCGGCTGCGCAACTCGCCCTGGAATCAGGCGAGGCGGCACTGCGTGCGCATCGACCGGACGTTGCCTTTGCGTTACTCGCGCGCAGCGTTGAACTGACTCCGCATCCGCGGACTGTTGCGCTTGCGGCGTATGCACAGTTGCTTGCCGGGGACAGTAATGGCGCTCGTGCGACACTCGGCGTTGTCATGGACGATGGTCCGTGGGGTGATGCGGAACGCACCGCGCTTGCATCGTGGCTTCTGACATCGCTCGGCGGTGATACTCGTGCGCGGGAAACCCTGGCGTTGGCAGCGATCGCTGCGGTGCCGATCGGATCACGCGCCGGTGAAGTCACTCCCGAAGCTCACGCGCGGATCGCACGACTCATGGTGGCGGCGGGTGACGCCGATGCTGGTGCTGCAGAATTGGACTCTGCAATCGCAGACGGGGCAGTCGATCAAGCAACCCTAGAAGCAGCATTCCGCCGAATCGGCGATAGCGATGCGCCAGTCCTTGCGCACGCCGCAGTACGCGCGCATCCGGAGTGCCTACGCGACGCCTGTCGAGCCTTGGTACGAGCGAGCAGTGATTTGCGCACCTTGCGAGTAGCGATTGATGCGTTGCCCGCCGACAGTATTCGCGAGTCGATCGCCGCCGGAGTGCTTGCCACCGTCCGTAGTCCGGGTGCGGCATGGCGACGCGCTGACGGCGTGGCTGACCGAAACCCTTCGCGCGCCCCACTGGAGGCAATGTTGCTCGCCGCAGTTGCAGCGGGGGATCCAGCTTTGGTGGCACGTGCGGCGGCCTCGGCACCCATTGACCTTGACGTCGACGCCAGTTGGCATGCATCGCTCGCGTGTGCGTTTGCGGAGACGGGGGCAACGACGGAAGCCGAGCAATCGCTCGCGCGGGCCGAATTGCTTGCAGAGTCAATGACTCGAATGCCCTCCGGATTACGGCGCTCGCTCGCTGATGCGCATGCGCTTGTCGACGGACGTGCCGCAGAAGGATCAGCGCGTGCTCGCGCCGAGGGTGCGCTGGCGCGCGGTGATGCAGGCAGCGCTGTCGCTGAACTCCTGCTCGCGCAATCCATTGATCCAGACGACGCCGCCGCACAGGCGCTGTTGATCGGTCTCTTGCCACGCACCGAAGGTCCGCGCGCCGCGGCGGAGTGGCTGACGCAACAGCTAGCGCGTAGTCCCAACGATCCATTGCTGTGGCAGCCGGCAATCATGCAGGTAGCAAGTGGCGGTCGTGCAGCGGACGCATTGGCGCGTGTTGATGCGCGCCTGGCGTTGGATCCACAAGACACCTTATCGCTCCCGTGGCGAGAGGCCTTGCTGCGCATCACTGGACGAAGCGCTGATGCTGCCGCCGCCGCACGGGTTCGTATCGAATCGTTGCCGGCAGGGCCGCGCCGATCGCTTGAAGAGGCGGACAACGAACTGCAGTTTGGTAGCCCGGAATCATCGGTCGATGCCCTCGGTCGGTTCTACGAGAGCGCCTATCCGCCACCAACTTCCATGCGTGCGGCAGCCCTTGATATTGCGCGGCGGCTTCCGGCAAAGACCCCGGGACGCGCGCAGATCATGCGGCGAATCGCTCGCGATGCCATTTTCACAGACCCTCGCGCATCGCTGGAATTCTTTGCCTTCGAAGCCCTCGGCGCTGCTTCTGATCCAGGCATCGATTCTCAAAGTGCTGCAGATGCGGTGGCGATGATCGCAGCGGAGGCGGCCGCGCTGGACACGTTTCAGTATTCATCAGAGTCGTGGCGGGCGTGTGCTGATTTCTTGTTGTCGCAACAGCAACCACGCGCAGCCAGTGAATTTCTGCGCGCATGTCTTGAGGATCCATCTAAGCGGAGTGAGGAAGAGATAGCACTCTTGGCTCGCGCTGCGGTGGCATGCGATGCGATCGTTGGTGGTCGAGCAGGGGAGTCACTGGCGCTCGCTGGCCGACTGCGCGGATTGGGCCACCATCCCTTCGGTAATTCTGATCGACCAGGATCGGAGACGGATGTGCTCAGTGGCATCCTCTCCTTGCTCGGTGATAGCGCTGGTGCGGAGTTGGTGTTGGAAGCAGGGTTGGCGGTTGATCCGGCCGACGGCGCGCTTTTGAATAATTTGGGGTTCGCCCGCCTAGAGCGCGGTCTCGCGGACGCGCGAACGGAGCAGCTGCTTGAACAGGCCGTTCGGCTACGCCCAAGTGACTCTGGAACGCTCGACTCGATCGGTTGGCTTCGCTATCTGCAGGGGCGGCTCGTGGACGCCGACGGTGTTCCGGGGGCGATTTCGCTGCTTGAACGATCGGTAGCGAGCCAGGGCAAGGCGCCCAGTGCCGTGAAGTACGACCATCTCGGTGACGCTCGGTGGCGGGCGGGTGACCACGAGGGTGCACGCCAAGCGTGGGCGGACGCGGTCCGAATTGCCGAAGGTGGCCTTGCGCCTGAGCAGACCATTGAACTTCTGCGGGTCATGTTTCGCAAGCAGTTTGGTCTGGGAGCGATCGACGCGGCGCGGTACTACAACGCGCATGACGGTCAGGTGGCAGCGCGGGCACGCGGTAAAATCGAAGCCGTGACCAAAGGCGTCGAGCCGGAAGTCGCGGCATTGATGCAATCCGCTCCAGCAGTTCCCGCGACCACTCCCTCGATTACTCCCACTAAACCCCCCGAACTCAGGAAGCAGTAACGATCATGGCAGGGCATAGCGTCTGGAAGAACATCAAGCATCGCAAGGCGGCCGTCGATGCAAAGCGCGGCAAGATTTGGTCAAAGTGCTCACGTGCAGTGATCGTCGCGGCGCGATTGGGCGGTGCTGACCCGAAATTCAATTCGAGCCTTCGCATTGCGATCGACTCAGCGAAGGCGGCCAACATGCCGCGCGACACCATTGAAAAGGCGGTTAAGAAGGGTGCCGGAAGTGATGCCGCGGACCAATACGAGGCCGTGCGTTACGAGGGCTACGGACCGGGTGGCGTGGCGGTGATCGTTGACTGTTTGGTGGCCAACGTCAACAAGACCGCGCCGGAAATGCGGATCATGTTTGACAAGAATGGCGGAAACTTGGGTGTTCAAGGCAGCGTGACTTACAGTTTTTCCCACAAAGGGGTGGTCTTGGTTTCTGCCGAGGCCACCACCGAGGAAAAGTTGTTCGATGTGGTGCTTTCGGCGGGTGCTGAGGACGTATTGAGCGGCGAGGAGGGTTGGCAGGTCACCTGTGGGGTTGCCGATCTTGCCAAGGTTCGTGATGCGCTTGATGCCGCGGGCATTGCCGTGGAGAGCGCCAACTTCTCGTACATTCCCGTTTCCATGGTGGAGCTTGACGCGGCAACTGCAGCGCGCGTGGCAAAGCTTGTGGCAGTGCTCGAAGAGCATGACGATGTCCAGACGGTGCATGTCAACGCCGAGATCCCTGATGCCTGAACCACGCACTGATTCCGTTCGACCCATCCGCGCCGCATTCGCACTGCTTGCTAATTGCTATGCGCGCGTGTGCTTCGCGTTACTCACCGTGGTTGCCATGACTGGGTGTGGGCACTCGCAGGCGTGTCAATTTGATGACTATCCGCGCGACGATGTCTGGGTGGCCGTGGTGCAAGCCTCGCGCGCGCCGCGTTATCCCGATTGGATTGTTGTTGAGAACAAGTTGAAGGTCGATGACGCTTCGCAACGCGTTACGGTCTATCGCGACCTGCGCCGCGACTTAGTAGAGCCGGGTCTCTCCCCGCAGCGCGAGGAGTTGCAATGGCGATTCTCCGCAGTGGTCTCGGCGCAATCACCCACCACGGTCACGTTCTCTTCACCGGACTGGGCGGTGCCAGCACACTTCTGGAAGGAAGCGGATCACTTCTTCGGGCAGGTGCGCATGCGCCTTGGTGAACTTGGCCCAGTGCGCCCAGTACCAGGCGACCCGATGGGTGGAGCACCGGCCGAAGGATCACGCGACCCCAACACGCCCGGGCACATGTCAGAAAAACCAGCTGAAGGGCAGCTTGCGGCGCCGTGAGTTCTGTTCCTCCCACGCGTGACATTCGCATCATTGCGACCGCCGCCCTTGCACTCGCATGGTTCACTTTGCCGTTGGCATTCAGCATTCTGCTGTTTGCAAAGTTGGCGGAAACTACCGATTGGCTGCATGAACATCACGGTAGCGGTCCTTGGATTGCAGCTGGTGGATTTGCAGTCTGCGCGGGCTTTGGTTTCCTGCCCACCTATGCACAAGCGGTCTTGATGGGTTGGGTCTTTGGAACTGCAATCGGCGTTCCGGTTTCAGTGGCGGGTTACGTTGGTGGAGCGGTGTTGGGTTACGGTCTCTCGCGCATATTGACTGGCGATTCGATCGTTCGCCGCATCGACGACCACCCGCGCTGGCGCGTCGTTCGTTCATCGCTTGTGGAAGCCAACACATGGCGGACGATGGGACTCGTGGCACTGCTGCGATTCCCGCCGAACTCGCCGTTTGCATTCACCAACTTGGTGTTGGCAGCATCAGGTGTTCGCTTTGTACCGATGATCATTGGATCGATCGCGGGCATGTTGCCGCGCACCTTTATCGCCGTGTGGGTGGGGGCGCAGGGCTCGGCAACGGGTGCAAAGGATCTCAAGGAACTGATGGAGAAGCAAGGCCTATTAGCGATCGTCATCGGCGTGGTGATTCTGATCGGCGTGCTTGCGATCATGCAACACTTGGGCAAACGCGCGCTTGCGGCTGCGGGCTTGTAGATAGGTGCCGTTCACCACTGTCCCCATTTTCGGGGCGCGGTTGAAGTGAGTTGAGTCGTTGACCGCCCCCTCCGTTGCGCGCGGGACCCTCGGACGCGGACGGCTGCGCTCCACAAGGTTCCGCTTAGCCTCGGGCGAAACTGTTCGTCCGGTTAGCACCCACGGGGCGTACGTCCAACTGCCGGACTTCTCAGTTTCACACGCCGCTTACCGAGGATCCCGTGCTCACTGCGGGGGCTCGAACACGGAAAGGCGCGTGGATGCCAGGGTTTGTGGAACACCCCCATCTGGCCGCAGGCGCCGAAGAGGACAGGGCCGCGCTCAGCGGCCGTCCTCGTAAGGCGAATGCGGGCCAGTACAAACGCGTGATGCCTCAACGCCGACCAGTACGCAACCGTGATGCCTCAACGCAACCCATCGCGAATTCGTTCCACCGCATCCCCGACGCAATTTCGAGCCGCGGTAGTCTTCGCGAATGACCGCCGCGCCCGCAACAACTGCCGTCCCTGCCATCGACCCAATCGCCGGTACCCCCGCTGCCGTCCCGCTCATCGATCGATTGGCGATCACCACCATTCGCACGCTGTCCATGGATGCCGTCCAAGCCGCCAACAGCGGGCATCCCGGCGCGCCGATGGGTCTTGCGCCCGTGGGATATGCGCTGTGGAAGGACTCGCTCAACTATGACCCCGCTGCGCCGCACTGGCCCAACCGTGATCGATTCGTCCTCTCGAACGGCCACGCATGCATGTTGCTCTATTCGCTCCTGCACCTCGCCGGTGTGATCGATACGGACGCTGCCGGTGCCCCCACCGGTCGCCTTGCGGTGACGCTTGATGACATTCGAAACTTCCGCCAAGTTGGCTCGCGCTGCCCCGGACATCCAGAGTTCGGCGTGACGACCGGTATCGAAACAACTACTGGTCCGCTCGGTCAGGGACTCGGTAACTCGGTCGGCATGGCCATCGCCGGTAAGTTCCTTGCCGCGCGTTACAACACGCCAGCGCAAGAGCTCTTTGATTACCACGTCTTTGCCATCTGCGGTGATGGCTGCCTGATGGAAGGCATTTCGCATGAGGCAGCAAGTGCCGCGGGTCACATGCGCTTGGGAAATCTCTGCTGGATTTTTGACAATAATGGCATCACTATTGACGGCAGCACGGAACTCTCATGCTCTGACTATGTCACCGCACGTTTCCATGGCTATGGCTGGAACGTGCAACACGTCAAGGATGCCAACGATGTTGATGCACTGGCACAGGCATTTGCTGCCGCGCGTGCCACCACCGATCGCCCGACGATGATCATTGTCGACAGTCACATCGGATGGGGTTCGCCGGAAGTGCAGGACAAGTCAAAGGCACACGGCGAGCCGCTGGGCGAGGCGGAAATTGCCAAGACCAAAGCGTTCTATCGTTGGCCGTTGGAACCAAAGTTCTTGGTGCCGTCCGGTGTGCGCGAGCGCTTTGCAGAAACGATGGGAGCTCGCGGCGCTGCGAAGCGTGCGGCTTGGAATTCCACATGGACCGCGTATCAGGCCGCGCATCCAGAGCGCGCGCAGGAATTGCAGACGATGTGGCGCGGCGATTTGCCCGCGGGTTGGGACGCTGGTATTGCACCGTTCCCCGCTGATCCCAAGGGCGACGCCACGCGCTCGACGGGTGGTAAGGTGATCAACACAATCATGGAACGTATCCCGTGGATGATCGGCGGTAGCGCCGACCTCACCCCAAGTAACAAGACGTTTCTGAAGGGTGCGGGCACATTCAACGCGCCGGAGTTCGGCGGCACCTATGACGGTCGCAACATGCACTTTGGAATTCGTGAGCACGCCATGGGCGCCATGGTCAATGGCATGACTCTCAGCGGTCTGCGCGCCTTCGGCTCGGGCTTCTTGGTCTTCACCGATTACATGCGCACGGCGATCCGCCTTAGCGCATTCATGAAACTACCGTGCCTGTGGGTATTCACGCATGATTCGATCGGCGTCGGCGAGGACGGTCCCACGCACCAGCCAGTGGAACAATTGGCCAGCCTGCGCGCCATGCCCAATCTGGCAGTGTGGCGGCCGTGCGATGGCAACGAGGCTGCCGAGGCGTTCCGTTGGGCGCTGGAGTCCCGCAGCACGCCAACCATGATGACGCTGACCCGCCAGAATGTGCCAACGCTGGACCGCACACGTTGCGCTCCCGCGGCCGGGGCGCAGCAGGGTGGTTACGTGCTGCTTGACCCAATCGGTGGCGGTGCACCAGAAGTGATTCTCATCTCGACCGGCAGCGAAATCGGACTGTGTGTTGACGCGCACGCAAAGCTCGCTGAACAAGGCGTGCGCGCCCGTGTGGTCAGCATGCCGTGCACGCTGGTCTTTGATCGGCAGACGCAGGCATATCGCGACTCCGTGCTTCTGCCGGCCGTGCGTGCCCGCGTTGCGGTGGAGATGGGTAGCGCCAGCGGATGGGGCGACTATGTTGGGCTCGATGGGCAAGTCATCGCCATGCGATCCTTCGGCGAGAGCGGCCCCGCACCGCAGGTCATCAAGCACTTCGGCTTCACGGTCGATGCGGTGGTGTCGGCTGCGCTGGCGGTGCGAAAGTAAAGCGAACGTAATCAACGCGCACGTCAACGATGCGCACAAGTAAACAACGCGCCGCGCGGCATTGAGCCGCGCGGCGCGTTTATTTGAGGTTCAGTATGACGCGATCAGTTACGCGCGTTCCTTGTAAGCGCCGTCCTCGGTGCCGACGATGATCTTCTCGCCAGTGACGATGAACGGGGGAACGCGGGTCTTCAGCCCGGTCTCGCAGGTTGCTTCCTTGAGTTGGTTGGTGGCCGTTGCGCCCTTGATGCCGGGAGCAGTGTCGGTGACGACCAACGTGACAGACATCGGCATTTCGATGGAGATTGGCCGACCATCGCACCACAACACAACCACTTGGCTGTTCGGCAGAACGTACAGCGGCATGTCGCCGATGATTTCCTTTGGAAGTTCCACCTGATCAAACGACTCCAGGTCCATGAATACGAACTTGCCGTTTTGCTCGTACAGGTATTCCATCTGGCGGCGGTCGAGGTCGACCTGCTCCACTTCCTCACCGGAGCGGAGGCGCTTCTCCAGAATGGCGCCGTTGTTCAGATCCCGGATGGTGACTTGGATGAAAGCGCGAAGGTTTCCGGGCGTTCGGTGCTCCAACCGGGTAATGAGGTACAGCTTGTTGTCAATCTTGATACCCATGTTGGACTTCAGTTCGGTCGACTTCACGCGGAGTGCTCCTAAATAGTTGAGGTGAACAACGGAGGATAGCGAAGGCGGGGTGATGGCCCGGGGAGTCCGCGCTGTTGCTTGGTCGATCTGCGCCAGTGACGGCGCGCCCGTGCGCCGGGGCGCAGGCGCACAAAAAGCAGTCGATAAAGAAATACCCCCAAATCGGTGAGGATTTGGGGGCGGAGGGAGGGAAAAGGGCTTTTTAATTCACATCGCAAGCGATGTGCGTCAGGCGGGAGGGCAAAGTGACTTCAAGCAGGCCCTCCAAGGCCTCACGGTGTCTTTGGTTAAAGGTTGGGAGTGCTTTTCAGCACATCCATCCTCTCTCCTCTTATACAAACGGAATCTAGCCCCGAAATGCATCATGGGAAGTATCAGGAATTCAAAAGAACATCAATTCATTCCCTTGCGGGTGTTACGCGAGGTCAAAGTCTCATAAGTAACCGATTTAGGGCCTCAGAATGCCGGGCCGGGGGAACGGAAACTTCTACACTCGCGTACCTACATGACCAACATGATCAATATGAACTCCGATCGCATTCGAGTCGCATTTCAATCCGCGGCCCTGACTTCCCTGACGTCGATGATCTCCCTGCCATCCTTGTCATCTCTGCTGCTTTGCGGCCTGGTCGCGACCGGCGCGTTTGCTCAGGCCCCTGCGCCCGCGCGCGCCCCCGCCGTTCCAGCGCCGGCATCGGGCCAAGCCGCGGCTCCGGTCCCCGCCGTTGCACCGCCTATCGATCTGTCCGGCACGATCGATTCGCTTCCACCGCTCACCATTCAGCCGCCAGTGTTGGACCTGGGCTTTATGGCGCCACGCATCGGCAACAAGGGAACGGTCACGCTGACTAACACCGGCAAGACACCGCTCACGATCGCGGCGGTGACCCCAAGTTGTAAGTGCACCACCACTAGTACGTTGGCTGGCACCGTGTTGCAGCCGGGCCAATCCGTTCCGCTCGAAGCCGCGCTCGACGGCGTCGCCATGCCGCAGACGCATCGCGCCAGTATTCGCGTGTTGGTGGAGGGGTATGCAAAGGTCGTGGAGATTCAGCTGCGTGCAGAAACTGCCATGCCGGTACGTGCGGTGCCGCCAATCATCAACGCGGTTGAGGGTAAGCCGCGCCAAGGTCGATTTGTTGTGGAGAGCATTGATAAGAAGCCCTTCACCATCTGCGCTGTCGGTGGGCGAGTGCCGGAGTTCATCGGCTACAACGCCGGTGATGCACCGCGCGCGCAGTACTTGGTGAAGTTTGATCTTGATACATGGCAGCCTGATTTCCCCGCATATTTGGCAATCGAAACCGATCGTGCCGATTGCCCGATCTTTGACATTTGGATTCGGAGCGAACGCACCATTCCAACCTCCGCGTTCCGTATGAAGGACTATCGCATCAATGCTGGACGCATTGAGGTGGGCGGTAGCACCGATATCAGTCTGGAGATGGAAGATGCCGGCGAAGACATCTTGGCTGTCGAGAGCGGGTCACCAGAAGTGCAAGTAGAGATGCTTGGCCAGAATGTTGATGCCAAGGTTCGCAAGGTCAACATTCGCATCACGCCCAAGAGCCCGCGCGAGGGATTGCTCTATGGAACGCTCAAGTTGTACGGCCGCGAAAAGGAACAACCGCTCACCATGTTTGCAAGCGTGCGTCCGAAGGGAGCCGCAGGTTGTGTTGGTTGTAATCCAGTCCAAGGACCACCCGCCAAGGCGCCTCCCGCGCCGACGCCAGTCACGCCATCTGCTCCCGCACCTGCTGCACCGTGATTTCAACACTCGTTTATAGGGGTTTCCATGTCCGATCCCGGTACATCAGCGCCACTGGCGCCAGCCACGTTCCCGCAAGTCATCTCCAATACTGACCGCCAAGCAGCCATCGTGGCGATTGTTGCCGCCCATGGCGAGGCCGCTCGCAACGACGCGACCGCTGGCGTGAAACGCGTTGCGGATCGATGGTCCGCGACCGATGGTGATGCAACTGCATTCTGCGCTTTGTGCGAGAAGCATTTCGTTTCCGACGCTGCGCTCCGTACGCGCCTGCTTGCACGTCTGGAAGAGTCGCTCCGCCAGATCGGCGGTCATCTGTATGAAATGCGCCGATCGCTAAGAAGATGGAACGATCTCGTCGGCGACGAGTGCGCCGGAGTGGATGACGTACTGGCATCCTTCGACCCAGCGCCGGATCTTTCCGACCAGCTCTATCGCCAGAAAGTGGCATTCATTGCGCTTCTCAATTTTGACCGACCGGACTTGCGCGCCATGCTCGCCGGCGGCGATAGTTGGAGCGTGGAGCAATGGGCCGCAGCGCGCGTTGCGCAGCAGTTCGGCCCGCGCGTACCAACGGAACTGGCCGATCATGCGCGTCGCGTTGGTCATGAGGCGCAGAACTTCGTAGCCAAATTCCACGTGCCGGTGGGAACCATGGTGGACGCCAAGGGCAAGCGTTGGTTTGAGCCCGACCGCGCACTCCTTGCGCACTGGTTGGTGCGTGAAGAAATCAAGGCTGGTTACGGCGACCCCGATGGATTGGACAAGCAACATGCGTTGATGTGGGTGATGGCACGTCATATTGATGGCACCATTCCACGCAGCGTGATGGAACGAACATCTGCCGGCGCAGCATGGGACCCGGCGCGCAACACCGTGGGCGGCAAGCCCGTTGCCGATATAGACACGATTGGCCCAGAGCGCTATCAACACATTCTGGCGCATCACGGCGTTGCCGCACGCTTTGATGTTCTCTATCCGGAGGCGCCCACCGCAATCGCTCGCAAGTTTGATCTAGCGCGTGAGATTGCCGAGACGGATGTGGAACGGCTACTGATTGACTTGCTTGAACACCCTGTGCGCGCGCCGCTCGCAGCGTTCTTGCGTACTCGGCTCGGCCGCGCACTGGAGCCGCAGGACATCTACTTTGAAGATGTTGCGGAATCCAAGCCAGCGGCGGAGTTGAATGCTGCCGTGAAGGCACGATTTGCTGATGAGTTGGCATTCCAAGCAGCGCTTCCTGAAGTCCTGCGCGGACTGGGATTCCCTGCCGCTGAAGCTGATTTCCTCGGTGCCCGTATCAAAGTGGAAATTGCCAAGGGCTCCGGTCACGCCATGCGTCCCATGCTTGGTGAATACGGAGCGTGGCTGCGTACCAATCGTCTCAAGGATGAACTCGGCTGGGACGGATTCGATACCGCCATGCATGAACTTGGACACAACCTGGAGCAGCTCTACAGCGCGTTCAATGCACCGCGGCCTGCGCTACAGAATGTGCCGAATACGGCATGCACAGAAGCATTTGCATTCCTGTACCAGTCACTCGCCAAGCGTGTGCTTGGAATTGAAGACACCGCGGATATGCAGCGTGCTCAAGACATTGATGCAGTGGCCACCATGTTGGCTGCACGGCAAATCGCTGGCCCAAGTTTGGTGGAACTGCGTATGTGGCGTTGGATCTATGCGAACCCGGGCGCAACGCCTGCTGCACTGCGCGATGCAACGCTGGCCATTGCAGCTGATGTATGGACGCGTTACTACCAGCAGGACTTTGGTCCGGATCACACACACATCTTGGCGGCGTATCAACATATGGTGGGGCATCCGTTGTACTTGGCGGATTACACACTTGGCCATGTGATCAGTCACCAGATCCGTTCGCACATGCATGGCAAGGATTTGGCCACGGAAACCAAGCGGATCTGCTCCATTGGTCGCGTGACTCCCGATCTTTGGATGCGTCGCGCTGTTGGATCCGGAGTGGCAGTGGCGCCGCTCGCTGATGACTGCACCGCTGCGCTGGCGAGGTTGGCGCGCTGATGCGGATGGCGCGCGCAGTAATCGTGGGCGGAGCGATCGTCGGTGCAGCAGCGCTTGCCGGTTGCCAGACACCGAAATATGAGATGAATTGGAATCGCATGCGCGTTGGCATGACGCACGATGAGGTGGTTGGCGCACTTGGCGAACCTTCCAGTAGTTACCTTCCGCCTCCGGCCGCGGTTGTCAAACCAGGCACTCCTGCTGGCCGTGGTCCAAGTCCGACGCGCGGCGAACGTTGGCAGTACGGCGACACACTTTCGAGCTTTGCAACGCGCGCTGTGTATCCCGACGAAGCCGATGAGCGCGCCTGGTGCGTGTTCTTTGGTCCAGACGGCACGGTCAGTGGATTCCGCCCGCCTTCGTGGGCAGACGCGAAGCGATCGCGCGATCCAGTTGATCCAAATGATCCAGCCGAGCGCACGGAGCCTGCACCGGGCGCTGCCCCCAGCGCTGCGCCCGTTCAGTCAACTCCTTAACCGGCTGACGAACCCACGCCACGCCGTGTCACTAACCACAGTGCGCCGATTGCTGGACCAACCAACATCGTGAGCGGTGCCAGTGGTTGCGGGTCGAACACAAATTTCGCTTTGCCACCCGTTGGCGCTGCACCAACGCTCGGACTTGCTACCGCAGACGATGGGCGGGTCGCAGTGTTACCTGGCGCGATCACCGAAGGCACCATCGGCGCAAGGCCCGCGGGCTGAACGGCCGGTGCAGGTGCAGGTGCAGGTGCTACTGCCGGCGCGGGCGTCGGCTCTGGCAACTCCGGCTCGGGCGTTGGTTCCGGCGCCATCTCTGCTGGATCTGGCTCGTTGGGATCACGCGCGAGGTTCTCACGAGCGCGCACCCGGCTTGGCTGCATTTGTTGTCGTTCAAGCAATCGGCGCGTCGGCGGATTCTGCGGTGGCGTGGCTGATGGTCCCGCCCCGGCAGGGGCTTGCAACGCAACGACCAGGAGCAGGGTGGCGTGGACCATGCAACCACCGTACCACCATTGGACCATCGGGGGAAGTCTAAAAACACATCGCGGGACGCAATTGCGTCCCGCGATGGGAGTGTTGTCATGGTCGCGCGGGGGCGATTTAGACGGCCGCAGCCATCTTTTCTGCCTTCTTACGGGCATCGTCCAAGGTACCGACGTACATGAACGCACTTTCAGGGAGGTTGTCGCCTTCGCCGCTGCAGATGCGCTCGAAGCTGTCGATGGTCTCGTCGAGCGTCGTGGTGACACCTGGCAGACCGGTGAAGATCTCGCCAACGTAGAACGGCTGGCTGAGGAATCGCTCCAGCTTACGCGCACGTGACACGGACAGCTTGTCGTCTTCGCTCAGTTCATCAACGCCGAGGATGGCGATGATGTCCTGCAGATCCTTGTAGCGCTGCAAGATGTTCTGCACGCGACGCGCCACCTTGTAGTGGCGCTCGCCGACGATCTGCGGATCCAAGATGCGGCTCGTCGAAGAGAGCGGATCCACTGCAGGGTAGATGCCCTTCTCAGCGATCTTGCGCTCGAGCACGATGAACGCATCCAAGTGGGTGAACGTGGTTGCTGGTGCCGGGTCAGTCAAGTCATCGGCGGGCACGTAAATCGCCTGCACGGAGGTGATGGCGCCGTCCTTGGTGGAGGTGATGCGCTCTTGCAAGGCACCCATCTCCGTGGACAGAGTCGGCTGGTATCCCACGGCGCTCGGCATGCGGCCGAGCAGTGCGGATACCTCGGAGCCAGCCTGTGTGAAACGGAACACGTTGTCAACGAACAGCAGGGTTTCCTTACCGCTCTTGTCGCGGAAGTTCTCTGCCATCGTGAGCGCGCTCAGTGCCACGCGCAGACGTGCGCCTGGTGGCTCGTTCATCTGACCGAACACCATGGCCACCTTGTCCAGAACGTGCATCTTCTGCCCGTTCGCATCGGTGTACTCGGCTTCTTGCATTTCCAGCCAGAGATCGTTGCCTTCGCGGGTGCGCTCGCCGACGCCGGCGAACACTGAGTATCCACCGAAGTTACGAGCAACGCGGGCGATCATCTCTTGGATGACCACGGTCTTGCCGACGCCGGCACCGCCGAACAGTCCGATCTTTCCACCGCGCACGAACGGGCACAGCAGATCGATGACCTTGATGCCGGTTTGCAGCATTTCGGTCTTGGGGTTCAGGTCGGCAATCGTTGGAGCGGAGCGATGGATCGGCGCAGTGTCGGTGGTGTTCACCGGTCCGCGTTCATCCACGGGCTGACCGAGGAGGTTGAACACGCGTCCGAGCACGCCTTCGCCCACGGGCACGCGCACTGGCGAACCGGTGTCGACGCACGGCGTACCGCGGCGCAGGCCGTCGGTGGACGCCAGCGCAACGCAGCGAACCATGCCGCCGCCAAGGTGCTTGGCAACCTCGCCGACGAGGACTTGCTTCTGACCATTGAGTTCAAACTCCACGGTCAGTGCGTTGAAGATCTCGGGAATCCCGTTCTCAGGGAACTGTGCGTCGAAAGTCGAACCGATGACTTGTTTGATCGTGCCAGTGCTGGGCATGTCTGTGGTGGCTCCGTCTGGAGTCGTGCGGCGGATCGTTCTGTGAGGTCGGCCGCGCCGCGGCACCCGACCTTGGAATTCATGCACGGACCACGCAGCCAGGAAGGTTGCGAGGGGGCAGGGATGATACAGCGAACCGCTCGCGGATGAGTCAGGGTTGCCGCTGCGGCGCCACCGGTGCGGGATCGCTGTCCACGGGGTCGTCTGGGAGCCGTTTTCCCTGAGTGGCGGCAATACTGTGAGCTCCGTACCGCAGGGCTTCCCCGTTTCGGGGTCGGAGGGTGGTGGTGTCGATCCCCGGATCGAGGCTCGTCAATTGCGCCGCACTCTGGAAGCCGAACGGCGCGCCGAGGACCTCCCAGGCTGCGGGAAGTTCAATCGAATACCACAGGTTGTCGCTGAGGGTCACGCTGGGTGGGAGAACGCGCTCTGGATGCGGCGAGAATTTGGCCAAGGCACCAGGAACCCAGAACGCCAAACACTTCTCCACGAGCACCTTGCTGATCGTTCCGGCATCTTCCGGGATGGAGTAGATCGCATCGGTCGGGTTGATGAGCGTGGCGCGTGAAAGCACGAAGTCGCGCACATTGACGATCGAGACCCCGGTTCCAATGCCATCAAAGATGCAGCGATCAATGCGCATCTGATCGACCGCCGGTGCAAATTTTACATCACCACCCGGGCATGCAGTTCCAACTTGCACTCCCACGCGAATCGTCTTGTTGAAGGCACATCCCGTCACCGAGATCAGTCCGGAGTCGCCGAGCACCTTGATACCGACGCTCTGTGGCATGGTGTTGTTGGGCACCATCATCAATCCGCGCACCAAGACTCGGCGCGAGTCAATGATTTCAACTGCGGCATCATTCCATCCATCCACCTGCACTTGGTCAATGCGAACATTGGTGACCGAATGCAATCGCACCGCATCTTGCTCTGCGTTCGCGCGCGCGCCATTGATGGTGCAACTTCGTAGCGTGAATTCAGCGGGCCATGGTTGCGTTGGTGCCACTTGGCCGTCGCGACCATCAATCACCACCGCAGCGCCGCGCGGGCTGAGAAACATGATGTTTTCAACCACCACATGCTTGGGTCGGCGAAACACCCAACCATCGCCATCGCATGCAACCGCGGCAGGAACGCGGTCGCGGCTGCGTATGAAGATCGGCTTCTCGCGTGTTCCTTGCAGTCCATCGATCACTTGCGCAACATGGAACCCAGCGGGAAAGATGATTTCATCGCCGGGCTTCACATCGGCAAGGATGTGCTGCCAAGTCTGACCGGGCTGCACAAGAAATTGGTTCGCGCCCTCGATGTACGGCGGAGGCATCGTGCCAGGTTTCGTGCCACCCGCAGCAGGCTGAGCGCCCGCTGTTGGAACGAACGGTGGTGGAACAACGGTTGACGGTCCGACCCGCTGCTGCGGTGGTGCTGGCGCGACCGGCGGAGCCTGCACGCCATGCAAAGCCCCGAGCAGCGCACCGAGTATGAGCGTGATCATGAGAGGTGCTCTCCGTGTGGTCGGGCATCGTTGATGTTGCGGGCGGGGTCCGGCATGACGGCACGCAATAGCAGTGACTCGGGTGCCAAGTCAATGGTGGTCGGAACCAGGTCCGCCGGAAGAAGCACGGTGTCACCAGCGCGCAGATGTTCGGGACGATGTCCGTCCGATTCCATCACTGCCTCACCGCGCACCAACATGAGGATGACCGGCGCATTGTCAGTGCTGCAGCCAAACGGGGCCGCATCACCGGATGGGGATGCTTCTATAAGCTCAATATCAAAGTAGTCGTTCGCGCAGAGTGTGGCGGCGCGCAGCCCATCGCTCCACAAGGGTTTGGCGCGGGCAATGGATGTGATCGGTCGCTCGGGAAGCCGCTGCGCTGCGCCGAACAAGATGCACTCCATCGCTTGCTCAATGTGCAGTGGTCGCGCGGGGTCGTTGCGATTCCAATCAAACACCCGGAACGTTGTGTCGCTTGGTGTTTGCACCTCGGCAACCACGACGCCGGTGCCGAGTGCGTGGCACAGCCCACTCTCCAGCGGAATGCAGTCGCCCGCGGTCACCGGCTCGCGGACCAAGAGGTCCACTGCGCTTCCGTCAGCGATGGCGGCGCGGAACTCTGCAGGCGTCACCGTGGGACGAACACCTCGGTAGATCGATGCTCCCGGAGCGGCGGAAATCACGAACCATGCCTCCGTCTTCAGGTGCGCGCCGGGATGAGTGCGCGCGTACTCGGCAGTCGGGTGCACTTGCACGGAGAGATTCTCTGCGGCATCGAGGTACTTGATCAGCAGTGGAAAGTGTCCCGACAGTGCACGAGCGCGACCCAGCAGCGCGCTGCCATGGGTGGCGATGAGTTGTGAAAGTCCTTGGCCCGCGAACGGCCCGCTGGCCACGTGGGAGATGCCATCGATGACCGGCGCAGCGAGGTCAGCGATTTCCCAACTCTCGCCAATGGGGGCCGCCGGCGCTGGGAGCACCAACTTGCCAAGTTTCGTCAGGGAGCGACCGCCCCAGGCACGAGGCTTCAGAATCGGGGCACATCGGAGCGGAGGAAGCGGCATGGAGGAACCACGGTACCGCCTGCGAGCGTTGCCGTCAGAGGGTCATTCCCGTGATCTTGCCGTCAAAGACCAACTTGCCATTGACCACCCCTTGGCAGTGCGAGACGAATCGGCGTCGATTGAACTCCATCAGACTCGCCAAGAGGTACAGGGTGTCGCCCGGTACCACTTGGCCCCGGAAGCTCACCTCGTCGCAGCGGGTGAAACCAAGGAACCCTTGCACTCGCCCGCTCTTGGTGTTCAGAAAGCTGGCTAACTGCGCGGCTGCCTCGATCATGAGCACTCCAGGAAGGAGCGGTCGGCCCGGAATGTGCCCCTCGACCCAGAATTCGTCTGATCGGACCAGCTTGTGACCCACGCCACGGGTGAATTCGGGATTGTGCCAGAGCACGCCGTCGCATTGGCGCATGTGCCCCATTTGCGGGAGGCAGTCGTTCAGGGCGTCGCCGCCAAAGAGAACCGTATTGGTGTCAACGGCAGCAAGGTCAACGACGAATTCGGTAGCCACGGGCGTCTCCGGAGGGTCGGGAAGGGGGTATCCGGTAAATGATAATGTGTCCATTCAGAACCTGCCGCGCAGCGCAGGGGCGTTTTTAGCGTCCTGAACCCGGTATTTTTGGCAGATCTGCCAACTAGCGGCGTCCTCCCCGGGTACGCTTCCAGAGCAAGAGGGGTCCTTGGGGGTCCCAATTCACGAATTGCCCGCCGCGAACCCCGCGGCGCACGTACGAAGAAACCCAACTCCAGAGGAGATCAGACCATGGATGCATACGAAAGAATGAAGAAGCTCATCGTGGAATGCGATGACGACATCAAGAAGGCCGTTGGCGGCAACAAGGCTGCGGGCACCCGCGTCCGCAAGACCATGCAGGAAGTCAAGGAGTGCGCCCAGTCCGTTCGACAGGGCGTCCTGAACCTCCGCGATGCAGCAGAAGGCGGTCCTGCTCAGTAAGCAGGCGGCTTCTGGCGCCGGTGCTTCCGCCGTACGGCGCATGAGGCGCGTTGGGCGCATGACAACTGAAACGCAATCCTGACGCGTTGTTGGCGAGTTTCGCCGGCAGCGCGTCAGGCGTTTTTAGGAACTCTCTTGGCGAGCTCCAAGATGTCGCGGAACGACGGGTGTGACGCATCGCCGATCAGCTCGTACATGGCTCCGAGCGTTCCGGTGGGAAGCGCGCCGGCGCGATCCATGCGGCGGAATGCGTGTTCCACTTGGTCAACTTGACCCGCAGAAATTGCATCGGTGGCATAGAAGACCGTCCATCCGGCGGCAACAAGGTCCAGCACCGTCTGCAGAACACACACATGCGCTTCGACGCCACAGACCAACACCGTGGGACGTCGTTGCGTTCGTAGTGCGGCACGAACGCCATCCACCAGGGCGCTGAACTGGGTTTTCTCAATCACCTCAGCAGTGGCTGGAAGCGCTTCGCGCACTGTGTCAACCGTTGCCCCAAGGCCGCGTACGTACTGCTCGGTACAGATGACCGGCATTCCCAGTGCAACGGCAGCGCGTGCGAGCAACGCGCAATTGGTTTCCACCCGCTCGCGGGCAGCGATCGTGGGCATCAGTCGGTCCTGCACGTCAATCACTAGAAGCGCGGTGGATTCAGGGCGAAGTCGGGGAAGTGCCATAGTGGAGACCTTTGTTGCGAGCCGCCGTTACTCAGCGCGGTATCAGTGAATGATGCGTGGGCGGTCGAGTTCATGCGCGTGCACGCGCGCTTACACCCGTACCTGTGGTTCGTCGGCGATGGTTGCGCGGTACCGGGTGCGAATTGGTTGCACAACGTCTGCAACAAACGCGTCCACTTGCTCCGGTGCGCGGCCGATGTACGCGGATGCATCCAGGAGTCCATCAAGATCCAACCCTGCAAACAGCGTCTCGCCGCGGAGGCGCGCCAAGAGATCGTTGGGCTTTCCTTCGCTCTTCACAGCATGTCCAGCGGCCTGACTATGAACACGAATGGCTTCGTGCGCATGCTGGCGATCCGCTCCGCGCGCGGTGGCAGCCAGGAGGATGTCTTCGCTTGCCATGAATGGAAGTTCAGCATCCAAGCGGGCGCGAATGGAAGCGCGGTGCACTACCAAGCCACCGAAGACATTGGCAAGAATGTCGAGCGCGCCATCAAGTGCCAAGAACGCTTCGGGGAGTGACAAGCGACGATTGGCGCTGTCATCCAGTGTGCGTTCGAGCCACTGGGTGGCTGCAGTATCAAGGCCGTTACCAGAGAGATTCATCACGAACCGCGCCAGTCCGGTGGCGCGTTCGCAGCGCATTGGGTTGCGCTTGTATGCCATGGCACTGGAGCCAATCTGTTCGGCTTCAAACGGTTCCTCGATTTCCTTGAGGTTTGCCAGCAGTCGAAGATCATTGCAGCACTTGTGAATGGCGGCGGCGGCAATCGCCAGGCTGGAAAGAATCTGTGCGTCCACCAGGCGCGGATAGGTTTGTCCGCACACCGGCCAGCAGCGCTCCGCTGGCCAACCGAGCTTTGCGGCAAAGCTTCGTTCTAATGCTTCTACTTTGGCAGCGTCGCCACCCAAGAGTCCTAAATAGGAAGCCTGCGTTCCGGTAGCGCCACGCAGGCCGCGCAGGCGCATGCCATCAATGCGGCCTTCGATTTCGGAGAGCGCAATCGCCAAATCCTGTGCCCACAGGGTGGCACGCTTACCGACCGTGGTCGGTTGTGCGGGCTGAAAGTGCGTCCAACCGAGCGTGGGCAGCGCGCGATACTCGGTGGCAAACGTGCCGGCGCGATCAATGGCGCGCGCCAATTTCTCGGCGATGATGGTGAGCGCGTCACGCAGTATCAGTGTGTCCGCGTTGCAGACCACGTCTTGGCTGGTGGCGCCAAGATGGATGATGCCGCGCGCGTGCGGCGCAGCGTCCCCGAAAGTGTGCACATGCGCCATGACATCGTGACGGAGGCGAGCTTCGTGCGCGTCGGCGTTGGCGAAATCAATGTCGTCCAGGTGCGCGCGCAGTTCGGTGACCTGCGCCGCGGTCACCGCAAGTCCAAGTTCATGTTGCGACTCCGCCAGTGCGAGCCAGATACGGCGCCACGTACCAAACTTGCGGCGCGCGCTCCAGGTGCTGCGCATGCGTGCACTGGCGTTGCGAGTTTCAAGCGGCGAGCGATATCCCGAATGCTCATCGACGGCGTGTGTTGCGTCCTTCGTCACGAGATAGATCGTAGTGCCCGATGCACTGCGTGGGCAATGGCGCGATCGGTTAACTCTTGCTGCCCAAGCGGGGTTCGGTCCCCTTCAGGATTCGTTCAAGATTACTGCGGTGTTTCCACACCACCAACGCCGCAACGCCCGCGGTGACGATGACGGCGGGCAGGGCATGTGCAACGGGTAACTCGCCATCCGTGGTGCCTGCGCCGGTGGTCATGATGGCTGCTGCGGCCACCGTGAGCGGAATGGAGACGGCCGCCAGCATGCTGGCAATGCTCATGGTGCGCGTGAGTGCAATCATGATCGCCCAAAGGCCAATCGCCACCAGGAGCGGTCCCGTGAGTATCGGCCAGATCGCCAACATGGCGCCGCTGCCGGTCGCCACGCCCTTACCGCCTTTAAATCCAACGAACGGACTGAACATATGCCCAAGCACGGCGGCGATGGGCATCATCAACCACCACCACATGTCAGCGCGCGGAATTTGATCAGCGGGGTGCCCAAGAATCCCGGCCATCCAGCCGGCGAGCAGGACCGGAGCAGCGCCCTTGACCGCATCGAGGAGATACACCACCACGCCCCATTTCCATCCAAGTGCACGCGAAACATTGGTGGCGCCGATGTTTCCACTACCAACCGTGCGCAGGTTCACACCGTTCATGCGCGCAACGATCGGTCCAAATGGGATGCTTCCACACCCAAAGGCTAGGAGTGCTGCAAGCGACCAGTGCGCTGGGGTGAACGCGTCGATCGACGCGAGTGCATCAGTGAACATGGGCGCGATGCTAGACAACTACCGAGTGGTTGTCTTCACTGGTTGCCGGCGCTGGCTCTGGCGTTCGGCCATCACCGAACCCAGTACCGATGGCGCGAGCGGCCTCAATAAGTGGGTTATTCAGCGGCACCAAGCGCTGCTTTCCAACAGCGTGCATGATGTCAACATCACCGAACACGTTGCCTTGACGCATCACCATGCGGCTCCGCTTGCCTTCCAACAGTGTCTTGATGGCGTGGTAACCAAAGTGTGTCGCCAGGATGCGATCAGCCGGAATTGGCCCGCCGCCGCGCTGGATGTGACCCAATGCGCTTGCGCGTGTTTCCACGCCGGTGCGCTTGGAGATTTCGTCCGCTACCCAGCGACCAATGCCGCCGAGGCGAATTGGATCCGGCGAAGTTGGATCAAGGCGATCGACCATTTGCTTGCCTTCACGCGGGCGCGCGCCTTCGGCTGCAACGATGATCGCAAAGCCGGGGCCCTTATTCATTCGGAAATCGATGTTCTCACAGATGTGATCGAGGTCGAAGGGAATCTCGGGAAGCAGGATGATGTCACTACCGCTCGCAACTCCAGCGGTCAGCGCAATCCATCCAGCATTACGGCCCATGACTTCACACACCATGACACGGTGATGACTATCGGCAGTGGACTGCAGTTTGTCGAGCGCTTCCGTGGCGGTGTTGACGGCGGTCAGAAATCCAAAGGTGATTTCCGTGCCGACAATATCGTTGTCGATGGTCTTAGGAACGCCAATGATGTTCACTCCGCTCTCCACTAGCGGAGCCGCGCTTGCCATGGTGCCATCGCCACCGATGACGATGATCGCATCAAGTTCATGGCGACGGGCAGTGTCCACGCAGCGTTCGGTGACGTTTTCCCACACCGGACCAGTGACGGGGTCAACACGCACGCAGTAGCGGCGCGGATTAGCGCGGTTGTTCGATCCAAGCACGGTGCCACCGCGCGTGAGAATCCCACTGACATCGCGCGCACTCAGTGGGCGAACACGATCTTCAATGAGACCTTGAAATCCGTCTTCAATGCCGAAGACTTCAATGCCATGCTTCCAGATGGCAGTCTTGGTAACAGCTCGAATGACTGCGTTGAGACCGGGGCAGTCGCCGCCGCCGGTTAGTACGCCGATGCGCTTGATGGAGTGTGGCATGGTGGTTGGGGCGGCAAGGATAGCGATTGTTGCCACAAACCGTCATAGACCGCGCGAATGGCAGCGGATTCCCGTTCGATTGAGAATCCCGCAAGAACATGACGATGCGCAGCGATCCCCATAGAGATGGTTGCTTCGGGCGCAGACATCAGCCCGTCAAGCCGCGCCTCGAGCGATGCCATGTCGTCCTTATCAACCAAATGGCCTGTCTCCCCGTTCACAATGAGTCGCGGCGCCGCACCAACGCGCGTGGCCACAGTGGTGGTGGCGCTTGCGCCTGCCTCCAGTGGCAGCAGCCCAAATCCCTCCCAGCGCTGAGGCGAAACATTCACGATCACCCGGCGCAGCCAAGCGCGTACTTCTTCCATGGGCAATTCACCAAGAAACACGATCCGTGACGCCACTCCGGCAGCAGCAGCGCGCGACTTGAGATCCGCAACGAAAGCCAATTCCTCTGGCTTGATCGACCCAACAATCACCGCGGTGAAATCGGGGTACTTGGGCAGCAGTGCGCACATGGCGTCCACAAAGCGATCGGTTCCCTTTTGTGCACGCACGCGACCGAAGATGCCAATCCCGTAGCGCCCCGGCATTCCACCCGCTTTCCATTCCTGAACGCGATCGGGCGACGGATGAAACTTGCTGGTGTCCACACCGTGCGAGATCACCGTACAGGGCACTTTGAGGTAGGAAGCGGCTTCCGGCGATACTGCAATGACCGCATCCATGCGTCGAATCAGGGAGCGCGTCCAACGAGTGTGCTCGCGTTGCGCGGCGGAAGTAAAGACCAGCTTGAGTTTCTTGCCGCTCATCCACTTCAGAACCACTCCCGCCAGCATCTCGCCATTGCGGCGCGCGTGCCAGATACGAAACGGTCTTCCCGCGATTGGAGTTCGAATGTTCCGAAGCACATCCATGGCGCCGACTTGGGGCCAGTCGAGGGGGAGGCGCGGGCCGATGGTGGCGATACGCAGTTCGCGTTCTTGGATCGGCAGCAGGGCAGCGACCGTCGACGTGACGCCGGAGTACTTCCGCTTGAGATTCGGAGCGATCACTTCAGTATCAACCATGCTTCGTCGATTGCGCGGCATCAACTGAAGTCTAACGGGCGATCCGCGCTTCCTGAATCCGTGTGCACCATGTCGATCGCCCTGCGCTTCACTGCTAGGATTCAGCGTCCGTGACTACTAACACGCCCAGCGCAATGCAGCCAAACCCCGACGCAAACCAGCCTTCGACCCCAGAGGACGAGGGCGCACTCGTTGCCGCTCGGCGAGCAAAGCTGGAGCAACTCCGCTCCGTCGGCATCGAGCCGTACGGGCGACGTGTTGATGAGTTGGAGTCCGCCGCCGCAGCGCGAGCGCGCTTTGATGAGGCAACTCACCTCGCCTTTGACGCATCTCAACAAGCGCGCAAGGCTGATCCCACCGCGCCGACCGTTGATCAACGTGCACGCGTTCGCATTGCTGGCCGCGTCATGCAGCACCGTGACCTCGGCAAGTTGGTGTTCTTCTGGCTGCGCGATTCATCGGGTGACCTGCAGGTCACCGTCAGTAAGGCCAATGTCTCCGATGCGGAGTTTGCGCTCGCCAAGATGCTTGACTACGGCGACCTGGTAGTTGCTGAAGGTCCAATCGGTCGCACCAATAAGGGCGAGACGTGCATCTGGGCTTCCACGCTTGAAATTGCCACCAAGAGCATGGCTCCACCGCCCGGAAAGTGGCACGGCCTTGAAGATGCGGAGATTCGCTACCGCAAGCGCTACATGGACATGTTCGCCAATCCAGAGACGGTGCGAACCTTTGAGAAGCGCTCGCAGATTGTGAGCTTGGTGCGGCGCTTCATGGAGGCACGCGGCTATCTGGAAGTAGAGACCCCGATGATGCAGCCGATTGCCGGCGGCGCAGCGGCGCGTCCGTTTGTGACCAC
Organism: Phycisphaera mikurensis NBRC 102666; assembly: GCA_945878575.1. GTDB lineage: Bacteria > Planctomycetota > Phycisphaerae > Phycisphaerales > SM1A02 > UBA966. Next base: position 38,453 of record CAMDUB010000005.1, on the reverse strand, counting down.
GCACAATGCGCTTGATATGCAGCTCTTTCTGCGCGTTGCTCCGGAGCTCTATCTGAAGCGACTCATGGTGGGCGGCATGCGCAAGGTCTTTGAAATCAATCGCAACTTCCGCAACGAAGGTGTGGATCGCAGCCATAATCCGGAATTCACCGCCATGGAGGCGTACCAGGCTTTCGGCGATTACATGACCATGTTGGAGATGGTGGAGAGCCTGGTGCATCATGTGGCGTGTGCGATGGCGCAGTGCCCGGAGCGTGGTGCTGGTCCGGTGCTTCCATTTGGCGAGCTACAGATTGACTATCGCGCGCCGTTTGAGCGCGTGCGTTACGAAGAGCTCTTTATGCGCGCGTTCGGCTTCGACATGCGCGATGAGGCAAAGGTGCGTGCCGCCGGAATGGCGCATCACATTGATAAGGCGGCCACACTCGATCACTGGCTGCTGGTCAATCATCTCTTTGAAGAGAAGGCTGAGGCGCTCATTGATCCGGCGCGGCCGACGTTCGTGCTTGACTATCCAAGTGCCATCAGTCCGTTGACGCGCCCCAACCGCGCGCACCCGGAGATTGCGGAACGCTGGGACTTGTTCATCGCCGGTATGGAAATCGGACCGGCGTATACGGAACTCAACGATCCCGACATTCAACTTTCCAAGTTCACGGAGCAGCTTGCGGGCGCTGATGACGAAGAGAGCACGTTCCGCACGCTTGATCATGATTTTGTCGAGAGTCTGCGCGTGGGCATGCCGCCCGCGGGCGGAATGGGTATGGGTATCGATCGTCTGGTGATGCTCATGACTAACTCGGAGTCGATTCGCGATGTCATTCTCTTTCCGCTCATGCGCCATCAGTAAATGCGCGGCACTGCTGTGCGTGGTGCTCGCCTTGGCATTGCCAACGCGCGCGCACGCCTTCGTGACAGCGTGGTTGCTAGCACCGCAGAGGACGCCAGCGACGCAGGGAACGCCAGCACCGCAGGTTGCGCCCGCTGCCCCTGTCCCCGCTGCGCCGTCCGCTACCGCGCAGACGCTTGAAGATCGTTGGTATCAACTCTCGCTCGGTGGCAAGCCGTGCGGGTGGTTTCATGAATGGGTCGAACGCCACGACAACACCATCCGCAGCATGACCGAGACGGAGATGACCGTTGGGCGAATGGGGCAGGGCGTGACGCTGCGCACTCGAACCATGTTTGAAGAAACCACGCGTGGCGTTCCGGTGCGTGCGGAAATCGCCAAGACATCCGGTGCCGCACCGGTGCGATGCACATGGACATTCACGGCGGACGACATGGAAATTGTCGACGAACAGTCGGGGCGCCGCACGGTGCAGCGCCATGCACTGCCTGCTGCGGGATGGCTACCTCCCTACGCCGCCGACGAATTTGTTCGGCGCCGGCTTGCGTCCGGCGCCAAGGATTTGCGCTTCATCACGCTTGATCCAGAGAGCGGCCCGGATGCCGTGCAGGTGGAAAGCGTCCGCAAGGGGACGGCTGATACCGAGGTCGATGGTCGCACTGTACGCCTCACGGAGTGGAGCACCAAGACCTCACTCATCGAACGTCCGTCATCGGAGTTCATGTCATCCGACGGAGTACTCGTCCAGAGCCGAACTGACCTGGGCGTTGGAATCTTGGAGTCACGGCTGACTACACGCGCCATCGCTACTGCGGCCACCGCGCCGGTAGAGATCATGGCACGAACGTTCATCCCGCTCACCAGCAACGCCCGCGCTCTCACCGAAGCGCGACGCGCAGAATTGCTGGTGACCGCCAAGGACAGCGTGCTTGGCGATCTTCCCAGCGCGGGTGCGCAGGTCTTTGTGCGCACTGCGGCCGGCGCCGCGCGACTGTCCATTGATGCCGACGCCAGTTCCATGGTGCCAGCAGCAGATGCCTCCGACGCCCGATTCACTCGCGCGAGCGTCATGGCCGACAGCGATGACCCTGCCATTCGCAGCTTCGCCCAGAAGTCCCTGGAGGGATGCGCGCCACTTCCGCTTGCGCGCGCCGAAGCGTTGCGATCAGCGGTCAATCGTTACATCACCAACAAGAATCTTGCCAGTGGATTTGCTACAGCGAGCGAGGCATTGAAATCGCGCTCTGGTGACTGCACTGAACACGCCGTGCTGCTGTGTGCGCTCCTACGAACGCAGGGAATCCCCGCGCGCGTGGCCTCGGGTCTTCTCTACGTTGCCGAGTCCGGCGCCATTCGCAATTCCTACGGGTGGCACATGTGGACCCAGGCCATGATTGACGGGAAATGGGTCGACTTCGACGCCGTATTGCCAGCACGTGGACCCCGATTTGACGCATCGCATCTACTCACCGGGCTGAGTGCGGCAGACGGCGCGTCCATCGACACCGACCTCGCGCGCATTGTTGATCTCATGGGAGACACCGCTATCGAAGTGCAGTCGATTGACGGCAAACCACTCGGTAACCCCAAGGGAGCCGCACGATGAATGGCGCAAGTGATGCACTTCCCGCGCTCCCCGCGCGTGACCCCGCTGGCCACAAAGGAACATTCGGCACGGTCTGTGTGATCGGCGGTCATGCTGCGCATCCGATCACCATGCTTGGCAGCGTGGTGCTGGCATCACTTGGAGCGTTGCGGGCTGGTGCCGCGCTCTGCATTGCCGCAGCGCCCGAGCCACTGTTGCCAGCAATTCTTGCAGCAAATCCATCCGCCACCGGGATTCCGCTTGCAGTGGATAGTGACGGTCACCTTGTTCCGCACGCAGTCGCCGAAGCACTCGACACACAGGCGCGCCGCGCCGATGTCTTGGTGATCGGCCCCGGAATGGGAACTGGATTTGCCGAAGCACAAGTAGTGATTCGCGTACTCGCTCAGGATGACGGCCGCCCGGTGATCGTTGATGCCGATGCGCTCAACTGCCTGGCCGCTACTCCACGCTTTGATCTCGATTTGCGCGCTCCCATCATCATGACGCCGCACCCCGGTGAATTTGCGCGCTTGGCGGACGCGCTCCATCTCAATGTCGATCCGATCGATCCGGTGGCGCGTCCGGCTGCAGCAGAGCGATTGGCGCAACGGCTTGGATGCATCGTTGTATTGAAGGGCCACGGGACGGTCGTGTCCGACGGAGCTCGCACCTGGACATGCACGCACGGCAATGATGCGCTGGCGATCGGCGGGAGCGGTGATGTGCTTTCCGGCGTCATTGCTGGTGTGGTGGCGCAACATGGCGACGCACTGGGCCTCTACAACTGCGCACGGCTTGCAGTGCAGGCGCACGCCATTGCCGGTGAACACTGGTCCGCGCGCGCTGGTGGCACTGCGGGAATGCTTGCCACGGAACTTGCGGCGGAAATCCCCGCGGCGATTGCCACACTGCGTACACTCGAACGCCCATGACACAGGCAGAAACGCAGCCGTCCGGCCCAAGCCAGCCACGATCGCATGTTCCACATGTTCCGATCGACAAGATTCGCCCGCATACCTATGTGGACGGCACCTATTCGCTGGTGAACCCGCAGTGCGGTACGGCTAAGAATGGCAAGCACTTCTTGAAGGGCATCATTCGTGATGCAAGTGGTGAAGTGGCCATTCGGCAATGGACCTTTGATGAGTCGCAACTTGGCGAGATTGCGCGGACCGGGTTTGTCTGGATTGGTGGACAAGCGCAGGAGTACAACGGCCAAGTGCAGATTGTGGTGGATTCAATCCGCTCTGTTGAAGTGGATATTGAAGATCTGGCGCGGCTCCTTCCGGCATCGCAGCATGACATTCCTGCCATGGAACTGGAACTGCGCCGCGTCATGGGTTCGCTTACCCATCCAGCCATGCGTGCGCTTGCGGATGCGTATCTCTCTAACGAACCGTTCATGGCACGAGTGCGTCAAGCACCTGCAGCGGTGAGTGTGCACCACGCGTGGATTGGCGGACTGCTTGAGCACACGCTGCAACTACTGCGTCTTGCCGAGGGGATGCTGCCTCTCTATCCGGAACTCAATCGCGACATCGTGCTGGTTGGTCTGTTCCTGCATGATTTAGGCAAGACTTCCGAACTCACTTGGGAGCGCGGATTCAGTTACACCGCGGAAGGCAATCTGCTTGGCCACACCGTGAAGGGCGTCATCATGCTCAGCGCCATGGCAAGCAAGGTTTCGCGCGATGGAAATGTTCGTATCCCCGCGGATGCACTGTTGGTCTTGCAGCACATCGTGCTCAGTCACCATGGATCGCTTGAGTTTGGCGCCACCAAGATTCCGTCCACTCCGGAGGCGATCTTTGTTGCAATGCTTGACAACTTGGATGCCAAGACGGCTATTGCCATCCACGCGGCGCAGCGTTCCAAGGGTGTTCATCCCGGTCAAGAATTCACAGACAAGGTGTGGAGCCTGGACACTCGTCTGTTCCGCCCCGATCCGTTGGCGGCATCGTCATCGGCATTGCCGGCGGAGTGATTCCGCCAAGTGAGCCAGCGCTTCCGGTGGATGCAACACCGCCGCCCACGTTCGATCGGCGCGCAATTGCGCAGCGCGTGCGCGGATTCGGTCGGCAGCGTGATGGGCATCCAATGCTTGGATTTCAGCTGCGTGTACTGCACGCGCCCGCCCCAATTCTGCGTGCATGGCAAGCCATGCGCTGCGGCGCTCCGCACTCGCGCGCGGCGCGTTTGCAATGGTTGCCAGTGCCGCCAATTTGCTTGCGCTTGGTGCGTTTCCAGTTGAATTCGGGTCGAACCATCGGGCGCGGCGAGCCGCAGCCGTGACGGGTGGCGGGAGCGCGTCAGCGCTGAACGGAAGGCGCAGTGTGGCGCTCGCCACATCAAATGCCGGAAGCCGCGCGTCAAGCCACGATTGCGCAAACAGATCGGTGGCGCGTTCGTAGATCTTGCCGCCCGTGCCGTGCACGAATCGATCGGAGAGCACCGCCCGTGCCATGGCGCTGGTGAGAAAGGCGCGCGGCCAAAGCGGTGCATGTTCCGCACGGAGCGCAGCAAGTTCGGCCGCGTGCACGCGGTGCCGGGTTCCGTCACTGCTACGGGTCCACAAGGGAAGTTCAGGGCCGAGCGGGCCGTCTTCGGCGAGCATGCGAGCGACTCTCGGAACCACCGCAACCGCTGCATTGAACGCCCGCGCGCATGCGTGCGGCTCGCGCGCGGCGCGCTCCACTATCGCTACTCCCAGCGCGGTCTTCATGAGTTGCGATGATCGAACCGTGCAGCTGGGCGCACCAAGTTCCGGCGTGCATTCGCGCACAGCAGCGAGCACTTGCGTGGTGCAGTCCGCGGCATTGGAGTGTGCCAGCAGTGCGCGATAGGCGGCATCTATTCCCGCTGCTGCACACGGCGGAATTGCTACCCCGCGCGCGTCATCAAAGGCGGTTGGTTGGCACGCGCTTCGAACGCATGCCGGCGTTCCATGCAGCGCGCGCGGTCCAAAGCGATGCAGCGCCGATTCAACAGTTCCATTGGCACTCACCGGGACGCGCAGTTCGCGCGGATCACGAATATCAGTATCAATGATCAGCCACACGCTAGAAACACCAGCGTGCGTAGCCACGGCGTTCGCCCACATGAATTTGGCAGCGATTCCAGGATGCCACCATTCCACTTGGTGCCCGGTGCCGACCAGTATGCCGCGCGGCATCTGTAACTCTTCGCGCATGGCATCGCGCCAGTAAGACAGTTCGGCACCCATGATTGTGCCGTGCGCCGCGCGCAGCGGTCCGGCGCTCTCCACAGTGGTGAGTGCATCATTCGCCGCGTTGTTCACGCCCCACTCCCGGTGATCAAGCGAAGTCTCCCTGCGCAGCGCGCGAGCTCGCGCTCAAAGGTGGCGCGGTACAGGGCCAACCGGCGAGTTGGATCATCAAGCTCGCTGCCAAATGATCGATTCAGATCAACATAGATGCGTGGAACAGGAATCTCGTCCACACGCAGCCCGTGCGCCACGGCTTGCACCCAGAATTGCAGCGGGAAGTCATAGCCATCCACATCCAAGCTCAGGGTTCGTAAGGACGCCACGCGATATGCCTTGAAACCACAGAACGAATCGGTGAGTCCACCGCCCAGCGCTGCTCGTGTGCCGCTGGTCGACGGTACCGAACCGAGTTGAGCATTGATCTCCGCGGTCAGCGTCATGTTCACCTCGCGGCGCCGCCCGGGCGCATCGTTGTCTTCCGGGCTTGCGCGGAGATAGCGGCTGCCGCTGATCACGTCGGCGCTATCGGCGCGGATGGCTTGAAGGAAGTCCGGAATGGAAGCGGGCGAATGTTGTTCGTCGCAATCCATGGTGATGACCCAGCCGTAGCCGTCAGCATCCGCGGCATGGAAGATGTCTTGCATCGATCGTCCGTAGCCACGATTCTGGCAGTGACGAATCACTTCCACTGGATGCGCGGCAATGCGGGCGGGCGTGTCGTCCGTCGAACCATCATCCACCATCAAGATATCTTGCACGTACGGCTTGACCGCACTCAACACGCGATCGATCGACTTCGCCTCATTGAAGACGGGAATCGCAAGAAGTACACGCGGCATTCCGATCATGGTCTTGTTCCTGTCATGGAGTCCATCCAGTGGCGGGCAATCGAACGCGCGTTTCTGAGCGATTGCGTGGCACCACGCCCATCACCAAGATCTTCTCAACACTGCGGATTGCCACCGGTCCATCACCGGCGCGTATCCATGTTGATGTTTCGCGTCTCATACTGGCAAACGGCACTTTCATAGTGAATACGGAATCAATCCGCAGCGCGCTCAATTCGCCAAGTGGCGTGCGAATTCGGTCTTCGGAAGCAAGTTTCATCGAACGCTGTGCGCGGCCGCCATCATTGTCGATCGCGTCGCCGCGAAGAGTGAGTACCACGCTTGTGCTCGTGCACTCTTCGCCCACGCGCAAGTCGGCGGGTGCCAGGATGAGTGGCTGCAGGAATCGTGTCGTGGCGCCATCGGACGAATCGGTCTGCTCGATGAGTGTCACCTCATCCGCGGCGGTGCGCGCCAATACGCGCGTGGCGGCAGGCTCGGTGCGCGTCCAGCGTTCGTTGCCTTCGCTGCCAGTGACTGATGCACGAATTTCAAACGACGCGCCTTCGCCAACCGTCGCCCAGCGTTCAATGGTGGGGCGGGTGGGCTCCAACACCTGCGACTGCACGTGCGCATCAGCCGATGGCGCTCGCTCGGAAAGCACTTCAAGGAACGCACCGTTGCCTTGCGGCGCTTGCGGAGTTTGCGGGGTTTGCTCTTTTGCGGCGCAGCGTGCCAGTGTCAGCGGCACAACGAGCAGCGTCAGCACAGGCAGCGTCAACCGATATACGGTCCCGCGATCGCGCTGCTGAGTCTGGGCGATGCCGCGCATCATTTGGTAGGAAGACCCTTCTTTTGCCACAATTCCAGCAGTGCTTGCCCAGTAGTGGCTTCGATCACTGAGCCGTCATCACTGGAACGCTTCAGCAGAATTCCGCGCTCATCAACGAACTGTGCGATCGCGGGCGCCTCCAGCGTGGTCTGGGTGGCAATGTTGTATCCCTTAGCAGTGGGTTCTTGGCGATCCACTCGTTGCGCCAGCCTGCCGCTCCGTGGATCGAAGCAATAGAAACCATAGTCAATGGGCGCGTCAATTTTCGGAAAGAGGCGTGGCAAGACCAATGACTCTGCTTGCGACACGTAGCCAACTTCAGGAATCGGCCAGCGTCGTGGTTCCGTGGCAACTTCGTTCGGCACCACGTCCGCCACCTCCAGAATCGGTCGTGGCGAGCCGCTGGTTGGCTCGCTGCGAATACCCAGCTGCGTTGAGGTGCTGCTCGCGCGATCCTTTCGGATCGTGGAGCGCACGGTCCAGAATTCGCGCCCGCGATCCCAACGTGTCCAGTAGCGCGCTTCGGTATCGCTGAAGGCTGTGCCGGTAGCGTCAAGCAGCGTGCGAACCTGCATGCGCACCAGCATTCCACGCTCTTTTTCGGTCTTGGTCCATTCCGACTCGCGTCGATCTGGATTAGCCAATCCCTGTGCGGCATCGATCACCACCATGGTCATGTAGCCCACATCCTTCACATCACCCGTGGCGTCAACGCGCGTGATGCGGTACCAGCGCGGCGCTGGCGCCTCGCCCTTCGCGCCCACGGGATCAAGTGCGCGACGCATGGCTTCTTCATCAAGACCACGGAGCAGGTGATCGCCGCGCGCAATTCTCCCGGACCGTTCGTCAGCAAGGGCGGCCTGGTTGGCAACCTGCATGGTCCGGAACGATCGTTCCAAGAGTTGTGACACTGAAGCAAAGTCTTGTTCAGCGAGGAGCGATGAAATCACTACGAATTCATTGGGGGCAAACTGCAGGATGAAGTAGCCCTGAACGGCGGAGATTTCATCGTTGCCAGTTCCTTCACGCAAGGACGTGTACAAGAGGGCAGCGGGGCGCCCATCAAGTTCAAACTCCTTGCGCGAGCGCACGGCAAACACAGCGTTTGGCGATGGGCGCTCACTGACGCTCTTGACGTAGGCGTCGATCTGCTGCGCCGGCGTACTTGTTGCGTCGCTCGCCACCAGGCGCGAAACGCGGAGAACGAACCGTGGCGGATCAGCGCGCTCTGAAATAGTCCACTGCGCAGTGATGCCGCTGCCATCGGCGCGCATGATGCTCTGCACCGGAGGCCGAAAGCGCATTCCCAACACTTCAAACTCCAGGTACTTGGGGTCGAGCCCATCATTCGCTGGGGCCGCGGAGCCGGACGGAGGCGTTCCAGTCCTCGCCGACCCGCGCGGAGCTGCCGCGGAACCGCTAGTTCCCGTTGCGGTGGCTGGCTGCTTGGGGGTAGCTTGGGCACCGCTTCCGGTGTTATTCGGACTTTGCGGAGGGGTGCTGGGGCCTTGCCCGTGCACCTGTACGGCCAATACCACGCTAAAACAAGTTAGAAACAGGGAGGTATTTCTCTGGAGAAATTGGCGCATGGGCGTTTCCTGTCTCAATGAAGTCGCAGTCCGGTAAAGGGCGGAGTGCCCGAGGTCCTTGGAAGGCTAGCCGTTTCGAGTAAAAGAGGTCAACGTCGGTCTGGCCAGAGATGTAGTCATCGGTTGTGTGAACAGGGGTATTGACAGTTTGCCGAGTTTGGGTATCCTCCCCGATTCGCGTCTTTCCAGCCACATGTGCCCGGCAACGTGCTGAGCAGTGATTGGAACGATGACGAAGCTGGATTGAGGACAGATACACCCATGCAGGGCGGCAAGATTCGAATCCGAATGGAAGCCTACGACCACCAGGCGCTTGACGCGTCTGCACGGGAAATCGTGGATCACGCAAAGCGCACGGGCGCGCACGTTGCCGGCCCGGTGCCGCTGCCAACGCGCCGAGAGATCTACACCGTCCTTCGTTCGCCGTTCGTCGACAAGAAGAGCCGCGAGCAGTTCGAGATCCGCACTCACAAGCGCATCATCGACATCATTGAACCAAATCACCGCACTGTCGAGGCTCTCAACCGTCTCGTGGTGCCCGCCGGCGTCTTTGTAAAGATCAAGGCCTAAGTCACTCGTCGGGTTCGCGCGCTTGCGCGACCCATTCTTCACCTGCCGCGTCGCTTGCGCAAAGCAAACCGACCTCCGGCAAATCACCAGGAACCGCAGACGCGCCAATGGGCGCCCACCTGACGGAACCGCAACGCAGGAACAATGCACATGCCGCACACCGCGCCTGGCAAAACTGGCATCCTTGGTAAGAAAATCGGCATGACCCGATTCTTCAAGCCTGATGGAACCAACATCCCCGTCACCGTCATTTTGGCGGGACCCTGCGTTGTCACACAGGTGAAGACCACGGCAAGCGATGGCTACTCAGCCGTCCAGCTCGCCTTCGATGACATGAAGGCTCGCACCAGCACGCAGGCCATGATCGGCCACGATGCGAAGGCCGGCAGCGCTCCAAAGCGCCAACACCGCGAACTCCGCCTCGCCAGCGACGCTGAAGCTGAAGCTTTCACCGTTGGTCAAGAAGTCAAGATCGACACGCTCGCCGCTTTGAAGTTCGTTGACATCATCGGAATTTCAAAGGGTAAGGGCTTCGCCGGCGTCATGAAGCGTTACCGCTTCAAGGGCCAGATCGCTACTCACGGCGTTGAGCGTAAGCATCGCTCCCCTGGTTCGATCGGTTCGCACGGTACGGACCGTGGACACGGTGCAAAGATCAAAAAGGGCAAGCGCATGGCTGGTCGCATGGGTGACGAACAAGTCACCATTCGCTCGCTCGATGTCGTGAAGATCGATGTCGAAAACAACATTCTTCTCGTGAAGGGTGCCGTCCCCGGCGCCAGCAACGGGATTCTTTTCATCAAGACCCCTGGTCGACTCTACAAGCGAAAGGTGCGTATCCAGGCTAGCGCCTAATGGCGTTAACTTGGGATTGCGAAGGCCGTCGCCATTCAGGCGCGGAACCACGCGGTCACGACAAATAAACGAACTGCTGGCAGCCTAAACCTGCCAGCAACTCAAGGAACCTGAGTCAAATCCTGCCCGCCGCCACTGAATAACAGGCGTCGGGAGGAGGAGGCGAATGCGGACAACCCGCGAAGGTAAGTAACAATGATCGAACTTCCGATTCTCAACTCCGAAGGCAAGCAGGTCGACGTCCTCAAGATCGACGAGACCCTGTTAGGTGGCGAAATCCGCCACGCCCTGCTCAAGCAGGCCTACGTCGTCACCCACGGTAACCAGCGCCAGGGCTCAGCTCGCACCAAGAGCCGCGGCTCCGTGCAGGGCTCAACCCGCAAGCTCTATAAGCAGAAGGGCACGGGAAGCTCCCGCGTCGGCGCCTCGCGCGTTCCTGGACGCAAGGGCGGTGGCGTTGCGTTTGCGAAGACCCGCACCCGCGAGGACTTCCGCACTGACCTCACCAAGAAGATGCGCCGCCTTGCCAACCGCAACGCCCTCCTGGCGAAGCTTGTTGACAATGAGGTCAAGTGCTTCGACTCACTGGCATTTGCCGAGCCGAACACCAAGACCTTCGCCGGCATGATGAAGAAGGTCGGTATCAACCGAACCTGCCTCGTTGCCGTGAATCCTGCTAACCGAACTGCCATGGCGTCTGCGCGCAATATCGAGGGCGTTGATGTTCGCCGCGTCGAGCAGCTCAATGTGTTCGACCTCCTCAATCACCGCTTCCTCATTATTGACAAGGCTTCACTGGCCTCGTTCATCGATGAGAGTTGCTACCCCGTCGCCGAGAAGACTGAGGCCTGAGCCCTCTGAAAGGCCAATCAACGATGGAACCTACAACAGTCATCAAGATGCCGATCATCACCGAAAAGGTGACGGCTGCCAGCGAATTCAATCAATACGCGTTCCACGTTGACCACCGCGCAACGAGGACCGACGTCAAGAAGGCTATTGAAGCCATCTACGGCGTCACGGTTGTTGCGGTACGGACGCAGGTCCGTCAAGAGCGTGATCGCACTTACAAGTACGGAAAGACCATCGGTAAGACTTGGAAGCGGGCAATGGTCCGCGTCGCCGAAGGACAAAAGATCGAGCTGTTCTAAGAGATAGGAACAGGAGCAACACATGGCAATTCGCGTCTACAAACCAACAACGAACGCCCGGCGTAATGCCTCGGTGAACATGCACATCGAGGTGACTAAGAAGTCACCTGAGAAGAGCCTGCTTCGCCCCCTGCACAAGACGGGTGGCCGTAACTGCCAGGGCAAACTCACCGTCATTCAACAGGGTGGCGGTCACAAGCGCCGCTATCGCCTCATTGACTTCAAGCGCCAGAAGGACGGCATGAAGGCAACGGTGGTTGGGATCGAATACGACCCAAACCGCACGTGCCACATTGCTCTCTTGAAGTACGAAGACGGCACCCTGCGCTACATCTTGGCTCCAAAGGGCCTGACTGCTGGCGACTCAGTGTTGAGCTCCGCAGATCAGATCGATCCGCGCGCCGGCAACTGCATGCCGTTGAAGCACATCCCAACTGGTCTCGAAGTTCACAACGTCGAAGCCACTCCCGGTCGCGGCGGCACCATGGTTCGTGCTGCAGGCATCGGCGCCCGCTTGACCAACAAAGAAGGTCGCTTTGCAACCCTCGTGATGCCATCGGGCGAAATTCGTCAAGTGCTTCTCGAGTGCCGTGCAACCGTTGGAATGGTCGGCAACCCCGACAATTCAAACGTTGTCCTCGGTAAGGCTGGTCGCGCTCGTTGGCTCGGTCGCCGCCCACGCACCCGTGGTGTTGCAATGAGTCATCATCAGCATCCACACGGTGGTGGTGAAGGTCGCTCCAAGGGCGGCCAGGATCCTTCCAACGCAAGCGGAACGCTCTCAAAGGGCGGTCGCACTCGTCGCTACGGACTTTCGTCCGACAAGCTCATCATTCGTCGTCGCAAGAGTCGCCGTTACGGCCAGCTCAAGCTCTAAGAACACACCCCCGGAGAACACGCCATGTCCCGTTCACTTAAGAAAGGCCCCGTTGTTGACGAGAAGTTGTACCGTCGCGCGGAGGCAATGCAGGCCAGCACCGGCAAGCGCTCGCCGATCAAGACTTGGCGCCGTGCATGCACGGTCGTGCCAGAGTTTGTCGGCCTGACCTTTGCTGTCCACAACGGTCGCAGCTTCATCGAAGTCTTCATCAGTGAAGAGATGGTCGGGCACAAGCTCGGCGAGTTCTCGCACACGCGCACCTTCAAGGGTCACACCAACAAGAAGGAAGGCATCTAAGTCCCTGATGGCGCATCGCGCCGTCAAGCACTTGAATGAACAACACCATGGCTTCCAAAGAGAACAAACAATACGCCGCGTCCCACAAGTTCGCCCGCATCGCGCCCCGCAAGGCGCGACTGGTTGCGGACATGATCCGCGGCAAGAAGATCGAAGACGCGATTGCCGTCCTCGACTTCAGTCCACGCCGCGGCGCGTGGTTCATCAAGACAGTCCTTCGCAGCGCGGTTGCAAATGCAGAGGAGGCCAACCTCGATGTTGGTCGTCTCTTCGTGAGCGAAAGCCGCGTCGACGAAGGTCCGACCATCAAGCGTTTCCAGCCGAAGGATCGCGGTCGTTCGCACCCAATCATGAAGCGCACTAGCCACATTCACGTCTCCGTCGACGTCCGCTGACGTCCACACACAGGAACACCCACAATGGGACAGAAGACCAACCCTTTCGGATTCCGCGTCGGAGTGACCGAGGCTCACAAGAGCCGCTGGTTTGCACCTAAGGCGCTCTTCGGCGAACTGCTCGTCGAGGATTACAAGATCCGCAAGTTCATCGACAAGCGCCTGAACCGCACGCCTCCTTACGCGGCAGTGAGCGATGTCTACATCGAGCGCACCCGTGAAGAACTCTCGGTCATCATCAAGACCGCCCGCCCGGGCCAGGTCGTCGGCCTCAAGGGCGCCGAGATCGAGCGTCTGACCAAGGACCTCGAGGCTCTCACCGGCCGCAAGGTTGGCATCAAGATCATCGAGATCAAGAATCCAGAAATCGTTGCCCGCCTCATCGGCGAGTCGATGGCTGAGCAGATCAAGAAGCGTGCGAACTACCGCCGCGTCGTGAAGCAGCGTGCCGAAGGCGCAATGCAGAACGGTGCCAAGGGCATCCGCATCCTGATGGCTGGTCGACTCGGCGGCGCCGAGCTCGCACGCACCTTCGACACTCGCTTGGGTTCCATCCCACTGTCGACCTTGCAGGCCAACATCGATTTCTCAATCACCCACGTTGAAACCACCTACGGAATCATCGGCATCAAGGTCTGGGTCTACAAGGGCCTGTTCGAGCAAGCCGAAGACGACACCACCACCAACGCAGCTGGCGGACGCGCACGCGCCCGTGGCCGTCGCTGATAAAGAAGAAGCAAACAGGACCAAACGATGTCAAACCTGATTCCAAAGCGAGTCAAATTCCGCAAGCAGCAGCGCGGCAAGATGAAGGGCAAAGCCACCCGCGGCAACTATGTCGCATTCGGTGACTACGGCCTTCAGTGCCTCGAGACCCATTGGCTCTCCGGCCGTCAGCTTGAAGCTGGCCGTGTTGCAGCGCAGCACTTCCTGCGTCGCCAGGGCAAGGTGTTCATCCGTGTCTTCCCGGACAAGCCAATTTCCAAGAAGCCGCTCGAAACCCGCATGGGTAAGGGTAAGGCCGAAGTGGACTTCTGGGCTGCCTGCGTGAAGCCTGGCACCGTGCTGTTTGAGATCGCGGGCGTTCCCGAGGATCTTGCCAAGCAGGCATTCGCGCGTATCGCACACAAGATGCCAGTTCGTTGCCGCTTCGTCGGCCGCCGACTTGCAGTCTGATCAGTCATTGAATTCCACCCGAACTACTCCACTCGAAAGGCAGCCAAAAGATGAAGGCAGCTGAAGTCAAAAAGCTCCGCGACGAAGAAATCGCCGCCGAAGCAGCCCGTCTCCGCAAGAAGCTCTATGAGCTCCGCGCCCAGACGATTACTGAGAAGATCAAGGACTCGTCCCAGTTCAAGAAGAATCGCCAACTCTTGGCGCGTCTTCTGACCGAGCGAACCACCCGCATGAAGAAGGTCACCACGTGAGTACCAAGGCAGAGATCAACGTCACTGAGAACGCTCAGCATCGCATCGGCATCGTCGAGACCGCCTCGCGCGAGAAGACGCGCAAGGTGACGATCCAGTACGTCTCCAAGCACCCCAAGTACGGCAAGTACGTGCGCAAGCGCACCGTCCTGCATGTGCATGACGCCAAGAATGAGACCGGAGTCGGTGACCGCGTTGAAATCGCGGAGTGCCGTCCGATTTCCCGAACCAAGCATTGGACCGTTGTCCGCGTTGTAGAGAAGGCTCCGGCGAAGGCCGAGATGGTCTTCGAAGCAGACGCTGGAACCAAGAAGAAGAAGTGAATTGATGGGGCAATGAGCCCCGCGCAACACGTCCCGATTTCGGGACAACGAAGACAGGAACAAGCATGATTCAGAAGGAATCCAGACTCGAAGTGGCTGACAACAGTGGCGCAAAGGTCGCCATGGTGATCGGCGTACTCGGCGTCTCTACCGCCACCGGACGTTTCACCCGCGCCTCCATGGGCGTCGGTGACCGCGTGATCTGCGCCATCAAGGACGCGATCCCGAACGGCCAAGTCAAGTCCGGCGATAAGGCTGAGGCAGTCATCGTCCGCGTGAAGTCACCGACCCGCCGCTCCGACGGCAGCTACGTTCGATTCGATTCGAACGCCTGCGTGCTCGTCGACAAGGAAGGCAATCCGAAGGGCACCCGCATCTTCGGCGCCGTGGCTCGTGAACTTCGCGAGAAGAACTTCATGAAGATCGTGTCCCTCGCTACGGAGGTCATCTAATGCCAGCCCACATCCGCAAGGGTGATGTCGTCTTCGTCCGCTCTGGCTCCGACAAGGGCAAGACCGGTGAGGTCGTCTCAGTTGATCCTTCAACCTCGCGCTGCGTGGTGAAGGGGATCAATCTCCGCACCAAGCACATGAAGCCAACCCAACTGCGTCCGAAGGGCGCAATTGTCAAGCTTGAACTTCCGATCCATATTTCCAAGGTCAGCCCGATCGCTGACGGCAAGCCCACTCGCGTGCGCTTCGCCGTGAAGGCTGACGGCTCCAAGGTTCGCGTTGCTGCTAAGAGCGGCAAGGAACTCGGCGTCGTCTCCCCAGCTCGCAAGACCCCGGCCGCAGCCGCCGGCAAGAAGGCTAAGTGAGCCCAAACATGACCACCACAGCCACCAAGTCCAGGCTCCACACGATGTACATGGAGCAGGTCGCCCCGAAACTCATGAAAGAGTTCGGTCTGACCAACATCAACCAAGTTCCGGTGATCGAGAAGGTCATCGTCAACACCGGCGTCGGCAAGCAACTGGAAAACCAGAAGCTCAAGCCCGAGATCCGCGACACGGTGTACGACACCTATCGCAAGATCACCGGCCAGAAGGCCGTCATGACCATCGCCAAGAAGAGCGTCTCGAACTTTAAGGTTCGTGAAGGCGCCCCCAGCGGCTTTATGGTCACGCTTCGTCGCGACAAGATGTGGAGCTTCCTCGACCGTCTCATGAACCTCGCGATTCCGCGTATCAAGGACTTCCGAGGCGTAAATGATCGATCATTCGACAAGGGCGGTTCCTGGAGCTTCGGCCTCAGCGAGCAGGCCGTTTGGCCGGAGATCAACATGGCGAGCGTGACGTTCTTCCACGGAATGAACATCACCATCGTCTTCCGAAACAGCGATCCCAAGATGAGCCGATTCGCGTTGGCCGAACTGGGAATGCCGTTTGAGAAGCCAGAAGACCGCAAGAAGAAGTAATCGAAACAAACCCAGAGGTCGGCACGCGCCGGCCCAAACGAACGAATCACTGAACGATCGAACTGACCGAAAGCTCGACAAGGAACACCTGAATGGCTAGCAAGCGAGTATTTGCAAAGATGAGTCGGAAGCCGAAGTTCTCAAGCCGAGAGCAGCTCCGGTGCGAGATCACAGGCCGCGCCCGTGGCAACTATCGCAAGTTCCGTATTTGCCGACACATGCTCCGGGAGCTCGCGCTCCAGGGCATGGTCCCCGGCATGCGTAAGGCGTCCTGGTGACCCTCTCCAAGATCAACGAATTAGAAGGAGCCGAACATGGCGCTTCAAGACCTCACCGCTGACATGCTCACTCGCATCCGTAACGCCTGCCGAAATCGGGCGAAGCAGGTGCTCGTCCTAAACAACAAGCTCAACCACGGAGTCGCAGGAGTCCTCGTCAAAGAGGGCTACATCCGCAGCTTCGAGCTCGTCGCCGACGGCCGTCAAGGCCTCATCCGCGTCGACCTCAAGTACGGCCCACGTGGCGAGATGCTTATTCATCACCTCGAGCGCGTCTCGCGCACTGGTTGCCGCGTGTACCGCGGCGTCGAGGAACTTCCGCGCCCGATGTCGGGTCTCGGTATTGCCATCGTTTCCACTAGCCACGGCGTCATGAGCGATCGCGAGTGTCGCGAGAAGCGCCTCGGCGGCGAAGTCGTCGCGACCGTCGGTTGACCATTCACAGCGACTCAGGAGCAGCAGCATGTCTCGCATCGCACGTAAGCCCGTCATGATCCCCGCAGGAGTTAAGGTTGCCGTTAATCCGGCTGCCAGAACTGTCAATTTCGAGGGTCCCAAGGGCAAACTCTCAATGACGTACCGACCAGAAGTCGGCGTCAAACTTGAGGGCGCCATTGTCGAAGTCACCATGGATCCCGCGATCGTGGACCTCGGCAGCAACCGGGCCTTCTGGGGCACCACTCGCGCACTCATCGCAACCGCGGTCGAAGGCGTGCTCAAGGGCTACGAGAAGAAGCTCGAAATCGTCGGCGTCGGTTGGGGTGCCAAGGTGCAGGGCAAGAAGCTCGTGCTCACCGTGGGCTTCGCCAACACCCTCGATGTTGCCATCCCCGATGGCGTCAAGGTTGAGGTGGTCCAGATGATGATCACCGTCAGCGGACCCGACAAGCAGGCGGTTGGCGAGTTCGCCTCCAAGTGCCGCGCCAAGCGTAAGCCAGAACCGTACAACGGCAAGGGCATCAAATACACCACCGAAGTCATCCAGCGTAAGCAGGGTAAGGCGTTCGGCTCCTAAGCCGCGCATTGAAGGAATACGATCATGGACAAGAGCACAGCAAAGACTTTCCGCCGCGACCGACGCAAGAAGGGCATGCGCAAGACCCTCTCGGGTACGCCAACGCGTCCCCGCCTCAGCGTCTATCGCTCGCTGCAACACATCTACGCGCAGCTCATCGACGATCTGGCCGGATGCACCGTTGCATCCGCAAGTTCGCTCGATGTTTCTGCCGTGGCCAAGAAGGGCGGCAACATTGGTGCCGCCAAGGAAATTGGCAAGGCCCTCGCCGAGCGCGCGAAGCAGGCTGGAGTTACCACCGTTGTCTTCGACCGCAACGGCTTCCGTTACCACGGCCGTGTCGAGGCTGTTGCTGAGGGCGCCCGCGAGGGCGGCCTGCTGTTCTGAGCCGATTAAACACCCGAATCCACTGCGCACGCAGACGAATTAACACGAGTCCAAGACATGGCTGAGCTCATCGACGAATCATCAAGCATCGAGTCCACTACGGTGGGCGTGTATCGCACCAGTTCCACCGTTGCCGGCGGACGCCGCTTCAGCTTTGCCGCGCTCGTCGTGGTTGGCGACAAGCAGGGTCAAATCGGCATCGGCTACGCCAAGAGCAAGCAGGTTCCGCTTGCTGTTGAGAAGGCGCAGAAGGAAGCCCGTCGCAAGATGGTTCGCTACCCGCTGCTCCGCAAGACCATTCCGCATGCCGTTGAAGGTCACTTCGGTGCCTCAAAGGTGCGCTTGGTTCCTGCCAACCCAGGTACCGGCGTTCTCGCCGGCGCCGCAGTGCGCGCTGTTCTTGAGATGCTCGGCATCCAGGACTGCCTCACCAAGGGCTACGGCTCGACCAACCCAAAGAATCTCGTCAAGGCCGTGATCAACGCGCTCGAGCAGTTGCAGACCCGTGAAAAGGTTGAACAACTCCGCGGCGTGAGCATCGGTGCGACCTACGTTGAAGAGTCGGTTGAACGTGGTTTGGCTGCAATGCCGCAAGCCAAGTCTGGCGACAAGATGCAGGCTCCAAAGAACACCCTCGGCGACGAGCGTCGTCGTGGTGGCCGCGGCGGCCCACGCGCTCCGCGTCGTTTCGAAGAGTCCGCAGCTGCTGCGCCCGCTACTGCTCCAGGTGCTCCAGCACCGTCCGCGCCACCAGCCTCCTGAATTTCTACAGCTTCCTGATTTAGTTAACGATTCATACACCTCTTTACTTCCTCGAAGCTTTCATAGCTTCCAAGGCAAGGAACACCCCCCGCCATGATGATTCATGACATTACGAAGGTCGCCGGCAAACACCGTCCTCGCAAGCGCGTTGGTCGCGGCGAAGGCAGCGGTATTGGCGGTACCAGTACCCGCGGTCACAACGGCGCCAAGAGCCGTGCAGGTTGGTCGAGCCGACCCGGTTACCAGGGCGGCGCAACGCCGTTCATGCGTCGCTTCCCCAAGCGTGGCTTTAAGAATGGCTTCCGAACCCTGTTCCACGTTGTCAACGTGCAGGTCCTCGACAAGCACTTCGAAAATGGCGCGACTGTTGATGTGGCTGCGCTCGCCAAGATCGGACTCGTGCCGGACGCGACGCTTCCGCTCAAGGTCCTCGGCCATGGTGACATCACCAAGAAGCTGAAGATCGTTGCCGCGAAGTTCTCCGTGACTGCCAAGGAAAAGATCGAGAAGGTTGGCGGCACCGCCACCGTTGTCGAGTAAGAACCTGAATGCTTAGCGCCTTCGCCAACATCTTCCGTATCGTCGAGTTGCGCAACCGCGTGCTCTTCACGCTTGGCGTGTTGGCCGTCTATCGCATCGGCTTCTGGATTCCGGTGGTTGGAGTTGATCAGTCAGCCTTGGTTGAAAATGCCAAGACTGCCGCAACCAACGCCACGGGCTTTGGTCGCTTGTTGCAGTTTGCAAGCATCTTCTCGGGCGGCTCGCTCGGTCAAAGCACCATCTTTGGCTTGGGCATCATGCCCTACATCACTGCTTCGATCATCTTCCAGTTGTTGCAAGCGGTCTACCCGCCCCTGCAGGAACTGAAGAAGGAAGGGCAGTCTGGCCAGCAGAAGATCATGGAGTGGACCCGGTACGTCACCGTGGGCCTCTGCATTGTCCAGGGCTATATCTGGCTCAATTACTTGCGCGGCACCAACTTGGTGCAGCCGATGTTCCTGCAGAGTGCACCACAGATCGCCATCTTCTTTGTGGTGGGTATCACCGCATTGACGGCCGGCAGTCTGTTCCTCATGTGGCTCGGCGAGCAAATCGACAAGTACGGCATCGGTAACGGCGTCTCCATCATTCTGACTGCGGGCATCCTCAGCCGCATGCCGAACGCGATCGGCTGGGTTGTCGAGAACTTTGATCCCCGTCAGACCGCAGAGCCAGGCAAGATTGGTATCGCTGGACTTGCCATTCTGGTGCTGAGCTTTGTTGGCATTACCGCTGGTGCAGTCATCATGACGGTGGCCACGCGGCGTATTCCGATTCAGCAGGCCAAGCACACGCGTGGCCGCAAGGTCTACGGCGGTCAGAAGCACTACCTGCCGTTGCGCATCAATCACTCCGGTGTGATGCCGATCATCTTTGCTAGTTCGTTGATGATCTTCCCGTCGGCCATCTTTGGCGCCTGGGATAACGCCACCGCGAATGATTCGGTTGTGAAGGCTTTCACCACCTTCATCGCTCGCGAGAGTCAAATTGGAACGTTCCCGTACATCGTGTGCGAAATCGCCATGATCTACTTCTTCGCGTACTTCTGGACCACTGTTCAGATGAGCCCCGACGATATGGCCAAGCAGTTGAAGGACCACGGTTCTTTCATCCCTGGTCTTCGCCCTGGGCCGCGCACTGCTGAATATTTGCAGACGGTCCTTGGTCGGATCACCTACGTCGGTGCTGGATTCTTGGCGATCATCGCCGTGATTCCAACCTTGGTGACGCAGGCCATGGGCATTCCCTTCCAGGTTTCGCAGTTCCTGGGTGGTACCGGTCTCCTGATTGTTGTCTCCGTTGGTCTGGATCTGATTCAGCGCCTCGAGGCCAACTTGGTCATGCGTAACTACGAAGGCTTCTCCGGTCAGGGCGGCGACGCTCGTGGCAGTCGGATGAGGAGCGCACGCGGATGAATCACGTCGCTGCCGAGCTTCATGGATCCACGAACGCTGCGCTCCCAAGCGCACTTTCGCATGGAACACCAACTGCTCAGGCAGGCACTTCCGTTTCAAGTGGCCGCGCTGCGATGAACCTTCGTTCTGCTGAAGAGATTGCCGCCATCGAACGCTCTGGCGTTGTTGTGGCTGCTGCCCTCGAAGCCGCCGAAGCAGCAGTCGTTGCTGGTGTCAGCACGGCCGAGCTTGATGCGTTGGTGCGCGCGACCATCGTTGCGCATGGCGCAGAGCCATCCTTCCTTGGATATCCGCATGCTGCAGGTGGTCCGGCTTTCCCGGCATCGTCTTGCATCAGCGTGAACAATGAAGTGGTGCATGGCATTCCCGGCGCGCGCGTACTCAACGCGGGCGACGTAGTGAAGATTGATGTTGGAGCACGCTTGGCTGGATGGTGCGCCGATGCCGCCGTCACAGTGCGCGTTCCTTCGAACACGAATAACGCATTCGATGCGCACGCTGCCGATGCCATGGTCATCAGCAATGCAACCATTGATGCTTTCATCGCCGACGCATGGCAGACCCTGCATGTTGGCATCGCTGCCATGCAGCCCGGCGTGCGCTGGAGCGAAGTGGCCGACCGTATGCAGCGCTTTGCGGTTTCTCGCGGGCACGGCATGGTGGATGGTTGGCACGGACATGGCGTTGGTCGTTCCGTGCACGAGGCTCCGCAGGCTCCGTCGACCGTCTCCGCTGGTCTGCGCGAGTTCCGTGATTTCACGCTGCTCCCTGGCATGGTGCTGGCGATTGAGCCAATCGTGGTCATGGGTGCGCAGGGCGTCATTGATGATTCCGGATACCTGATCCCCGTACCAGTATCAGTAGCCGCCGACCAATGGACAGTGGCTGTGGCACCTGGACTGGTTGCCGCTCATGTTGAACACACAATTGCAGTGACCCGCTCGGGTCCTCGCATTCTCACTCGCCGCACGGGCGTCCGTGCCGGCATCGCCCTGAACGATTGCAATGGAGGCAGCAGCCGACTCCTCGGCTGACGTCATATGGCTACGAAAGAGTTACATGGCTAAGGAAGACAAGATCACGCTCGACGCTGAAGTAGTGGAGGCTCTGCCGGATGCAATGTTCCGCGTCAAGCTCCAGAACAACCAGGAGATCCTGGCTTACGTAAGCGGCAAGATGCGCAAGTTCTTCATCCGAATTCTTCCTGGCGACAAAGTCACTATTGAACTCAGCCCATACGACATGACCAAAGGCCGCATCGTTTACCGCTTCTAAACCCGCGCTTCGCGCGACAACCGCATTTCACCGCCTCGAACACCAGTCACTTAACCACAAGGAACCACCATGAAAGTCCGCAGCAGCATCAAGCGCCGAACCATGGATTGCCAAATCGTCGTCCGCAAGGGCAAGCGCTTCGTCATCAACAAGAAGAACCCCCGTCTCAAGCAGCGTCAAGGCTAAGAACCGCCGCTGATCACCGTCCTCGTGCATCAACCTGATGCACAAGACAATCACGGCACGCAACGAAGGAAACACACTATGCCCCGTATCGCAGGCATCGACATCCCGGAAAAGAAGAAGATTCGCTTCTCGCTCCGCTACATCTTCGGCATTGGTCCGAAGGTCGCGGACGACATTCTCGCCAAGCTCGGCATCGACGGTGAACGTCGCGCCAGCACTCTTGATGACAAAGAAGTCGCCAGCATTGCCGGCGAAATCGATGCCAACCACCCAGTGGAAGGTGCACTCCGTCGCCAGGTCCAGCAGGACATACAGCGACTGAAGGACACCAAGAGTTACCGCGGCGAGCGTCATCGCAAGAACCTCCCAGTGCGTGGACAGCGCACTCGTACCAACGCACGCACCCGCAAGGGTCGCAAGAAGACGGTTGCCGGCAAGAAGGGCGTGAAGGGCTAATTAGCCCCGAAACCCCGTTCACCGATCACCGACTGATAGCACCTCAAGGAGCACACAGATATGGCAAGCAAGAAAAAGGTCCGCAAGAACGTAACGAAGGGCGTAGTTCACGTCAACGCTTCGTTCAACAACACCATGGTGACCATCACCGACGTCAATGGCGAGACCATTTCATGGGATTCAGCTGGCAGCGTTGGATTCAAGGGCGCCCGCAAGAGCACGCCGTTTGCGGCGAGCCGCGCGAGCGAGAAGGCCGCCGGCAAGGCGCGTCGTCTTGGCATGAAGGAAGTGGAAGTGCGCGTCAAGGGCCCGGGTCCGGGTCGCGAGAGCGCCGTCACTGCCCTTTACGCCGCTGGCCTGAAGGTCACCACCATCGAAGATTGCACGCCGATTCCGCACAACGGCTGCCGTCCACCGAAGAAGCGCCGCGTCTAAAGCGGCATCGACTTTGTCCCTCTGCCGCAACAGGGGGGCGCGACCGGCTCCGGCAGCGGTCACGCCCATCCGAACAGGCAGAGGATTCCTCACAAAGGGTTCATCGACCAGCAAGTGGTCAGCCCGAGGTCCTGCCGGACCGTTACTAGGAGATTGAATCATGCATATCCGCTGGCGTGGACTCGAACTTCCCTACCGCCTCGAAAAAGACGAGCGCTCGGCAACCCCGACGTTCGGACGATTCACAGCTGAGCCCTTTGAGCGTGGCTTCGGTACGACGATTGGCAACAGCCTTCGCCGCACGCTGCTCTCAAGTCTCGAAGGTGCAGCAATCACCAAGGTCAAGATCGCGGGCGTGACCCACGAATTCTCGACCATGCCTGGCGTTCTTGAAGATGTCACTGACATCATCCTGAACATCAAGGGCCTGATTGTCAGCATGGACATCGAGTGCGATGAACCCAAGACCATGCGTCTGATGGCCGAAGGCCCAGGCGAAGTCACCGCTGATCTGATCGAGGCTGATCCTGCGATCACCATTCACAATCCCGACAAGATCATCGCCACGCTGACTGACAAGCGCGACTTTGCAGTCGAGTTCACCGTGCAGCGCGGCCGTGGCTATATGCCCGCCACTGAGCAGCACAAGCGTGAAGAAGACCAAGTGCTCGGCGAGATCGCGGTTGACGCGATTTACAGCCCAGTGCAGCGCGTTCGTTTCCGCGTTGAGGACACCCGCGTCGGTCAGCGCACCAACTATGACCGTTTGATCATGGACGTTTGGACCAACGGCACTGTGTCTCCGGACATGGCGATGGTTGAAGCTGCCAAGATCCTGCGCAAGCACCTCAACCCCTTCGTGCAGTACGACGTGGTTGGCAACGAGGTGGTGCCGCATGAAATCTCCGTGGACAATGACAAGGACCTCGAGCTCTTCAAGAAGCTCGGAATGTCGCTTGCCGACCTGGACCTTTCGGTGCGTGCCGGCAATTGCCTCGAAGGTGGCAAGATCCGATTCGTCAGCGAACTGGTGAACAAGACTGAAAATGATCTGCTGGAACTGCGTGCGTTCGGACGTACGAGTCTCCGTGAAGTTAAGAAGAAGCTCGAGGACATGGGACTCAATCTCGGAATGCCGTTGCCGGAGGGCTTCACGCCCCCGACCGCGGGCTGAGCCGGTCCTAAAAGGAAACAACCATGCGTCATCGTATTGCCGGTTACCAACTCAACGTTACGTCCGCTCACCGTCGCTCCATGCTTCGGAACCTAGCGGCCGGTCTGTTCGAACACGGACAGATCACCACCACGCTCCCGAAGGCGAAGGCTGTTCAGCCGTTCGTCGAGCAACTCATCACGATCGCTAAGCGTCCAACGCTGGCATCGCGACGCGAGTTGACCTCACGCTTGACTGACCGCATGGTCTTTGCGTGGGTTGCTGATCCGAACACGAAGGACGAGGTCAAGACTGCCCAGAGCCGACTCTGGGAGCTTCCCGCGACCGACGAGATCGAGTTCAATCGATTCGGCGAGCTCCGTAAGGCACCGCGCCTGATCCAGCACCTTCTCACCAAGGTGGCTCCGCTCTATAAGGATCGTGCCGGCGGCTACACCCGCATCATCAAGCTCGACAAGCGCCGCCTCGGCGACGCGTCTGACTTGGTCATGCTGCAGCTGGTTGGTGGCGAAGAAGGTCCGCAGGTCAAGGGACGCAAGTCCACTCGACGCACTGTTGCGGACAAGCGCACGGCCTTCGCCAAGAAGGCGAAGGAGAAGGCGGCCGCTGCGAAGGCCTGAGTCCTGCAGCTTCCGTATTCTTGATTGATACCAAGTGAATTCCGCGCGCCCCAAGGCTTACCTTGGGGCGCGCGTGTTTTTGGATTGCAGGAGCGAAATCACGGACTTGTGACGAGCGGTTGCCAACCGTTCTGATACGAGAGCCCAGCGGCGGAGTTGACGAGTCGCCGCTCGATCGTGCCGTTGGGCCAAAGTCGGAATAGCACGGTGCCATTTCCGTTGCTTGCGGTGGGGACCACCGCGAAGCCGATTGGCTGGATGACAGGCGCTGGTGCTGGTGCGGAACCTGGGGGCGCGTTCTGTGGCTCGGTCGCCGCGGCTGTCATGACTGGTGTCCAGACAGGCGCGGCGATGGCTTCGGTGGTTCCGGCGCCAGTAGTGACGACGGCATGAAAGACGATGGCGCCTGCGAGCAGGACGAGGCCGGTACCGGTTGAGATGCGTGTTGTCATAGTGCGCGGATCGTAGTTGGCAGGGGATTTATGTTCAATTGGCCCCGTCTACGGGGATACCAATTGTCCTCGCCGGCATGGTTGCATGGCGTCTGTCTACTGGCCCGCATTCGCCTTACGAGGATGGCCGCTGAGCGCGGCCCTATCCTCTCCGGCGCCTGCGGCCAGGTTGGGCGTTGATGCATCACGCTTGTGTACTGGCTCGCATTCGCCTTACGAGGACGGCCGCTGGGCGCGGCCCTGTCCTCTCCGGCGAGCGCGGCCAGATGGGGGTGTTTCGCAGCCCGTGGTGTCCAAGTGCTTTCCGTGTGCGAGCCCCCACAGTGAGCACGGGATCCTCGGTAAGCGGCGTGTGAAACTGAGAAGTCCGGGAGTTGGACGTACGCCCCGTGGGTGCCAACCGGACGAACAGTTTCACCCGAGGCTAAGCGGAACCTTGTGGAGCGCAGCCGTCCGCGTCCGAGGGTCCCGCGCGCAACGGAGAGGGCGGGGGGCGGCTGAACTCACTTCGACCGCACGCCTGCGTACTGGCCCGCATTCGCCTTACGAGGACGGCCGCTGAGCGCGGCCCTGTCCTCTCCGGCGCCTGCGGCCAGGTTGGGGTGTTCGATGGAACGTGGAATTCACGCCGTTGGTACGCAGGGGAAACCCTTCGAAAGTGGGGACAGGGGTGAACGGCACCTATTGAGGGGATTGAATTCCGTATCCTTCGGGGATGCTCGCCGATCTTGAACAAGCACAGCTGGAAGCGCAGTCCGCATTGGCGGCATCAGTGACCCCGGAAGCCTTGGATGCGTGGAAGAGCGCTTGGATTGGCGGCAATGGGCGCTTGAAGTCCATGATGATGGCGCTCAAGGATGTACCGAAGGACTTGAAGCCTGCTGCCGGTAAGCGGCTCAATGAGTTGAAGGCCACGCTTGAGGCCGCGTATGAGGAACGCCGCACGGCGGTCGAGGCATCAGCGGGTCCGCGTGGTCCGATCGTGGATGTCACGGAGCCAGGTATTCCGCTTGCTGAGGGCTGTCGCCATGTGCTGAGCCGCACCATTGATGAAATCACCGAGGTCTTTGGTCGCATGGGGTTCACGCTTGCAGAAGGACCGGAGGTTGAAGATGAGTGGCACAACTTCACCGCACTCAATATTCCGGAGAGCCATCCCGCGCGGGATGCGATCGACAATTTTTATATGGGCGAGCAAGGTGGAGTAAAGCGGTTGTTGCGCACGCAGACCAGCACCGTGCAGATTCGTGCGATGGAGACGCAGTCGCTGCCCATCAAAGTCGTTGCAACTGGCCGTGTCTATCGGCCTGATACGCATGATGCCACGCATTACTCCATGTTTCACCAGATCGAAGGTCTTTACCTTGATCGTGGTGTAACGATGTCAGACCTCAAGACCACGTTGGTGCAGTTTGCACATGCGTACTTTGGTACGGAAGCAGAAGTGCGGATGCGGCCGAGTTTCTTTCCGTTTACCGAGCCCAGTGCTGAGGTAGATATGAAGATGCGCATCAAGGGCGAATGGAAGTGGGTTGAACTTGGCGGCTGCGGAATGGTGGATCCGAACGTGCTGCGCGCGGTCAATATTGATCCGGAAGTATGGACCGGGTTTGCGTTCGGCCTTGGTATCGAACGCATTGCGATGCGTCGCTATGGAATCAGTGACATTCGCTGGCTGTATGAGAATGATGCTCGATTCTTGCGGCAGTTCTAAAGCGGAGCGGGGCACTGAGTGGGGGTTCGGCCTTAGTCCTCGACGCCCATCTCCTCATGCGCGTGTTCACGCAGTGCCTCAACTTTGACGATCAGCGCGTTGGCTTCGTCGGTCTTGCCGGCAACAATCGCGTCTTCAAGATCTAGGAGAAGACGCAGGTTCTTGCGGAGGTCGCTGCGGAATTCGTCTTCGATCTTCGCCTTTGCGGCGTCGTCAGCGGCGCCTTTGAGGTACTCGGAGGGAACATTTGCGGCTTTTGCTGCGGCGCAGTGGCGTTGCATCTCGGAAACCAGTTTCAGGCATTCGTTCTTCTTTGAAGCATCGCCGAGAGCACCCTTCAGGGCTTTGAGCTCACGTTTCATCCCCTTCATGGAACTTTCGAGGTTGACTTGCTGTCCGCCGCCGCGGCCGCCACGCTCGCCGCCTTCACGGGGGGCCTGGCCACTCTTACCTGAACCGTTGCCGGCTGGTGCTGCCGGCGGCGCGTCTTGAGCGATGGCGATCGGTGCGAGAGCGGCGGTGAGCGCGAGGCTCAGGCCAATGAGAGCGGTAGTGCGAGAGATCTTCATGGTGATGGATTTCAAACGGAATGAATGGAAGTCACTGTGAGCGATGTTGCTCGCAGCGACTAAGCACGGGTGGTAGAACGATCGGAACCGCTATTGATTGCCCACGCCGTCTAAGTGGTGTAGTCGGCATTGAGCTCAACGTACGCCTTGGTGAGCCCGCAGGAGATGAATTCTTCAGAGCCCTCGCCAGATCCAAGGTCTAAGTGAACTTCCACCATGGACTTGCGGAATGCAGCCTCGCGGTCCGCTAGTGGCGTGTCGGCGGGGGCTCCACTGCTGAATAGTGAAATTCCTCCCACATTCAGGGTCAAGGCGTTGACGTCGAGCGTCACTCCTGCACGTCCGGCTGCGGCCAGGATTCGGCCCCAGTTGGGGTCACCGCCGGTGACGGCACATCGAACCAGAAGGCTGGATGCAATCGACTTGGCGACGCTGAGCGCGTCCGCATCGGATGGGGCACCGGTCACTCGAACATGGATGCCGCGTTCGTAGCCTTCGCCATCGCGCACGATGAGGAGCGCGAGGTCGCGTGCGACTTCTTTGAACGCATCCCTGATGGCATCGGGCGGGAACGCGCCGGCCGCACCGGAGGCGAGCGCAAAGACGGAGTCGTTGGTGCTGGTATCGCCGTCAATTGAAATGCGGTGAAAGCTGCGTTCGACGGCAGCGCGGAGATGTGCGTCAATCTCTGATGGAGTCAATGATGCATCAGTAGTGATGACACTGATCATGGTGGCCATGTTGGGGTGGATCATGCCTGCGCCTTTGGCGCATCCCACCACCGTGCAGCTTCGTCCTTGGTGAGTCACAGCGCGTGACGACCACTTTGGATACGTGTCCGTGGTCATGATGGCCCGCGCAAATTCCTCAATGCTGCCATGCGTAGCGCGCGCAGCCATCGGCGCAATTTGCGGAATCATCCGGTCAAGCGGCAGTTGCACACCGATCACGCCGGTGGAGTTGTGTTGCACGGCGATTGATGCGATGTCGCAGGCGCTTGCCACTGCATCGGCAATCTCAATAGCGCTTGCCATGCCACGATCGCCTGTTGCTGCATTAGCGCAGCCTGAATTAACGAGAATGGCACTGCAATGGCCGCGACTTTCGCGCAGGTGACGTCGGTCCAGTTGCACCGGAGCCGCGCAGACTTGGTTAGTGGTGTACATGGCTGCGAGCGTTGCACCCGATGGGCAGCGGATCATGCCCATGTCCATGCGCCCGGGCTTCTTGATCGCAGCGCTTGCTGCGCTGGCCGTAAAGCCAAGCGGAAGCAGTGGGGCTGCGCCCGCCGGACCATGCGATGCGTCACTCACCATCGTTGGCGCAATGCTGGTCATCACCGCGATCCCATTCCATTTGGGGCGATATCGTGGATCAACGCAATCTCATCGCATTGTTCGCGCTTGGGGCATGCAGAGCAATCTTTGAGAACCTTCTCAGGGAGACTGTTCACGCTCACTTGTCGGAAGCCAGCCTTCTCAAAGAAGACCGGTGCGCGCGTGAGGACGAACACTTTGGGAATGTGCAGCTGTCCAGCAAGTTGCAGGAAGTAGCGGACGAGGCCTTGGCCCACTCCGCGACCCTGCGAATCTGGGTGAACGCCGAGCGATCGGATTTCAGCAAGTTGCGGCGTGTAAATCCACAGTGCTGCGCAACCGACCACTTTGCCATCAAGTACAGCAACGCCGAAATCAAGAATCGCCTTCATGATGTCTTCGCGGCTACGCGGAAGATTTTCACCGTGCTCGGCCCAGTGATCAACGAGCCAGGAAATGGCGTCAAGATCATCAGCCCGCGCTTGGCGGAACTCAACTTCACCTGCGATCTGGTCAGGAATCGCGCGTTCGCGCAACATGCGACGCACGCGCATGATGGCGTCTTCAACGGCGCTCAACGAAGTGCCACCTTCAACAGAGCGCTTCTCGAGCGTTGATTCAACGGTCAATTGCGTGAAGACGTCCTGATTTGCCTGAGGAGCTTGTTCGCGAATGGTCTCCAGCGACAGTTCTTCCAAGGAACGGTCTTGTGCAATGGCAGTACGCACGAGGCGACCCACTTGGTGGTGCGCATCTCGGAATGGAACGCCTAGGCGGACCAGGTAATCCGCCAAGTCCGTGGCGTTGGTGTATCCATCAGCGGCGGCCAAGAGGGCGCGGTCGCGATCAATCACTAGGCCAGCGAGCATGGGTGGCAGGATGCGCAGGCACAGACTGAGGTGCCGCATGCTGTCAAAGAGTGGCTCCTTGTCTTCCTGCAGATCCTTGTTGTAGGCAAGCGGGAGGCCCTTGAGCGTGACCAGCAGCGTGACGAGGTTGCCAACCGCGCGACCACTCTTTCCACGAATGAGTTCGCACGCATCGGGGTTCTTCTTCTGCGGCATCAGACTGGAGCCGCTGGTGAATGCATCCGGAAGTTCAACAAGTTTCGCTTCGCTGGTTGAGTAGAAGATCAAATCCTCAGCCATGCGCGAAAGGTGCAGCGCGCACAGGGTGCAGGCGGAGAGCGATTCGACCACGAAATCACGGTCGCTGACTGCATCCAATGAATTGGCAGTCGCGCTGCGGAAGCCCAAGTCTTTGGCCAATACGGCGCGGTCAATGGGATAGGCAGTGCCAGCAAGGGCACCGGATCCAAGTGGCGAAACACGCACGCGCTTGAGAGCGTCACCCAGGCGGTCAGAATCCCGGCGCAGCATTTCGACGTATGCCAGACACCAATGCGCAAAGAGAATCGGCTGCGCGTGTTGCAGGTGCGTGTAACCAGGGAATGCGGTGTCCTTCTCGCGTTCAGCAAGGTCGACCAGTGCAGTAATGACAGCCTTCACCTCGGCTTGACGCAACTTGAGTTGACGCGCAGTCCACAGGCGCAGATCAGTGGCAACTTGATCGTTGCGACTCCGTCCGGTGTGCAACTTCTTGCCAAGATCACCAACGCGCATGACCAGTTGTCGTTCCACCCACGAATGAATGTCCTCATCCTCGGCTTGCGTCAGGATGGTGGGATCCTCATGCCATGCGGCCAGAATCTCGCCGAGCGCCTGCTCGATGGACCGCTGCTCGCCAACCGTGAGCACGCCGGCGCGAATGAGCGCCTTGCTCCACGCGATGCTTCCTTCGATGTCCTCACGAATGAGCAACTGATCGAAGGGAAGGCTGTCGTTGAAGTGGCGGAACAGTGCGTCCGCCTGGCCTTCAAGGCGTCCTGCCCAGATGGCGGTGGTCATGAGCAGTTTCCCTTTCCGCCGCAGCAGCCGCCGCCATTGACTGTTGGGGCGGTGGTCGTTGCGGTTGCTGCGCCGCCGAGACCGTGTGCCGTTGCCAATTGCGCGGCTTCGACGTTGGCAGCCTTAGCGTCAGCGCTCAATCCCAAGAGGGCGCGAATGCGCATGGGCAGACTGAATAGGCGGATGAAGCCCTCGCTGTGCTTGTGGTCATACACCTCGTCTTCGCCGAAGGTGGCGAAGCCGTGATGGAACAGACTGTTGGGCGATCGACGCTTGGCAGCTTCGGCGTGGCCCTTGTAGCAGCGCACCACCACTTCGCCGTCCATGACTTGCGCGATCGACTCAAAGCCAGCCCACATCGCCTCGCGGAGGGGGCTGAACCAGGTGCCGTTGTAGATCACCTTGGCAAACTCAAGCGCCATGCGCTCGCGGTAATGGAGCGTCTCGCGGTCGAGCACGAGTTGTTCAAGTCCACGCAGAGCCTCCATGAGAATGGTGCCGCCCGGGGTCTCGTAAACGCCTCGGCTCTTCATGCCAACCAAGCGATTCTCGCAGATGTCAATGCGACCGACGCCGTTGCGCGCGCCGATGGCGTTGAGTTCAGTCAGGAGCGCCACCGCATCCAGTTCCTTGCCATTGACGCTGACGGGATAGCCCTTCTTGAAGACGATGGCAACGTCTTCGTGACGGTCCGGCGCATCCTTTGGACTGGTGGTGATCATCCAGACGTCTTCCGGTGGGGCATTCCACGGGTCTTCCAGTTCGCCGCCCTCATGGCTGATGTGCCAGATGTTTGCGTCGCGGCTGTAAATCTTCTCAGCACTGGCGGTGGTGGTGATGTTGCGCGCCTTGAGGTAGGTCAGCATGGCCTCACGGCTCTTGAGATCCCAGATGCGCCACGGGCTGATGACTCGCAATTGCGGTGCCAGCGCGGCGTAGGTGCTTTCGAAACGAACTTGATCGTTTCCCTTACCGGTGCAGCCGTGGCAGAGTGCGTCGGAACCGGTGGCAAGCGCCACTTCAACCTGCGCGCGGGCGATGATTGGGCGGGCGATCGATGTGCCCATCAGATAGCGATTCTCGTACACCGATCCAGCGATTGCCATTGGGAATGCAAACTCACGGAGGAATGTCTCCTTGAGGTCAACGATGATGCACTCAGACGCGCCGGTCTTGGTTGCCTTCTCGCCGATGCCGTCGAGTTCGCGTTGGCCCTGGCCGACATCTGCCACGCATGCCACCACCGTGCAGCCGTACGTTTCACGAAGCCACGGAATGATGCATGAGGTGTCGAGTCCGCCGGAGTAGGCGACGCAGACCTTCTTTGGGGTGTTGGCAGCGGTGGAGTTGTTGGTGTTGTTGTTCATGATGTTGTTCGTGGGGAATAGGTGCGTGAATGGATGGCGTGGTTTAGTTACTGCAGTGCAGGAGTGGGGTGGCGCGCATGCGCATTATTGAAATCGTCGCTCTTAGTCAGCGATGACTTGGGTGAAAGCAGGTGACAGAGCAGCGCGTTCTGCGCGTGCATGCGATTTTCAGCTTGATCAAAGACCACCGAGTTGGCAGAGTCCATGACCTCATCGGTGACTTCTTCGCCGCGATGCGCGGGAAGGCAGTGCATGAAAAGTGACTTTGGTCCAGCGATGGCCATGACTTCGCGATCCACTCGATACGCTTCGAACGCGCTCTTTTTTGCGTTACTTTCCGTCTGGCCCATGCTGGTCCAGGTGTCGGTGTAGACAGCGAACGCGCCCTGAATGGCACCCATGTCGTGAGTGATCTCGATCCGTGCGCCGGTGCGCATGCTGCGAGCAACGCACTGACTGACCACGGTGCTGTCCGGCTCGAAGCCCTTGGGCGTAACCACCGTGATTCCAAAGCCGAGGATCGACGCAGCCTCAATGAGCGAATGGCAGACGTTGTTTCCGTCGCCAACCCACGCGAGTCGCGAGTGATTGAGATGATAGCCCCGCTCGACCAGCGTCTGCAGGTCAGCGAGCGCCTGGCAGGGATGGTGCATGTCGCACAGTGTGTTGATCACTGGAACACGCGTGGCTATCGCGAGGCCAACCACTGTGGAGTGGGAGTGCACGCGCGCCACGATGGCATGGCACCAGCGCTCAAGGTTCTTGCCGTAATCACTGATGGTTTCACGGGTCCCGAGCGGTGCTTCGCGGTGGTCAAGGTAAATGGCTTGCCCGCCCATGCGAAACACTCCAACTTCGAAACTCATGCGCGTTCGCAGAGATGGCTTCTCAAAGAGCATGCACACGCTCTTGCCGGACATGGCGCCGGCAACGCGCGCGGGGTTGCGTTTGAATTCCGCAGCCGTGGCAAGTATGTCAAGGATCTCGTGTTGCGCAAGATCGCTCAAGCGCAAGAGGTCTTTGCTTCCGATGGGTTGGAACGAATTCATGATTGAGTTGCTCCGGAGAGTGCGGCGAGCGTTGCGGGCGTGGTCGAACTGTTGTTCGGGGTGTTCGGGGTGGCGAGCGGGGCAGGCGTGACCGACGTGCTCGGTAGCACGCGGGTACCGATCGCAGCCCCCGTAGCCAGTGCCTCGAGTGCTGCTGGATCGCCCCATGACGCAATGACAACGGGAACGCCGGCGCGCTGTGCCGCATCAAGGGCGCCGCGTACTTTGGCAATCATGCCGCCAGTCACGGTGCCGTCAGCGATGAGGGTCTCTGCCGCTGATGCGGTGAGTTCGGCAATCACTTGACCGTGTGCATCTTTGACCCCGGGAACATCGGTGAGGAGCAGCAGGCCTTGTGCGCGCAAAATTCCCGCAAGTTGCGCCGCAGCATCGTCGGCATTGACGTTCAGGAATCCACCCGCCTCACAGACGGCGATCGAGGAGAGGACTGGCAAGAATCCCCCTGAAAGCAAGTGATGAACGAGCGCGCCGTCGCCGCCGACGAGTTCACCAACGCGGCCTGGGTCGAACGTGAATCGCTGCGTTTTGATGGCGCGGGACAAGTGTCCATCCGAGAGGGTGAGGCCAACCGCGGAGACTCCGCGCGAAAGGAGCAACCCAAGGAGCTGCGTGTTCATGGCGCCCGCAAGGACAGCGGTAACTTGTTCGACCGCTTCGGGCGGGGTGATGCGGATGCCTTCACGGCGTTCCGTGTGAAGGCCGACGCGCTCGAGCTGGCGATCGACGGCTTTGCCACCGCCGTGCACAATGACCAACCCTCCCGCATGCAGTTGGTGCATGCGAGCGAGGGCGTCGAATACCTGTGGGAACTGCGCGGCATCATCGAGCAGTGCGCCCCCAAGTTTGACCACCAGTGGTGCGGGGCGCATTAGGACATCACCTCATTGGCGAGCGCGTGCGCACGGCGCGCGATGCCGAGGGCGGTTGTTTCATCGAAACCAAATCGCAGGTTCAGGCATTGAATAGCTTGACCGGCCGCGCCTTTAACAAGGTTGTCGATCGCACTGGACATCACCAAGTGCGTGCCGGTTTCGTCGGTTCCAAGCGCGATATCGCAGCAGTTGGTGCGCGTCACGCTGGCGATCGATGGCCAGCGGCCGGCTGGCAGCAATCGCACGAACGGGGCTTGCGCGTAGGACTTTTCGAGGCATGCGCGCGCGTCAGCCAGTGTGTAGCCAGGCGCCAGTTCCGCGTGAATGGTGGAAAGAATGCCTCGGTCAAGTGCCACCAGGTGCGGCGTAAACAGAATGCGCGCGCCCGTTTCTTGCGCCATTTCTGGCTGATGTCGATGCGTCAGTACGCCGTACGACTGCAGGCTGACTTCGCAGAAGAGGCTCTTGACGGCCGCTGAACGCCCAGCACCGCTCACGCCCGAGGCGCTATCGACGATGACTGCGCGCGTTAGATCAATGATGCCAGCAACGACCAGTGGACGTAGCGGGAGGATGACTGATGTCGGATAGCAGCCCGGGCACGCAATCAAGTTCGCGGTGCGGATGTCATCATCAGCCAGTTCTGGCAGTCCGTAGACAGCATCGGCAAGCAATGCAGCGTGACCGTGTTCGAACCCGTAATGCGTTGGATAGAGCGCCGGATTCTTGAGACGAAACGCAGCGGAGAGGTCCAGGACAACGATGCCAGCGGCAAGCAGCATCGGTGCCAGTTTTTCGCTTGCTTCATGCGGCGTAGCGAGGAAGACTGCGTCGGGTTCGCATGCGATGATGGCTGCCACATCGGCTGCGCGGACCGGGAGATCCACGGCGCCCGCAAGACGCGGGAACAGGTCCGACATGAGCTCCGGCTTGCCATCAGTAGCGCGGCGTTCGCTGCCAAAAAGGCCCACGATCTCCGCGTGCGGGTGCGCGGCGAGCAGGGTGGCAAGTTCAGCGCCGGTGTAACCCGGTGCGCCGACAATGACAATGCGGATGCTGTCAGCCATGGGACCAGATCCTTTGCCGCAGTTAGGCGGCGGAGCGAGCGAGGCG
The DNA here is from genome assembly GCA_945878575.1 of Phycisphaera mikurensis NBRC 102666. Lineage (GTDB taxonomy): Bacteria > Planctomycetota > Phycisphaerae > Phycisphaerales > SM1A02 > UBA966. The sequence goes on along the minus strand of CAMDUB010000005.1, from coordinate 3,304 downwards.
CTCGATGGTGCGTGCGAGGGACGCAGCCGCGTCAGAATCCTTGGCGGCTACGAAGATGGTGTCATCCCCGGCAATAGTGCCGAGGGTGCCGGGTAGACCGGCGCGGTCCAGCTCAATGGCCAGCGAATTCGCGTGACCGCTGGGTGTCTTGAGTACGACGAGCGTTCCGCCTCGCGTGACAGAAACCAGGTGCTGACGAAGCGCGGCACCGAGCGCGGCCTCGCGACCTTCCACGGGCAGGGCGGGGTTGGTGCCGGGCAACATGTAACCGTTGGCACCTTTCACAAGCCCCATCTCGGTGAGATCACGCGACAGGGTTGCCTGTGTGACATCAATGCCTTCGCGCCGCTTGAGAAGCGATGCAAGTTGCTGTTGGCTCCACACCTGATTGCTGCTGATGAGGGCAGCAATACGAGCACGGCGCTGAACAGGACTGACGGCAGTAACTGACATGTGCATGAATATACATCACAGTGCATGATTATGCAAGCGCCAATTTGGCGATATTTTGCCAATGTTTCCCATTGCAGGTGACGTAATTTGAGTCGGTCCCATCTGGCCGCAGGCGCCGGAGAGGATAGGGCCGCGCTCAGCGGCCATCCTCGTAAGGCGGATGCGGGCCAGTAGGCAAACGTGATGTATCAGGGCCAGTACGAAAGCGTGATGCAACAACGCCGCCCAGCACGAACGCGCAATCCCACAACGCGGACCAGCCAAAGCGCGTCACAACAACGCCCCCGCCCAGACCACGAGTTACTTCGGAATCTGCCGCGCCCGGCGATCCGCACCTAAGGCAACGTACGTGAACACCCCTTCGGTCACGCGTGCCAGGTCGTCGCCATCCGCTCGGCGCGCCCATGCTTCCACGTCGATCGTCACGCTCGTGTTTCCGACGCGGACAACCGAGCAGTAGCAACTCACTTCGTCTCCGACAAAGACCGGAAGCTTGAAGGTCATCTGCGCGATCGCCACCGTGGCTACGCGCCCGTGCGCGCGCCGACGGGCAAGACTGGCGCCCGCAATATCCATTTGTCCAAGGAGCCACCCGCCAAAGATGTCTCCTGCTGGATTTGCATCAGCCGGAAACGCAAAGGTGCGCAACATGAGTTCGCCGTTAGCGGCGGGTGGACGACCAGGGACAGCGCCAATGCTGCCCGTGCCGCTCGAGCCACCGCTGCGGTCAACCGCTCCGTCTCCACTCACTCGTCGTCGCCCTCGTCCTCAGGCTCGTCCTTGATCTCGACAGCTTCGATGACGCCCTTGCGACCTTCAGCCTTTTCTTTGCGCTTCCAGGTCTCAATCTTGTGTTTATCAGGCGAAATGATCGCGTTGATGCGCTTGCCGTTGAGGCGCGGATTGGCCTCAAGTTTGCCAAGGTCAAGCAGGCGGCTGATGACGTCGTTCACCAGGCGCTCACCGATTTCTCGGTGCGCCATTTCGCGACCCTTGTAACTCGCAACCAGTTGAACCTTGTGGCCTTCCAAGAGGAATCGGCGGGCTTGCTGGACGCGGATGCCCACGTCGTGGCGGTCGATCTTCATGGAGCGTCCAAGGCGCACTTCCTTCAGTTCGCTGGCCTTGGACTTGCCGGCCTTCTGCTTCTTGGCTTCCTCGTACTTGAACTTGCCGTAGTCCATGATCTTGCAGACGGGCGGTCGCGCGTCAGGCGAGATCTCCACGAGGTCAAGACCAAGTTCATTGGCGCGCCGACGCGCTTCGTCGGTTTCAACGATTCCCACCATCTCGCCCGCCTCGTCGATCAGTCGAACGGGCGTGATGCGGATGCGGTCGTTGAGTCGTGGCCCGGACGCTGGTCCGTCGCGCCGCGGGCGGTCCCCACCAAATCCACCGGGACGAGGCCCGGAACCAGAGTTGAAAGGGGGACGGCGAGGAGGAAAGCTGGAGATAGGAGAGTCCTTAGGAAGAATCCGGCGGCAGTGTCAACGGTGGTTCACATTTCCAGATCGAGCGCCGCCGTCGACCTGGGTCCGCAGCGATCGCGCTGCAGACAGAGACTGTACCCGCGGAGCCCGATGGCAAGCAAATCAAGGCGGAATTTCCGGGAGTGCATCCCGGCGCCGGGGGGATTGTTGATTGGGGGGAGGCGATCGGTCTCACGGGAGCGCGGACCTGCCCAGGTCATGCGGTTCCATGCGGCATCATGCCGACGCGAGGTCACCAACTCCGTCACCAAATCCGTGACCAACTCCGCCACCAAATCAGTCACCAAGCCCACCTCCGCTTGACGCTTGCGCCGAATTTCGTCACACTGCGGAGATGAAGAAGAACACTTCCACCACTGGCATGATCAAGAACCTCCTCGCATCCAAGTTTTCCGGCAAGTCCACGACCACCAAGTCGGGCACCAAGACCGGCGTCATGTCGATGATCTCTGACATCGTTCATCCGAAGACCACCAAGAAGACCACTGGTGCTAAGAAGACCACCGGTAAGACGCTCACCGTCAAGACCGTTGTGAAGCCGACCACCAAGGCCACCACCAAGACCACCAAGACCGCCACCAAGTCTGCTACCAAGCCGACCACCAAGGCCACCACGAAGTTCGCTACCAAGCCAACGACGAAGGCAACCACCAAGGCAACCACGAAGACCACTGCGAAGAAGTCGACCACTGGTAAGAAGACCACTGCGACCAAGACTTTCGCCAAGACCTTCGCAAAGACCGCTGGCAAGCGCTAAGTCATTCGACTGACCGCGATTCATATTTCTCCGTCACACATCGACCCTTCGCACCGAAACTGCGAAGGGTCGATTCATTTTGTGTGTGCTGTGCGTTCAGCAACTGCAAAGCAAGAATCTTTGCAGACCCATTGCAGGTGCGGTATGGTGATGCGCATGAAGACTCGACGCCGCGCGTTTACGCTCGTTGAATTGATGGTGACTGTCTCCATCATTGCACTATTGATTGGGCTTCTGGTACCTGCGCTCGGGTCGATGCGGCGCGCTGGTTGGGCAACCAAGAGTCAGTCAAATCTTCGACAGTGGGGCATGGCTATGGACTCATGGGCTGCAATTCACGATGACACTCTTCCATGGGAAGGCAGCAAAGTAGCAGCGGATATGGGGACAAATCTCGCGAACCCAACATTTTGGCCCAACGCGTTGGCGGGCATGCTTGGAGTCGATTCCTATGCCACGATCTCCGAGCGCGCCTTTGAAGAGCAGCGCAACGTGGACAACTGGTATGGAGCCGAGACCGTCTGGAACGATCCCGGGGCGGTGGTGACACGCAGTGAGCCGTGGAGTTTTGGTGACGCCGGAAAGAGCGGGTTGCGTCGGCAGT
>CAMDUB010000004.1 GCA_945878575.1 Phycisphaera mikurensis NBRC 102666 | reverse complement strand
GCCGCGTGCGCTCCTTCAATGTCATCATGGTCGCGATATCCCCACGGCGTGCTGGCCGCCTCGGCGCCGACCTCTGTAAAAATCGTTCCCAGAAAGATTCGAACGTCCCCGCGCGCCAACGCTGGCAGGCTGACACCGCGTGTCACCGGATCGGGGAGTTCCTCGATGACGGTCGGGCCGCCAAGATGCAGGTATGCCAGATCAAGATGCGCGTCGAGCCACCACGGGGCGTGCGCGGGCGTGTGCGCAGTAGCGGTGGCGGCAGCCGCAGCGGTACTCGGCGCGTGGTGGGTGTGGCCGGTGGAGTCAGCGAAGGTCATCCGTCGGAAGGTACGCTGCGCGACCATTGCAATGACGATGTCCGTCGAGCCATCTTCTTTCCCGCCCAACCGCCCGTCCGCTGAACGGAGCGCGTCGGTGGGAGCACGTTCGGGCGTAGCGGCGGCCGCTCCCACTGCACCCGTGCCGGTTGCAGCCACCCGGGGTGAGCGGGTGGTATGTGCAGCACTCGCGGTGGCTGCCTTTGGCGTACTCGGCGTTGCAGCGTGGTTGACTCCGTCCGCGGAAGGTCATGGAACGCACCAAATGCTTGGCATGGCCCCCTGTGGCTGGATGGTTGGCTACGGGATGCCGTGCCCATCCTGCGGCATGACCACCGCGTTTTCACACGCGGCGCATGGCAGCCTTTTGGCCTCGGCGCGCGTACAGCCCATGGGATTCGTCCTCGCCCTTGGTACAGCTGCCACGGCATTGGTCGGCACCTATGTGGCCCTGACCGGTAGCCGGCTCGGACATGTTCTTGGCGATCGCCTGACGCCGCGGTTTCTGCTTGGCCTCGGAATATTTGCGCTCCTCTCTTGGGGCTGGAAGGTCGCGGTTGTTCGCGGCTTCCTCCCCGCTTCGATCGGAACACCATGAAGACTCGCATTGTTGCCATCCTTGCACTCCTGATCATGCCTCTTGTGCTCGCCTCGTGCGGCGCCATGGGCCTGGTCTCCAAGGTCGGTGAGGCCATTGAGGTTGAGAAGAAGGTGGAGGTGCTTGCCAAGTACCGCGGCCTTGAAAATAAGACCGTCGCAGTGGTCGTCAATGCTGAACGCAGCGTGCTCTATGAATATCCCACTGTTGTTCCAAACGTTGCGGGCAACATTGCCGCGGGTGTGAAGGAGCATGTCAGTGGCGTGCAAGTGCTTGATTGGCGCGAGTCGTTGGCGTGGTGCTACCGCACGCCAAGTTGGACCACGCTTCCACTCGGGACCATTGCCGAGGAACTGGGCGTTGACCGGGTAATCTTTATTGACGTCTTTGAATTCCGCCTCAATCCACCTGGAAACCGCTGGATTTGGGAAGGAATGGCGGGCGCAAATGTTGGCATCATCGAACGCGATTCGCTGGACCCCGATGCCTTCGCCGAGGAGTACAGCATTGCCGTCAAGTTTCCTGACGTGAAGGATCTCAGTCGCGAAAGCGCGTCAGAAGAAAAGATTCAACTTGGCTTGGTTGCCAAGTTCACGCAGACGATCAACAAGTTGTTCTATGACCACATTGAAGACAAGTACCCCAACAAGCGACTGAAGGGTTGACCTGATGCACGGAGCACTTCGAGCCCTGGTACTGGCATTCTTCGCGGCGGTGATCTTGGTGATCGCGGGCTGCAACTACGCGGTTCCAGCAATGTGGATTGCGCAGGGTCCGCCCAAGAAGCCAGCCGAATACACGTTGCCAAAAGATAAGAAACTGGTGGTGTTTGTTGATGATCGCAAGAGTGTGGTGAGCCGCTTGCAGTTGCGCGCGCTGCTTGCAGATGACATCGGAACAGTCATCAAGCAACAGGGCCTGGTCACTGATGTGGTGAGCGGGCGCGAATTGATTTCCTACGTACGTCGTATGGAGACAAGTACCAAGCGTATTTCCATTGAAGACCTTGGTAATGCTGTGAACGCAGACATCGTTCTCTACGTGGAAATGGAGTCGTTTACGCTTTCGCCGGACGGCGCCACGCCCAAGCCAACTGCTCAAGTACGTGTAAAAGTAGTAGACGTCAAGGCCAAGGAACGACTGTTCCCGCCACTGGGCGCAGATCCGAAGGGATATCCAGTGACGGCACAAGTGGACACGTTGGCCAACGACGCGTATCGCACATCGGCAGCCCGGCGCAGTGCCGAAGACGGTCTTGAGAAGAAGCTTGCTGACGACGTCACCAAGCTCTTCTACGACCACGAGCCAAAGAACTTTGGCAAGGGCGTTTCCAAGATGGAAGGCTGATGATTCCGCAGCGCACAGCAATTTCTGGCAGTGCCGGCGCAGCTGCCGTTCGTCCACGCATGGCGGCGCTGATCGACGTCAATGCGTGCGCGCCCCCTCGGCTGCGTGCGATTGCTGCTCGGCTTGCTGGGCGGCCGGCGGGCATCATCGGGACCGCTGCAGAGGCTCGGCGCGCGGCATCGTTCGGTGTGAATGTCGGTAGTAGTTGTTTGCCGCCGCTGGGGGCGATGGTGCTGTCCGGGTCCGTGCTGCGGCGCGCCTTTGGTCGCCTTCCAAGCGATGGATCGCTGTTGACCTTTGGCCAGCGTGCCCACGAGACGGCGCGATTACTCGGCGTTTCGCCCGCTTTTGGAACGCGCGCTGCGGTACTGGATGACGCACTTCCTGATCCGATCGATTCACTTCCGCGTGATGAGTTGCGCGCGGCGTGGGGCGTTGACGCCAGTGAACGCGTGTGCCTTCTGCTGGCCAGCCCTGCCGCATCATGTGATGCCCGTATGGCACTTGATATTGCCGGGCGCACTTCGATGCTCGGTCATCCGGTGGTGCTTGTGGTGCATCCAAGTTCTCCGGGCGCAGCGCGGGCTGAGCGCCTTGCATCCGCTGCTGGTGGCGCGTGGCGTCTGGCGTTCGACGCGCGCGTTGATGATCCTGAATTGCTGGCAAGCGCTGCAGACGTGGCGATTGCCATTGACTTGCGCATCGGTCGCGGTGGTCCGGGTGCAACCGGGCGGGATTCGGGAATCTCGGCGTTCGCTCTTGCGTTTGCGCGCGGCATCACTGCGATGATTCCCGACGGCGATTCGTGGGGCGTACGCCTGGCGGCACGCGCAGGTGTTCCGGTGGTTGTTGCCAGTAACACGCCGGCAGCGTTGATGACGGACGTGGTGCCAGCGGAGCGGATCTTTGATCCGCGTCGCCCCAACGTCGCCGCCGTTGCACTTCACACAATACTGAGTGCGGCGTCTCGATAGAACGCGCAGAGCGTTTCGGTGGGAAGGCACTTGCCTTCCAAACGCGGGGCATCATGTGCGTGACGAGCGGGGTTGACCATGGCCAAGTCGGGATCGCTGATTGGACTTTCCAACGACCAATCGGTTTCCCACAGCGCGCGCAATGCCCAATAGCGGCTGGCATAAAGATCGAAAGCACTTTCTCTGTCACTGGCCTTTGCAGCCATTTCTGTGCTTTTTTCACCTGTTTGCAGGTGCTCTTCGTTGGTAACGATGTCGCTTCCAAAGAGAATGCGGCCGCGCCAGCGGTGCATGAAGGTGCGTACGCGCTCGGCGGAATGCTGACTGATCTCGCGCACGATCCATTTGGTGGCGCTGGAGTCAATGTTGAGATTCGGATGCGCAGCAAGCATGGTGTCCAAGAAATCAAGATTCTCCGGCGAGCCGCCCATGTGCGCAATGATCCACGGAACGTGGTACTCGTCGAGCAATCGTTCCAGCGGCTCGTAATGGTCTCGCTTGGTGCCGTACCGTGATTGATCGGCGTACTTGGTTGCGAACCATGTGTCCGGGTCCGCCACATGCGCCATGAAGGCCATGCCGTGCGACGCGGCTTCATCCATGGCACGGCGGCGGTGCGGCGCATCAAGCGCCAAGAGGCGCGGATCTCCCGCCTCGATACCGAAATCAATACCGCGCGGTGCCGCCCAGAATTTGCAGATGGTTGCACCCTCGCGATGGAACTCACGGATGCGTGCCAGGAAGTCGGTGCCATGCGCAGCAAGGCGATCCGGGTTGGTGAAATCAGGGACGGCGATGAACTGCACGCGCTCTCCAAGCACGGCACGGATCGCTGGAATCTCCTCAAGCCGCGTCATGGAGTGGATCGATTCGATCCCGTACAGATCCATTGCTTCGCGCAGCAGCGTGGACGCACCAGTGCCGTGAATGTGCGAGTGAATGTCAATGATCGGCACTGGCGGCGGTGGAAACGACGCAGCTTCGGCGCGGTAGTCAATGCCGAAACGGTTCGATGGATTTAAGAAATTGCCGGTGGCTGTGCGGAGCAGAGACGTCATCATGACAGTCTAGAAAGGAGCGCGGAGCGGCGGGGCGCCCGGAGTCAAACAGCGCAACTCACTGATTTATCAGCGGGTACGCGCGCGCTTCGGGGTTTCTCGGAGCGCTGCAGTTGGAGTGTGAATGCGGCGCAGCGGCGGAGCCTTCTTTGCTGCCGCTGCCACACGTTGCACCGTTTCGGAATCGCACAGGCATCGCGCCTGATCTTGTGGATCAAGAATCGTTGTCGCATGGTGGACGATGCCAACATACAACTCATAGTCGCCATCAAGATCAACATGGCGAGCGAGTTCACAGTCAAGGAAACTGAGCGCACGCGCTGGTACCGGACATCCACTCGGGGTGCGATCAACCGTTGATCCAATGAACGGATCAATGCCCGGAGTGTGTAGATCGAATGCACGTGATGTGGTTCGATCCGTGGGATCAAGTTGACAGATTGCAAAGCTCCGACTGTCTCGAATCAGTGGACTCAGCACATGACCCTTCGGCACGGCCACCATCACCATGGGCGGAGTGGATGAGCATTGCTGCGCCCACTTGACGGAAACGCCCGCGCGCACATCGGCGTGGCCGGAGGTCAGAATGAATGATCCGTTCGGGATGCGGTCCAGTACAGGGGCGACATCCGATCGGTTAGCGGGCGCCCAGTCGAGTGCGTTGCGGTTTCGCGGGTTCACTTCCTCACGAGCCTTTCTTGGCGTGCGTTGACCGATGGCTGTCGGGGTGACAGCGTGTGGGGCAATGCTCGCTTTGGAGATTGTGTCGCAGATTTAGCAAATGTCCACAAACACTTGTTTCATATGGCGTTACGCCTACTGCAGGCAAATTGTTCGCGGACTCTTCAAATTTATTGAAGAAATTTATGGGTAAAGGTGTTGCGAAGTGGGGCGTTGTGGGTTAAAGTGTTCCACGGCGCCTGAGGTCGCCTTTCTCATGCTGTTTCTTGGCGAATATGAGCACACGCTGGACCAAAAGCAACGACTGGCGATCCCGTCAGAGTTGCGAGAGGTGCTCGACACCAAGCAGCATGGAGAGGCCTTCATCGTGGCGCCTGGCGCGAATGGTCAGCTTTGGCTTTGGCCAGAAAAGACGTTCGCCCAGCTCTCGCACTCGCTTGGAGGTTCGCTGATCGGCGACCCGTCCATGCAGGACTTTGAACGGCTCGTGTTCTCGCAAGCGGCTCGTGTGCCGCTCGACAGCGCGGGACGGATTCGGATACCCGATCGGTTGTTGCAGAAGTTTGGGCTTGCTGGCTCCATCATGATTCTCGGCGTTCGAGATCACTTGGAACTCACTGAGCCCGCGGCCTGGAAGCGCGAACAAGAGCGCTTGCAACCGGAAGCGGTGGATATTTGGAGGCGCGCGCGGCAGACATTCGCCGCATCGCAGCGCCCGACAGTGTGACCCCGCGGCTGGCGGAACCAGCCGACAAGTGAACAAACGTGTTGGTGCGTGGGAGGAACGCGCACGAACGCATTGGACGCAGGTAGCCAAGGATCGGCGACCAGCGTGCCAAAGACGCGCGCTTCGGCGCCTTGCTCCGCGATGCCAAGGATGGCAACGCACCGGATCAAGGTCTTCAAGACGCGTCTGGATTGATGGCCGAGCCAAGGACGGTTCGGCAGTTTGGAAGCTTCGCGCAGCCATGGTTGGCTGTTCGGGGCACGCCCGCTGGTGGGGTGAGGGCCCAGGTGGCCCGAGTTTCCGTCGTTGCCCCCGCGTCGGCCCGTGCCGGCGCGGGGGCATTTTTTTGAAGGATTCGGTGGCGATAGTGCCTTCTGGAGCAGCAGAGGCAGATGTTATTCCGCATGGGTCGAATGGGGCACGGCCGATCCCCAGCGATCACTTCCTATATCCATCCAAATTTCACTAACGGTGCTAGGTGGATCCGATTGACTGAACTACGCTTGTACTGCGCGCGGCACGATGCCGCTAGTTGCCATCAACGCCACAAGGAACGGTCGCGAGACCGTGTGGCAGGCAAGTTGCTCGCCTTGGTCGGCGAGGCGCATGCAGGAGGCATCCACCATGCTTGTGATCACCCGACGAGAGGGAGAAGAAGTAGTGATCGGAGACCCAGCAGCCCCCCTGGGTATTGTTCGTATTTCCGTGATCAAGGGTGATCGCGTTCGAATTGCGTTCGAGTTCCCCCGTGAGATTGCGGTGCACCGCCGCGAAGTGGCCGACCAAATCCTGCGCGACGAAGAATCCGGTCCGGGCATTGCTGGGCAGATCCGCCCCGGCGAGTCTGGCTAAACCGCAGCAACCATCGGCGCAATTCAGGTGACTGCGATCACCGACTCGACTTCCGGGACAATCGATCGAAGATTCTTTTCAATTCCACCGTGCAGCGTCATGCCGCTGGACGGGCATCGCACGCATGCGCCCTTGAAACGCACTTGAACTTGGCCGTCCGCGGTGACGTCCACCAATTCCACATCGCCGTCGTCCGCTTGGATGCCCGGGCGGAGTTCCTCAATGACAGCCGCCACGCGCAAGCGCACGTCAAGCAGGGTTCTGGGGTCAATGGGAGTTGCGCGGGGCACGCGCGAATCGTAGCGGCAGGGACTGCTCCTACACTGCCCGTCATGCATGGAACGCACGGATTGCGCCTCGCGCTGATTGCCACATGTGTTGCCGCTGTTTCGGCTGCGGCTGCTTTACTCGCAGGAGGCTGCAACAGCCGCCGGCCGGTTGACCCGATCGTGGCGCTGAACACTTCGCCGAGCCCGGAGGAGCAGTTGGGCGCCATCGAGATGCTCAGGGAGCAGGTGCCGCTTTCTGATGAGGCGAAGCGCGCGCTCCGGCGCACGACCTTTGCGCAGGGCTTCAACCTTGCTAATCGTGAGGCCGCCTTTGACTTGATGGTGCAAGAAGATCGCAAGGGCCTGCGCGAGGTGCTCGAGACAAACATCGTTCGCATGGAGTCGTTTGAGTATCGACGATGGATCATGGAACAGATCGCCGCGCGCGGAATGAAGGACTACACCACGGTGTTGGTGAACTCTTGGGCGGGCGGGGTGCCGGCGTGGGGCAACGATGATCGCAAGCGTCCGGAGTATGAAGCGATGGCAGCGCTCTACGGAACCGACAAGGTGGGCGACGCACTGTTTGCCGTGATGATGGAAGCCAGCCCGGTGCGTCAGTCCGCGCTGCGCGCGCGCACGTGGGAACTGCTGATGCGGATCGGCGAGCGTGACCGGCTCAAGGAGTTGGTGAGTTCAAGTGCGGTGCGTCCCGACGACGTCATGTTGCGGGATATCAAGCAGCTTGTTGATGACTTGGGAATCCTTCCGGAAACGCGCGAAGAGCTGATTTGGCTTGGAAAGTTGCGGCAGTCCGCATCCCCGGCGTATTGGAAGATGGCCGGCGAAGCGCTGCGTGAAGTGCCCGCTGAGCAAAAAGTGAACTTTGAATTGCGTGGCATTCCGGTGGCGATGGCAGCGCAGCGCTACGCGCCTGACCTTCTCAAGAAGACCAAAGATCAGTTGTTTGATGACCTGGTGGTGCGTCTGACACTGCGCGACTCCGGCAAGCACAGTGCTGACTTTACCGGTTGGGATACCGGTAGCAAACGGAGTGAACGGCTTGGAACACAGCGCGCGGAGGTGAACTGGACTGACTTGGTTGCCTCCAACCTGGCACTCAGCATGCTGGACGATCCAAAGGTATCCGCACGCGTCTTTGATATTGGCGATCGCGATCACCAAGACCGTCGCACTGAGTACGGTGGGGTGGTGCGCATCAATGATGCTGGTCAATGGGAAGTAGTTGAGGTACGCCCGCGCGTCACTGGTAGTGACATCCGCTTTGAGGCACCACAGGAACTCTTCGACCAGGGATACACATCACTGTTTCATTTCCATATGCATGCGCAAGAGTTTGAGAATGGAACGTACGCCGGTCCGCACATGGGGGACTTTGGTTATGCCAATTCCACACGCGCAAATTGCTTGGTATTCACGTTCATTCGTCGAGACACCATGAACGTGGACTACTATCGACATGGTCCGCTGGTGATTGATTTGGGTACGGTGCATCGGCCATGATAGGCGGTCACTCATGAAATCAAGGCGTGAACTTCCCAGTGGCCAGGCCATCAGCTTTGCCAAGATGCACGGACTTGGTAACGATTACGTCTACGTCGATGGCGCGCAACATCCCGTCAGCGATCCGCCCGCGCTTGCTCGTTGGGTGAGCGACCGGCATGTTGGTATCGGTAGCGATGGGCTCATCATGGTTGATCCGGTGACTCCCGGCGTTGCCGCTGATGTGCGCATGCGTATGTACAACGCGGACGGAAGCGAAGGGATGATGTGTGGCAACGGCATTCGTTGCGTGGCGAAATTTGCAGTGGACCGTGGTCTATGTGATCGACAACCGTTGCGGGTGGAGACACGGCGCGGGGTGCTTGATGTGCATTGGATGCGCGGCGGGCATGATGGCACCGTGCACGAAGCGATGGTTTCAATGGGCGCACCCATCTTGGCAGCCGCGCGAATTCCGGCTTCCATTCCCGGCGTTTCGCTGTCGGCGGCAGTGGTGGACTTTGCGCTCCCGGATGAATTCTGGACGCTCGCGGGTGCCCCGGTCGGATGGCAAGAAGCATGCGGTCTTGATCCGCGCATGACCTTGGTGTCCATGGGAAATCCGCACGCGGTGCTGTGGTGCGCGGATGTTGCGCGCGTGCCCCTTGAACAAGTGGGCCCGTACATGGAACGGCACGCATGGTTTCCAGAGCGAATCAATGTGCACTTTGTGCAGGTGTTGAACGCCACCAGTATGGCCGAAGTGCGCATGCGAACGTGGGAGCGCGGCAGCGGCGCCACGCAAGCGTGCGGTACCGGTGCAAGCGCGGTGTGTGTTGCTGGCGTCATGACCGGCAAAACATGTTCGCCAGTGCGAGCGCATTTGCCCGGCGGGGACCTGTTACTGGAGTGGGAAGGCGGCGAGTCAAGCGTTCAGATGACCGGGCCGGCGGTTGAAGTGTTCGAAGGAACGCTTGATCTTGCGGCGCAACCACAGGAGCGCGAACGATGAGTATGAACGACCTGGAGCGTGACGTATGCAGCCGCATTGCAGCGTGTCAGCAACGCATGGTGGATGAATTGACGGCGTGGGTGGCGATTCCAACGGGGCGCGGGCACGCCACCGGCTTGCATGGCCAGCGTGCCGCGCTTGCGCATCGATTGCGGCAGTTGGGCGCAGTGACGCGCGACATCACCTGTGAACGTCGTCCCGATTGGATCGATCCGCCGTGGGAAAGTACTCATGCAGCCGACGGGGTTGACATTCTTGCAGCAGAACACGCGGGTGCTGGACCGCGCCTGTTACTGAGCGGTCACTTTGACACCGTGCATGACCCGCATGGGTCGTTCCGTGAATTGCGCTCCATTGGCGGTGGACGAGCCACGGGTCCGGGCGCCGCGGACATGAAGGGCGGGCTGGTGATTGCGCTTGCAGCGCTTGAAGCGATTCGTGATGCTGGACATCCGCTGGCATGGACGTTCGTACTTGTTCCCGATGAAGAGACTGGAAGTTACGGATCGGCAGCAGCACTGCGATCGTTGGCTCCGGGACACGCGGCCGGGTTTGTGTTTGAGCCAGCGGGCGAGGGCGATTCGTTGATCGTTGAGCGCATGGGTGCTGCGCAGTTCCGCATTGATGCATTTGGACGGGCTGTGCATGTCGGCCGCGATTACGCGAAGGGCTGCAGCGCCGTGCGTGCGCTCTGCGAAAGCGTGGGTCGGGCGGAGGCATTGGCTGATCCGGCCGCGGGGCGCATTGTGAACATTGGGCCGTTGCAGGGTGGGGCGGTGACAAACATTGTGCCGGATCATGCTTCGGCTTGGGGGAACATGCGCTTCACATCGGGTGCTGAGGAGGCGTACATCGCCAGTGGGTTGGACGCGCTGGCGTGCGGGGCCGACGGTGAGGTTCCGCGTGTTCGGGTGCGACGGATTGCGGGCCGACCAGCGAAGCCGTTGACGCCAGAAGTGGAACGTCTGGCGGAGTTGGTACGCGGCGCGAGCGAGGACCTCGGAAGACCGCTGCCGTTTGGTCGTACGGGCGGAGTCTGCGACGGTAATAATTTGCAGGCGGCTGGGTTACCAACGCTGGACACGCTGGGAGTGCGTGGCGGCAATCTGCACCGCGAGGATGAATGGGTGGATCTGGACGGGATGGTTGACCGCGCGCAATTAGTGGCGCTGTCTTTACTGCGCACAGCGGCCTCGGTCGCATCTACGATGCGCGCATGACTGACGCGATCGCTCCACTTTCAAGCCCACTCGCCGTTGATTCGGAGGTGACTCAGCACATTCAGGCGATTGTCGCGCGTGTGCAACGCGCGCAACAGGCACTGACTGGTGCGCGTGCCGCTGATCCAGCGCTCAAGGATTCCTTTGCTGCTGCAATGAAGCGGACTGCCGCGGTGCGCGGTCGTGGACCCATCATGCCGTATCTGGGAACCGGGCTTGGCAACGGGCCGCTGGTAGAGCTACTTGATGGCAGTGTGAAGTGGGACATGTTGAACGGCATTGGCGTACACATGTTTGGCCACAGCGATCCGCGCATGACCGCTGCTGCATTACGGGCCGGGCTTTCTGACCTGTGCATGCAAGGCAATCTCACCAGCAACCAGGACAGTGTCGCCTTTGCTGAGTTCCTTGTTGCAGAAGCGAAGCGCAACAGTCGTATGGAGCACTGCTTTGTCAGCAATTCGGGTTGCATGGTGAATGAAGCCGCCCTTAAGGTGTGCATGCAGAAGACCGGTGGCGCGCCGCGCATTCTTGCGTTCCAAGATTGCTTCATGGGGCGATCGATCACTATGAGTCAAATTGGTGACACCGCCGCGTATCGGCAGGGTTTGCCGCTTTCCACGCTGGTGGATTACATGCCGTTCTACGACCCACTCATGGGTCCGCGTTGCACGGAGATGGCAGTGTGGCACTTGAAGCAATACATCCACCGTTATCCGGGGCAGCATGCGTGCTTCGTCATGGAATTGGTGCAGGGCGAGGGCGGATTTAATGTTGCGCCGCGCGGGTTCCTCTTGGCATTGATGGAGACATGCAAGGCTGCAGGCATTCCAGTGTGGGACGACGAAGTGCAGAGTTTTGGTCGCACGGAAAGCATGTTCTGCTTTGAGCAACTTGGACTTGGCGAATACATTGACGTGGTGACCATCGGCAAGATGAGTCAGGCGTGCGCGTGCCTCTTTGCACCGGAGATGAACCCGAAGCCTGGACTGTTGAGTGGCACATTCACCGCCAGCACATCAGCATTGCAAGTTGGAATGGAAGCGTTGCGGCTCATGCGCGATGGTGGCTACTACGGAGCGGACGGTCGTAACGCGAAGTTGCACGCGGCGTTCCGCACCCATGCTGCCAAACTCGTGGCGCGACATCCGGAGTGGTTCACTCCTATGGCGGATGCATTTGGGCGCACCAGCACCGAGTACATGGGTGGCACGGGTGGAATGTGCAGGCTGACGCCGTTCGGTGGTGACAAGGATCGAATCATGAAGCTGCTGCAGGCGATGTTTGAGGACGGCGTGATGGCCTTCTACTGCGGGCACGGTCCGTACCACGTGCGGATGCTGCCGCCGGTTGGCGTGATGACCCCGGAGCAGTGGGGGCCGGTATTTGAGGTGATCGAGCGCTCTATGGCGCGCACGGCGTGACATTCTCGGACATCAAAACAGGCTCCGGAAGGGCCTCAATTGTGCCGATAGTGGAGTTCTGATGTTTGTGATTCGCCAAGCCATGCCTGATGACGTCCCCACGCTCCTGAAACTGGCGCGCATGGTGCATTTCATCAATCTGCCGGCTGACAAAGACATCATCACCTCCAAGGTCAGCCGGAGTCGGCGCAGCTTTGCTGGTGATGTGTCCGACGACCGGCAGCGGCAATTCATGTTTGTCCTTGAGGACAGCGAGACTGGTGGGGTCATTGGCACCAGTTCATTGATTTGTCGAATCGGCTGGGAAGGTTGGCCGCAGATTTTCCTACAGGTGCGGCGTCGTGAGCACTTCAGCCGTGACTTGAACACGGGCGCAGTGCATATGACCATCCAAGTCATGACTGACGAAACTGGACCAAGCGAACTTGGTGGGTTGATTCTTGCGCCCGGGTACCGCGGTCACCGTGAAAAACTTGGATCACTGCTTTCGCTGGTGCGCTTCCACTTTCTGGGCCTCCACCGAGCGATGTTCCAAGACCGCATTTTGGCGGAATTGATGGGACCACTCACGCCTGATAGTCAGACGCTGTTTTGGGAATTCTTTGGGCGACGATTCATCAATCTGAGTTACACCGAGGCTGATGCATTCTGTCAGCACAGCAAAGAATTCATGACCAGTCTTCTTCCCAAGGAAGAGATTTACGCGAGCACCTTGCCGCCAGAAGCGCGCAATTTGATCGGTAAGGTCGGCGAGGAAACTCGTCCGGCTCGATCCATGCTTGAAAAACAAGGCTTTGCCTATCACGACCGATGTGATCCATTTGACGGCGGCCCGTATTTGGAGGCAGCGGTCGACAGCATTCCATTGGTTTCGGCAACTTCTCAAGCGACGCTGGTTGCTGGTGATGAGCGGCTCGATCGCGTTGGATTTGTGAGCTGTGCGGCCAATCGTGGTCTGGGATTCCGAGCAACACGCGGCGCCTATGCACTTGATGGCAAGCACATTCGGCTAGCGAAGGTAACGGCCGACGCTATCGGTGCGGCCATCGGCGATGTCATTGGGGTGACCGCGCTTGAGCGAGGCGCATGACCGCGGCGAATGAAATTGTTTCTGTTGATCCCGCGCGGCCATCCGTTGAGGTTGGTCGGTTTCGCATTGAAGTGGGCGCAGTGGGTGCCGCCGTACAAGCGGCACGTTCGGCATTTCCAGTATGGAGTGCGCGAACGCCCGATGAGCGCGCGGAGGTATTGCGCGCATGGGCAGCAGTCACGGTTCGTCACGCGGAGCGTATTGCCGCGCTACTGACTCGTGAAACGGGAAAGACGATGGCTGAAGCGCGCCAAGAAGCGGCGCTGCTTGCCGACAAAGTCAATGTGACTCTGGAAGATCGCGTGCGTGCGCGTATTACGGGCTATCAGATTCCGGCCTCTGCCACGCGGTCCAACAATTGTTCGTACCGGCCGTACGGCGTGATGGCGGTGATCGGACCGTTCAACTTCCCAGCGCATTTGCCGAATGGGCATTGGGTTCCGGCGCTGTACGCAGGAAATACGGTGGTTTTTAAGCCAAGCGAGAAGACCCCCGCGGTCGGGGCGCTACTGACTGAGTTGATGAACGAAGCGGGCATGCCTGCGGGCGTATTCAATACGGTGCAGGGGCGCGGTGATGTAGCGGCCGCGCTGGTGGCCCATGCGGATGTCGACGGAGTGCTCTTCACTGGAAGTTGGCCAGTTGGTCGTCGCATCATGGAGGCCAACCTCGACCGCCCCGGTCGTATGGTGGCGCTGGAGATGGGTGGTAGTAATGCAGCCATCGTCATGGATGATGCGGACCTGCGGCAAGCAGTCATTGAGTGCGTGCGCTGTGCATTCATCAGTACCGGACAACGCTGCACGTGCACGCGACGAATCATCGTCCATCAGGCAGTAGCTGATCGATTCATTGCTGCATTTCTTGAGTGTGCGCGCAGCATCACGGTGGCGCCTGGCGACGCGGATCCAGCGCCGTTCATGGGTCCACTGGTGAGTCGCGAGTCGCGCGATGCAACTGTTGCATTCCAAGAAGAGTGCAGAGCGCGCGGTGAGCAAGTATTGCTGGCGGCGCGCGCGTTCGGAACAGGAATTGCAGCGGACCCATGGCAGCGCGAGGTCTCCAACGAAGGCTGGTTTGCAACGCCCGGTGTGTTGCTTGCACCTCGCTTTGAATTGGCAACGGACCGCGAGGTGTTTGGTCCAGTGGTCAGAATTTCCATCGCTGATGGTTTGGATGACGCCATTTCACAGGCAAATGCAACGGAATTCGGTCTCGCAGCCAGCATCTTCACGCAACAGCCAGCGGTCATTCGTGCTGCCATGGATCGGCTGCGCGCGGGTTGCATCAATATCAATTGCGGTACCGCGGGTGCAAGTGGGAAGCTGCCCTTTGGCGGACTTGGTCGGAGCGGGAATCTTCGTCCTGCCGGAGCGGCGATGATTGATTCATGCGCGTATCCCATTGCCTCCATGGTTGAGAGTGGTGACGCTGTTACTATCCCTGCTGGAATGATTGCGCCTGCGCGCGTCTGACCAGCAAGCCCTCACGCCATGACGCACACTCCAGCCCCCCACTACGCGATCATTGTTCCGGCATGGAACGAGGAAGCGATCATTGCGCAGACGGTCGGTCAACTGCGCACGATTGCAGAGAATCTTGGGCGACCTTATGAGTTGCTGGTGGTGGACGATGCCAGTAGCGATCGCACTGCCGCGTTAGCAACGGCTTCGGGTGCGCGCGTAGTCCGTGTCGAGAAGCGGCAGATCGCGGCGGTTCGCAATGCGGGCGGACACGCAACCACTGCGCCGTACCTGATCTTTGTTGATGCAGATACGTGGCTCCCAGAAACAGTGCTTCGTCATGCGCTTCGTGAACTTGACTGCGGTGCAGTGGGTGGTGGCTCGCGGGTGGCATTTGATGGTCGCGGCGGTCCTATTTCTGAGGCATTCTTTGCAGCATTTAAGGTGCTGTGGTACGCGCAAGAACTTGCCGCTGGATGCTTCATTTTCATGCGCCGCGATGCGTTCATTTCGCTCAATGGATTTGATGAGCAGTGGTTCGCGGGCGAGGAATATTGGATGAGTAAGGCGCTCAAGCAGCGCGGTCGATTTGCATTTCTTTCTGAAGAGGTCGTTAGCAGCGCGCGCAAGCAACGAGCTGGAGCGGGGCCGCGCATGATGCTGACGCTCCTGGCGCTCACCATTTGGTTTTCACTTGGTCGTCACAAGCCGCTGCAGTCCCGTGCAAAGCTCGCCTTCTGGTACGACGGCAAGCGCGAAGGCAAACCCATCGACCTTGGGTAAGTGTTCGGGCGCTTACGAATCCTTGCGTCGTGAAGCCCACGCGGCAGCCAGCGCCACCACGATGGCAAACAGCGCAATGGTCAGCGCCATTGCACGACCGGACATGCCGGACGCAGGTGCGGGCTGATCAGTAATCGTCTCGCCGAGCGCACTGTCGGTCACCACCACCGCAAGCGGCGCCGCGTTGGTGAGATTCAGTGCGGCAGCGGGGGTCTTGCAGGCCTGCAGTGCGGGATCTCCGTAGAGGACGGCGGAGAGCGCTAGCCGTGCTCGGTCTTCCTTGGCGGTTGGCATCCACGACACCAAGTCACCGGAAGCACGCGCCCAGTACGCACGGCGTTCGCTTTCAATGACGATGCCCACGGGCGTGCCGCGTGCGAGTTGGCGGGGAATGTTCACCATGGATTCAAGAGCGGGTGTCACTGGCGATGCGCTGATATCCGCGGTGAAGCTGGCGATGGCGGCGGCTTGTTTCCAGGCCATGAGGTCTGCGATGTCAGGTGTCCCTGGACGCGCAAAGCCCGGCGTGAACGCCACCAAGAGCGAAGCGGGAGACGCATTCGGGGATGGCGCGTCGCTTCCAAGCGGCGTACTTGCACGCACTCCCGGCGCACCACTTGCCGCTGCAGGACGGATGAGCCACTGAACGCCCCGCGCTGGGCCGCCATCGTTGATCGCTGCGTACGAAGGCCCCGCGACCACCACGAGTGATGCCGCTGACTTTCCGTCAGTTCCTTGCCACGCGGGCATGAAATCACGCGGCGAACTATCGCAACTTCCGCCTTCGCCGTAGAGCGATGCGCTCCATCCGGAGTCTTGCAGTTGTCTTCGTGCGGAGGCCATCGGCCACGCATACGCAGTTCCACTTGCGCCGAGAACGGCGGTGCCGGTGGCTGCTTGGCTGTTGCGATCGTGTTCAAGTGTGGCTTGTGCAGCCAGCGACACAATCTTTGTGTCATCAAATGGCAAGCGTCCAACCGTGCGGAGCGCGGGTGCGCTGAGTGCCGCTTGCCAACCGGTCAAGGGCTCGACTGCCTTGCCAACTTCAAGATTCGTAGTCAGTAGCCAATCAGTGGAGATTGGTTGCTTGAACCCTGCAAAGTTCCATGGACCCATAGAAATGGATTCCGGCGAGCCAATCACCAGCACTTGGTCGGTGGTTGCGCTGGCGGCGGCTGACGCTTTCGCCAGCCGGGCGCGTACTGCTGCCAACCGCGTCTCTGCAGTTCCTTCAGCCGGGTCAAACTCGATCACTTCAACAGTAAATCGCGTGGCACGTGCAGCGATCAGCGCCTTCACTTCTGGCAATTCGCGAACGCCTTTCGGCGCCACTAATGTCCAGTGCGTTGGCGTGGACGTGCGCGTCAATTCCGCGCTCGGGGCCACTGATGAGCAGCCAGCAAGAAGCACCCCCGGCGCGGCAATAGCAGCAACTGCCAGAAACTGAGCCTTGCGACGCAACAATCAGGAATCCGTCCCGATTTGCGCGTCGAGCCACGCTGGAACAGCGTCGATGGCAAGTTTCTCTTGCTGCTGCGTATCGCGATGGCGCACGGTGACGGTTTGTGCCGTCAACGATTCGCTGTCGATGGTGATGCAGAACGGAGTTCCTGCTTCGTCCATGCGTGCGTAGCGCTTGCCGATCGATTGCTTCTCATCAAACTCCACCACGTGCTTCTTGCGCAGCGTGCGGAAGAGTTTCTCGCCGATCTCTGGCATGCCGTCCTTGTTGACCAGCGGGAAGATGCCCGCCTTCACCGGCGCCATGCGCGGATTGAACTTCATGAACACGCCACTTGGCCGGCTTGGATCCGGTGTGTACGCCTCGCACAGCAGGGCGAGCGTTCCGCGGTCAGCACCTGCCGATGGCTCGATGACGTGCGGGAAGTAGCGCTCGTTGCGCGCTTGGTCAAAGTGCTTCGCCTTGTCGTTCTTGCCGCTCGCAGTGGCGTGCGCGCGCAAGTCGAAATCGGATCGATGCGCAACGCCTTCCAACTCGCCGTAGCCGGGAGCTGTGAACGGGAACCGGTATTCAATGTCACTGGTACCGGCGCCTTCCTTGGCATAGTGGGCAAGTTCATCACGGTCATGCTCGCGCAGTTGCAGGTTGGCGCTGGTGAGGCCAATCGACTGCCACCAGCTGAAGCGCCAGTCACGCCACCACGCGTACCACGTGGCAGCTTCGCTGGGATGAATGAAGAACTCGATCTCCATTTGTTCAAATTCCCGGCTGCGGAACGTGAAATTGCGTGGCGTGACTTCGTTACGGAACGCCTTGCCAATCTGCGCAATACCGAATGGAATCTTCACTCGCGTGGAGTCCATGACGTTCTGGAAATTGACAAAGATGCCTTGCGCAGTCTCTGGGCGGAGATAGGAATAGTTTCCTGGATCCTCAACTGCACCAACGAGCGTCTTGAACATCAAGTTGAACTGCCGCGGCTCGGTGAGCGTTCCAACTTCGGTGGCATCTGGGCCAACGATGCGCGCGCGTTCGTCGGCGGGCACGGTTGGGTACGGGCGCACGATGTGTCGAGCGGCATCAAGCGCTTCGCGCTTCTCATACTTGCAGATTCCCTTGATCGCCTTGGCGCGACCAGTGTCATCGCCTTCAACGAATGCCCAGAGCCGGGCTCCGGCTTCAACGGCACCAAGTACCACCAAGTGGTCCGCGCGATAGCGTTGCTTGGTCTCGCGGCAATCCACCATCGGGTCACTGAATCCGCCCACGTGGCCGGACGCCTCCCACACCTTCGGGTTCATGATGATGGTGCAGTCGAGGCCAACGACATCGATCGGCTCGCCGTGCGGTCCGATCAGTTCGCGCTGCACAACGTCTTGCCACCATGCGTTCTTCAGGTTGCGCTTCAGTTCCGTGCCCAGCGGGCCGTAATCCCAGAAGCCATTGATGCCGCCGTAAATTTCACTTGACTGGAACACAAAGCCGCGGCGCCGGCACAGGGCAACAATCTGCTCCATGGTCTTGGCAGGAACTTCGGGCGCGGGGGAATTGGCAGCGGGGGAGTCAGACATGGGGCGGCCATTGTAGGAAATGCACGCCTTGTCCGGACTACCATCGCCGAACTATGGCAGCACGAAAGACCACCAAAAAGCGCGCGGCTCCGGCCGCGGCACGTCGCCGTCCCATCACTCCGGAGGATTTGCTGTGCCTTGTGGGTGTTGGCGACACGCAGATGTCTCCTGACGGACGCAGCGTGCTGTTTCAGCGCAAGGTGGTGAGCGCGCGCAATTCCTATGAGACTTCGGTCTGGGTTGCCGATGCGGAGGCCAAGCGTGCTCCGCGCGCCATCACCAAGGGACCGAAAGATGCGCTCGCGCGTTGGAGCCCCGATGGAACAAAGGTTGCGTTCATTCGTAACGACGCTGCGCTGGCGCCGCGCATCATGATTGTTGCAAGTAAGGGCGGCACTGCGCGTGAACTGGTGGCGATGCCGCACGGCACGGTGCGCGATCTGGCGTGGAGCCCCTGTGGACGGCGGCTCGCCTTTGGATTCCGACCCACTGCCTACGAGTGGACCGCCGAAGCAAAGAAGGAACGTGACGAGCACGGTCTCTCCACTCCACCGCGCATTGTTGAAGACGCGTGCTATCGCCTCGATGGCGACGGATACTTTTGCTCCGAGCGATTCGCGCTGCATGTATTGGATCTTGACCGCGGCACGATTGAGGAAGTATTCGCCGATACGCTTGGTCTCTATTCATGGGATTGGGCGCCGGATGGAAGTGCGCTCGTGGTTGCCGGCAACATTGATCCGCGCGCTTCCTGGAATCCTTCCGAATCCGAACTGTTTCTAGTGAATTTGGGCGCTGGTGGTAAGCATCGAACGTCGCGCATCACTGGCATCCCCAAGGGTCCCAAGTCGCAGCCGCGATGGAGTCCGGACGGCGTTCGCATTGCGTGGGCTGGTCGCACCGGCACGGACAGCATGTACGGCACCGCGAATGTGGAACTCTTTGTTCATGATTGCGCGGCGCGGACCACCACATGCCTTACTGCCAAGACCGATCTCTGTCTGATGGCGTCCACACTCAGTGACGCGGGTGAGCCGGCGTTTGATCCGCAGATTCGTTGGTTCCCTGACTCCACCGCCATCTTCTTCCGCGCAGGCTGGCACGGTAGCGGGCGCATCGCAAGCGTCTCCGCGCATGGCGGACCAGTGGCCTTCCATACTGAGCCGGGCGCGGAATTCTCACTCGGAACGTTCAGTTCAGACGGATGGCGTCTCTCGTGCGTTCGTTCTGCGCCCATTGAACCGGGTGAAGTTCATGTCCTTGAAGTGGAGCGAAGCATCTTCGCCATGCAGCGCGTCACCACATTCAATGATGCACTGGCGGCATCGGTTGAATTGGTCGAGCCGCAGGAGCGCTGGATCACCGCAAAGGATGGCCACAAGGTGCATTGTTGGACGATGCGTCCGCGCGGAGCCAAGGGTCGGTTGCCTGCTCTGCTTGAAGTGCACGGAGGTCCGCATGCGCAGTACGGACTCACTTTCTTCCACGAATTTCAGTTGTTATGTGCGCAGGGCTACGAAGTGTGGTTCTCAAATCCACGCGGCTCGAAGGGCTACGGCATGAAGCACACCGCCGCGATCCGTGGCGCGTGGGGAACGAAAGACTGGACCGACGTGCAGGCCGTCGCCGCTGCGATGCGCACCGATCGCGGCATTGACCGCGCGCGCATTGGAATCATGGGTGGTTCGTACGGTGGCTACATGGCGAACTGGGCCGTGGCGCATGATCATGGATTCCGTGCGGCCATCAGTGATCGTTGCGTGAGCAACCTGGTGAGTCAGGCTGGCAACAGCGATCATCCGGAAGTTCCGAACCGTTACTGGAAGGGCGCTGCGTTTGATCGCCCGGAAGCACTGTGGCGCGCCAGCCCCATCGCGCACTTCAAGAATGTTCGCACCCCGATGCTGTTGATTCATTCCGAAGGCGATCTTCGTTGCAACATTGAGCAGAGCGAACAAATTCACACGGCGCTGTGCACCTTGGGTGTTCCAGTGCGCTTCGTTCGCTACCCGCGTGAAACCAGCCACGGGCTGAGCCGCATGGGGCCGCCGGATCTACGGATTCACCGGTTACATGAGATCATTTCGTGGTGGAAACACTGGATGGCTTAGAAATTGGTACGTATCAGTTCCAAGACGCATCGGCGTCGGTTGCCTAGACTTTCCAAATGCCTGAACCCCGCCCAACACCCGAGCAAGTCATGGTCCATGTCCGCGAGATCCTTCGCTTTATTGGCGAGGATCCGCAGCGCGAGGGTTTGCTTGACACTCCCGCCCGCGTGGTGAAAGCCATGGGCGAGCATTTCTCGGGTTACGGCGCGGACCCGATCGAGCCGCTCTCGCGCACGTTCGGCGAGATTGAGGGTTACGACGAGTTGGTGCTTCTCTCCAACATTCAGTTGCACAGTCACTGCGAGCATCACATGGTGCCGTTCGTTGGCGTGGCGCATGTTGGGTACATCCCGAATGGGCGCGTGGTTGGTCTGTCTAAACTTGCCCGCGTGGTGGACATCTTCTCGAAGCGGCTGCAGGTGCAAGAGAAGTTGACTGCGCAGATCGCGGGCGTGATTAACGACACACTCAAGCCGACCGCCGTTGGCGTAGTCATTCAGGCCCGGCACTATTGCATGTGCTACCGCGGCGTGCAGCAGCCAGGCGCAGTTACCACCACCAGCAAACTGCACGGCACATTCCTTTCGAACGCCGCCGCGCGATCGGAATTCTTCCAGTTGATCACTTCCGCAAAGCGGTCCGAGGGTCTGTGAGCCGGATCGGTCTTGACGTTGGCGGCACAAAGTCGGAGGTGCTTGCACTCCGCGCTGATGGCAGTGAGGTGCTGCGCACACGAGTTGCGAGCCCGCGTGACTACGGAGCGCTTGTTGACGCCATCGCAGAGCTTGTTGCGCAGGCCGATTCCGCGCTGGGAGTTCGTGGCGCGCCGGTCGGCATCGGGGCACCGGGCTCGCCGAATCCGCAGACCGGTTTGCACCGCAATTCGAACCTTTTATGCATGAATGGCAAGCCGTTTGCCGCAGATGTATCCACGCGCCTGGCGCGCCCGGTGCGTGTGACCAATGACGCCAATTGCCTCGCACTCAGTGAGGCGATCGATGGCGCAGCTGCGGGGCAGGGTGCGGTGGTCTTTGGCGTGATCCTTGGAACCGGCGTCGGCGGCGGCGTGGTGGTCCGGGGCGATGTAGTGGATGGTGGCAACGGCATCGCTGGCGAGTGGGGGCACAACCCATTGCCGGGGCTCGGTGACGCAGACGCCGCGGCGCATCGCTGCTACTGCGGCAAGAGTGGATGCCTTGAGCAGTTCCTGTCGGGGCCAGCGCTTGAGCGTCGGTACGCGCAGGCATCTGGAACGCAGCTCGCACTCGCGGAGATTGCTGCACGTGCGGCGGTGGGCGCTGATGCACACGCGGTTGCCACGCTCGACTGGTTCGTTCACGCACTCGCGCGCAGTCTGTCGGTGGTGGTCAACATCATCGACCCGCACGCGATCGTTCTTGGTGGCGGCGTGAGCAACATCCCGGGTCTTGCCGAACGCGTGCAAGCGGCGCTCCCGGCGCTCGTCTTCAGTGATGAGTGCCACACGCCGGTCTTCCGCGCCAAGCACGGCGATTCAAGCGGCATCCGCGGCGCGGCCATGCTTCCGAAATCGGTTGTTGGATAGTCCCTCACCGAAGTGCTGCCCGCGGCAATCCCCCACATCACCCCGCAATGCGCCGAAGGCAACTTCGGCGCATTGCTCATTTTTAGATTTCTACTTCGCGCCCCTCGGCACTCGAGCGGTAAATGCCGTCCAGCACCGACTGCACCCGCCGACCCGCGGCAGCGTCCGCATGCGCGGGCGTGCCGTTCTCAGCGAGTGCCTTGAACATCCGGTACTGCTCGTCCCACGCATCGTGTTCCACATTGCTTGACGCAAATTCCGGCGTCAAGTCTGCCACCTTGCCGCCCGCCTCGGTGGCGATGGTGAATTGCTTTCCAAAGATCGGGAAGAAGCAGCCGCCCTTATCGCCAAAGACAGTGATGCCGTTTGCCATCTGCTTGTCGTCCACGTTCATGGCCCACGTGATATTGACTTCAATGGTGAGCCCGCCCGCACAGCGCACCAGCGCAGTGGCGTGATCCTCAACGTCGCAGACGCCCTCAAACTTCGGTGGCCCCGCCCACATGTTGGTGTAGACGTAGTCCTTCATGCGCCGTCCGAAGTTTGCATAGGTGACGCCGCTCACGCGCTGCGGCGTGGCGTTCCCGGCTAAGAACAGCGACAGGTCAATCACATGTACGCCAAGATCGATGAGCGGACCGCCGCCCGACATGGCCTTCGTGGTGAACCAGCCGCCAAGACCCGGCACGCCGCGGCGCCGGTACAGGCTGCACTTCATGTGATAGATGTTGCCGAACGTGCCCGCATCAATGAAGTGCTTCACGTTCCGGCTTGCAGGTGTACTCCGCGAAACGAAACCCATCTGCAGGCGACCCTTGGTTCGTTCCAGGACGGAGATGATCTTGTCGCACTCCGCAACATTGAGAGCCATCGGTTTTTCCAGGAATACCGTCTTGCCGGCTTCGAGCGCCTCGCATGCCACCTGCGCGTGGTCGTTGTTGGGGACCGCCACCACCACGGCGTCTACTTCCTTCATGGCAAGCAGCTCTTTGACGGACGCGCAGGCTCGGGTGCTGCCGTGCTTCTTGCTGAAGGCAGCTCCCTTGGCGGGGTTCACGTCCCATACGCCGGCGATGGGAATTCCGGCTCGTGTTGCCGTGTCCGCATGGACATTGCCGATCGCACCAGCTCCGATGATTCCGAGGTTCATTCCCATAGTCACGGAAAGATAGCCGCGTACCTGCCTCCGTGCGCTCGCACACGCGCCCGCTCCGTGCCTACTATCCGCGCATGTCTAGACCACGGACGGTCATTGTCGGCGCCGGCATTGTCGGCCTCACCACTGCGTATTTCCTGGCCCGCGCTGGTCGCGAGGTCATTGTTCTTGATCGCGACGAGATTGGCGATGGGGCCAGTTACGGCAACGCCGGCTTGCTTTCCATCGGTCATTACCCGCTCACTCGCCCCGGCGTCAGCTGGCGCGGTTTCAAGTGGATGTTCGACCGCAACGCGCCGCTCTTCATTCGACCGCGCCCCGACGCGGACTTGCTGTCATGGCTCTGGACCTTTCATCGCCACTGCAACCAGCCATGGCTCGATCGCTGCATGAAGGAATTGTGCGCGATGGGTTTCCCAACGCTTGAACTCTTCGAAGAGATCATTGCGGTGGAAGGAATCGAATGCGATTACCGCCGCGACGGTTGGCTTGATGTAGTACTGAAGAATGAGAACATGGGGTCCGCCGAGGCAGAGGCGAAGACGCTGGTTCCGCATGGCTATTCACACACAGTGATTTCTGGCGATGAATTGCGCCGCCGCAGCCCCTGCTTCACTGATGAAGTTGCCGGCGCGGTCTGGTACCGCGACAGCGCGCATTGCAGCCCGGGAGATTTCATGATGGGGCTTGGTGCAGCATGCGCGCGGCTCGGTGTGGAGATTCGCACCTCGTGCACGGTGGCGGGTTTGGAGCGCGATCGATTTGGAAAGGCTGCGGGTATTCACACTTCGCGCGGCGAAACGATTGAAGGTTCAGCGGTCGTCATCACTGCTGGTGTGTGGAGCGACGCGCTCACTCGTGATATGGGGCTTGATATTCCCATGCAGGGCGCGCGCGGATATCACCTGCAATATGAGGGCATTCCGCAGTTGCCCTTTACCGGATGTGTCCTGCACGAAACATTCGTTGCCGTCACGCCGATGCATGAGCAACTGCGTCTGGCGGGCACGCTGGAGATTCAGCCGCTCGGACGACCATGGATGCGCAACCGGCTTGACATGTTGCCAGCGGGTGCGAAGCGCTACATCAAAGGCATTGAGCAGGGCACACAAGTTGCCGAATGGGCGGGGTACCGTCCGTGCACGTCGGACGGAATGCCGGTGATCGGTGCAGTGCCTGGAACGCCCGGGCTCTTCATTGGTGCGGGTCATGCCATGATGGGGATGACGCTTGGACCCATCACCGGCAAGGTGCTTTCCGACATGGTGATGGGCGCGCCGCCGCCACTCCTTCTACCGATGGCAGATCCCGCGCGGTATGCGATCAACGGTCGATCAGCTGCTCGCTACGAAGGATCCGCGCCTGCGAACGGCGCGCCGCCACGCGAGACCGCTGGATTGCGTAGCTGATTACTTGTTGCCCTTGCTATCCGCTGCGTTGCTGTTGGTTCCCGCCGCGTTGCTGTTGCCATTCCCGGCGGCCTTGCTCTCATAGCCCTTCAACTGTTCCGTCAGGTCAGCCACGTAATCAGCGGCGGTGGGGCCAAGACTCTTGGCGGTATCGATCGCGCGGCGCATGAAGTCTGCCGCCTTGGTGAAATCGCCTTTCAAACTCCAGGCATACGCCAGTTCCGCCAGCACTTGTGGATTGGCGGGGCCGGCTGCGGAAGTCACATCAGTCAGCCACGTGATGGCAAGATCAACGCGTCGATCAGCTACGTCCGGAATACGCAGCACGCTGGTGGCAACAAAGGTGCGAAGTGTGGGGTCTTCCTTGACTAGTTCTGCGCACAAGGCATAGGCCGCTTCGCTGCGCCCAGCGACAAGCAGAATTTGCGCCTTTTGCACCTTGGATTGCATGGCTTCTTCGCCCTTGGCGGCGGCAATCTCCGCATCAATCAGTGCAACGGCCTTATCCCAGTCCTTGCTATCGATCGCCTTGGTCATGTCATTCTGCCGACCCATGGCTTTCATTTCTTCCGCTACGGCATCTTCGAAGGATTGCTTGGCAGTCTTCGGATCCCATGTTCCATCAACGATCTTGGCAAGCGGCGCATCCATTTCCATTGGATGGCCAATCCACTGCACCACACCTTCCTTGACAATGAACGCGGTGGGAATGCCGCCTTGCCCGGAAGCCTCCATGTATGCCTTGTGCGTGGAACGATCTGGATCAGTGGCCAACGTGTAGCGAGCCTTCTGCTTCCATTCGTCCTTCTCCAAGAACGTTCGAACCGTCTCTACTTTTTCGTCACTGACACCAACGATCACCACGCCCTTGCTCTTCATGTCTTCCGCAAGTTTGGTGAGGTGCGGCATGCTTTGCCGGCAGGGTGGGCACCAGGTGGCCCAGAATTCAATGACGTACACCTTGCCCGGTTCAAAGAACGTGGGCTTCTCGCCGCGCACGAAATCGGAGATCTCTGGGATCGGCGCTTTCGAGCCGATGGAGAGGGCGAGCGTGGTTGGAGCGGCTGGTGCTGCCGGTGCAGTTTGAGTAGCAGCCGGCGCCTGCGAGATGATCGCGGCGAGAAGAACATGCAGCATTGGGTCAGTCCTTTCGAGGTGTCGGTCGATCCGTCACTTGCCGGTTGGTGCGCCGGCTGGAAGTGCTGGAGTTGCTGGAGGCGCTGGAGGAACAGGTGCACCAGCCGGAGGCATTGGAGCGCCCGGTGCACGCGGTGCTCCCGGACCACCTGGTCCGCGTGCGCCGCCTGGGCCCATCGCGCCGCCCGGACCACCTGGTCCGCCCGGACCGCCCGGTCCACCTTCCATGCCCATCGACTTCATCATTTCACCCTGCATCGCCTGAGCGAACGCAGCGTTGGCTTCTTCGATGGTCTTGAACTTGCCGTCCATGACCTCCTTGGCGGTCGAAGTGGCGGCGGTCTTAATTGATGCACGCATGGTCTCGCCCATCATGTTGGCCATCATGGCCATTTGCGCGCCTTCGTCACCCTTCATGCCGGATGACTTGTCGAAGTCAAACCACCACTTGCCATCGGCCATCACCACGGCGGTCGGCTGACCGGTTGGCTTGCCTTCGGCATCACTCGCCAAGATCATTGCGGCGGAGTCGCCTTCCATCTTCACTTCGAACTTCGCGCCATTGACTGGCACCGGAATCGGCATCGATCCAGCCTTGCCGAACTTCGCTGTAGTGGCGGTGACGACGGGCTGCATGTCTTCAATGAGAGCTGCAGCAACGCGGATCGAAATGTTGCCACCCTCGTTGGCGGAACGCATGGCGCGGACGAGTCGGAGCATGGCTCCTGGGTCCTTACTTGCGTTGGGGAGGAAGGCGATGATTTCATCGGTGCTCGCAAATCCCTCGGGAGTCATTGCTGGGAACACCTTCTCGGCAGCAGGGCTCAGCTTGGCAGCTGGACGAGCTGGACGCGGAGCGCGAGGAGCCGTGGTGGCATCCGGTGCAGCGGTCGGTGGAGCTGAGGGTGGAGTTGCGCTCGGTGCGGCATCCTGACGGAGCGAAGTCTTCTTGGTCGGCGCAGTGCTGCCCTCGTACTTCTTGAGCGTCTCCTTCAGTTCGTCGGCCATATCGCCATCCGCATTCTCAATGGCCTTCTTCTGCCACTCGATCGCCTTGTCCTTGTTGCCAGATTCCCAGCACGCACGAGCCATGGTGTCCATGATTGCACCGTCTTCACCCTTGCTTGCGGCAACGGCCTGCGTCGCTACATCCATGGCGAATGAAAGATCGCGGTCAGTGACCTTCTCACTATCAAGCACGAACCACGCCATCTGATTGAGAATCATGGCATTGTCGTTGTTGGCTGCGGCAACTTCGCGTCCGAGCTTGTAGGCGTCGGCTGGCTTCTTTGCATCGGTGAGTAGCACCTGGAACTTGTTGGCCTGCATCGAAGGCTTTGCACTCGATGGGGCAGCAGCAATGTCTTCATCCATCATCGTGATGACGGCATCCCAATCGCCGGTCTTGCGGGCTTTCACCATGGTGCTGCGCCGCGTCATTTGCTGGCGCGTCATGGTGGTTTCCTTCTCGAACTTGACCTTGTAGTCGGCAGCGTTCCATGTGCCGGCAACGATCTTGGCAAGTGGTTCATCCATGGCCATCGGGTGGCCGATCCACTGCACCTTGTCGTCCTTGATGACAAAGGCAGTTGGAATCCCGTTCTGCGCGGCGGCTTCCATGTACTGCTTGTGTGTGGAGCGATCCGGATCAGTGGCGAGGTTGTAGCGCGCCTTCTGCTTCCACTCGTCGGTGTCGAGGAACTTGGTGACGGTCTCCAGCTTCTCGTCGCTGATGCCAACGATGACAACCGAGTCCTTGTACTTCTCAGAAACATCGCTCAGGTGCGGCATGCTCATGCGGCATGGTCCACACCAGGTGGCCCAGAACTCCACCACGTACACCTTGCCTGGTTCGAACCACTTCGGCTCGGTGCCACGAACAAACTTCTCGATCATTGGCTTGGGGGCAGCACTGCCGATGGTCATCGGCTCGGGCGCTGCGTCCGCCTTCGGGGTGTCTTGCGCCGTGACAGCAGCGGTGCAGATGAGAGCGAACGCGGCGGCCTGCGCGGAGCGCCAGGAGAACGACGAAAGTGTGCTTTGCATGATGTTGACCTGCATGAGTGGCATGGTTGCGCCATCGGGCGCAATCGGGTGGGACGAAGATACCACTCCCGACCGGTACGCACCGCGGCAGTGGGGCAGCGGGCGTATCCTGCTGCCGCTGCCTGGGCACGCCCGAGAATCTCCCCATCGCCACACTCCGCACCGCCATGTCGAACGCTCCCACCAACGCCTCTGCCGCCAACATCATTGATGGGAAGGCCCTTTCCGAGACGGTCCGCAACAGCCTCCGTTCACGGATAGCGGTGGCGGGGCGCCCGGTTCGCCTTGACGCGCTCTTAGTGGGTGACGATCGCGCGGCGGGGATCTACGCGATGAACCAAGCGAGTACCTGCGCGGAGGTTGGCATTGAGTACGTACTGCATCGACTTCCCGCGGGTGCGTCTGCTGATGACATTGCCGGTCGCGTATTGCTATTGAACGTCGACGATGCCGTCCGTGCATTGATGGTGCACCTGCCGCTTCCCGATGGTGTTGATACCGAGCGCATCCAGTCGCTCATCAGCCCTGACAAGGATGTAGAAGGCGTGAACCCTGCCAATATTGGCAATGTTGTTTACGGCAGGCGAAGTCTGGTGCCATGCACGGCATTGGCAACGTTGGAGATGATTGAGTCCACCGGCATTCAATTGCGTGGCAAGCGATGCGTGGTAGTGGGCGCAAGCAATATTGTTGGCAAGCCAATTGCAGTGCTGTTGATGCGCACCGAGGCGACGGTGCACTCCACCAACAAGTTCACTCCGGAGTTGCCGGCTTTGTGTCGCACCTGTGATGTGGTCATCGCTGCGTGTGGCGTTCCGCAACTATTGAAAGCGGATTGGATCAAGCCGGGCGCAGTGGTGATCGATGTTGGCATCAATCGAATTGATGGACCGGATGGCAAGAAGATCACCGTCGGCGATGTGGACTTTGCGGCGGTACGTGGTGTCGCTGGTTGGATTTCACCCGTGCCCGGTGGTGTTGGGCCTATGACTGTTGCCATGTTGCTGCGCAACGTGGTCGACGCGGCGCTTCGTTGAGCGTTGCCGCGTCGGCGGAGTCATGCATGGCGTGCATCACGCAAGCAGTCGAGCCGCTTCTTCATACTTTGAGCGCGTCTCGCGGAGTACTTCAGGAGGCAGCACGGGTCCAGGCGGTTCTTTGTGCCATTCGCCGCGTGCCACCCGCTCCAGTAGCCAGTTACGGAGGTATTGCTTATCGAAACTGGGTTGATCACGGCCGGGCGCATATCCAGCCACCGGCCAATATCGGCTTGAATCGGGGGTGAGCACTTCATCAACCAACATGAGTTCGGCAGTTGGTTCATGGTTCGCATCAAGTGCAAAGCCAAACTCAAATTTGGTGTCTGCCAGGATCAGCCCACGCGCGCGTGCTCGCGCAGCGGCGGCCTTGTAGATAGTGAGCGTCATGGTTCGCAGTCGCGCCGCAAGTTCACCGCCAACGGCATCGCACATGGCGGTGAAGGAAATATTTTCGTCGTGCCCCTCTGCCGCCTTGGTAGCGGGCGTGAAGATTGGCTCGGGCAGTTGCTCGCACTGACGAAGCCCGGCTGGCAATGGAATGCCACACGCCGTTCCATTCGATTGGTATTCCTGCCAACCGCTGCCCGCCAAGTAGCCGCGCGCCACGCATTCCACTTGCACCACCCGGGCCGCGCGGCAGATCATGGAGCGACCAGCAAGCATGGCACGATCATCATCGCCCAGCGCCAGCAGCCGTGAAACGTCCGTCGATACAAGGTGATCGGGAGCAATTCCCAGTGAGCGCAAGAAGGTGAACCACGCAACGCTGATCTCTGTCAGCAGTCGACCCTTTCCAGGTACCGGCGTGGGCATCACGACATCGAATGCACTGATCCGGTCCGTGGCGACCACCAAGAGCTGTGGGCGATCGCCCGCCTTGGTCGGAAGCGAATAGACGTCGCGGACCTTCCCTTGTCGGCGGCCCTCAAGGGGCAAGTGCGTCTCGAAGACCGAGTGTGCCGTGGTGTCGGTGCCGGGGAGGGCGTTCATCCATGGCATCGTAATCACCCACGATCTCCTCAGCATTCTTGCTGCCTTTCCGCAGGCATGTGGCGATCAGCACTCGCTGCCCGGCTACACTCGGCGGATGCTTCGTTTCACGGTGTTCGACGAGGACGGGCCGGCGCGGGATTGGCCGCTCGTCAATGCACACATTCTTGGCGTCGATGACACGGCGCTTGAGGGAGTTGTGACATTCAGCAAAGGGAAGATTGTCTGCAAGGCAGTCGATACCAAGCCTGCCATCGCTTTGTGCCTTGAGGTGAATGCCGGCAAAGCTGGCACGATGATGTTGCAGACGTGCCTCTTGGAGCAGCGCAACGAGCCGTACCGGTTGTACGAGGAACTGTCGCGCCACCGCGTGAAGATTTTCCTGGAGAAAAGTGAGAACTGGGGCTTCCTTGATCCGGCCAAGGCGCCTGAGGCGTTCGAACAATTTGAACGCGCGCGTTCCATGTTTGTCACCGGCACGGTGGATCATGAGCCCTATCGCGCGCAGGTTCATCACCGCGATGCCTTGGCGATAGCCATGGATGCCAGCGAGAAGCTGGTGATGAAGCGCACCGAGTGGATGTTGCATCGCCGCTACGCCAAGCAGGGCGCGCAACGCGCACTTGGAGTGCGAGTGCCCGTTGAGAAGGCGCCAGAGTTGCTGAAGTCTGCGCTCATTCAAGACTTTGACATCTTGTCAGTGCCCACGCCGTGGCATGTGATTGAGCCCACTCAAGGGCGGTTTGTGTGGGAGCAGGTTGACCGATGGATGCAGTTTGCGAAAGCAGGCAAGCGTGAATTGATTGCCGGCCCGCTCCTCGATGCGAGTGCCGCAGGAATTCCTGGCTGGGTGCGCCCAATCATGGCGGATCCGGCAAAGCTGAAGGATCGCCTGCACTCATTCATTACTGAGGTGGTTACCCGCTACGCCCCGCTCAATCCGATCTGGAACATTGGCTCTGCGATCCATTTGAATGAGGCAGCCACTCTCTCGCCGGAGGCGATGGTGCAAGCCACGCGTATTGCCGCTGTGGCGGTTCGCCGAGTGCAGAAGAATGCAAAACTGCTTGTTGAAATTGGCGATCCGTTTGGTGACATTCCTCCGGACGCAAGCGGCGCCATGAACGCCATTCGCTATTTACGATCGCTGGTGTCTGAGGGTGTCACGGTGGACATTGTTGGCATACCGGTGGTTGTCGGCGATGCGGCGCGCGGCAAGGGAACCCGTGACTTGATGCAGATTGCGGCGATGCTGGAGCGATTTACCAGTCGCAAGGAAATGCCGCCCGTCGTTATCACCGCATGCGGAGCGCCCAGTGAGCCACACCCGGAACCGGGCGCTGGATTCTGGCGTCGTCCATGGGGAATGGAGTCGCAAGGCGCGTGGGCTGGCATGTGTTTCCAGATTGCCATGGCTAATCCCGGCATCCAAGCAGTGGTGTGGGATCGATTGCGCGACGATGCCGGACTTGGCATCAAGAACGGCGGATTGTTTGCCACTGATGGAACCCCAAAGTCGGCTGCCGAACGAATTGTTCGCTTCCGACGCCACATTCGCATGCCCCTGCCTCCGCTGAATGCAGACGTCGCCCGCTCCGCAGCAGAGGAAAGTTGATGCGCATCGTGAGCGCAATGCGCCGTCGCGGCGCGGTGGTAGTGGTACTCGGATGCTCCCTGGCGGCATTATTCAGCAGTGTTTCTGAGTACTTTCGAGCGCCGGGGCCTGCCGTCATCGGTACCGATTTCATCGACATCAATCGCGCCTCGGCAGCAGAGCTCTCTTTGCTTCCCGGGGTTGGCCCTGGCCTGGCACAGGCCATCGTGGACGATCGGGCAGCTCGTGGTCCGTTTGCCACCACCGCCGATATTGATCGGGTCCGCGGAGTTGGTCCTGCCGCCCTTGCTCGGATCAGAGCGTTCATCTCCGCTCCCGCCTACGCTCCACAGTGATGTCTTCCACCAAGGATGCGTCGCCCACCTGGTTTGGTGGGCTTGTCGCCGCGAGCGCCATCGACCCACTCGTCAGCAATGTCGAGGCGGGCGGAGCTTCTTCGTGTCGTGGTGCGGCGGGTAGCAGCACGGTGTTTGTTGCGGCAGCGCTCGCGCAACGAACACAGCGCACCGTGCTCTTGGTCACCGCGCATATCGATGAAGCGGACGAAGCTGTTTCAGAACTCAACGACCTCTTTGCCGCTGGCGTTGGTCCGGAGCCGGTGCTACTTCCAGCGCTCGAAAGTTCTCCCGGTGAAGGTGGTTCTGCCCTCGACTTACTTGCCGAGCGACTGACCGTGGTGCGGCGACTCATTGAGGGAAACGTGCCGGGCATATTGGTGGCTCCATTTCCATCCCTGATGCAAATGGTGCCGGATGCTGCACTCTTGCCACGGCTCCTGCGGGTTGCGCGCGCCGGGCAGCGTTGCGCACCGCGTGAACTCGCCGAGTGGCTTGCCGATGCTGGATATGTACGCACCGAGGCCATCGAGAATCCGTGCGAGTTCGCCGTGCGCGGTGGGCTCATCGATGTCTTTCCACCCGGCGGGGCGCTGCCAGTGCGCCTTGACTTCTTCGGTGATGAACTCGAGCGCATCTTCGAGATTGACCTGATCACCCAGGCGAGTGATCGGCGTATTCCAGAAGCGCAATTGGTTGGCGCCAGCATCTCATCGGTCCTTGATGATGCTGGAAAGGTATCGATTGCAGAATTGCTGCCGCGAAAAACGGTGTGCATCATTGCGGAATTGTCGGAAGTACTTGAGCAGGGTCGCGGCTACTGGGAACGAGTGAACGACGGCCAAGGCGTGCTGTCACCGCAGGCGCTCTTCAAGTCATTGGGCGCGCGTTGTCACGCGATGGTTGATATTAACGGATTTAGTTCAACCAACGCTTCTGATCGCGTCGTGGCGTTGCCGGCGATCACGCTGCCTGCCTTCGACGACGAAGTTGCGGAGGCATTCGCTGAACTTGGCGAGTTGTCAGCACGGGTACCCACCTCTTTGTGCTGCGATACCGAAGGCGAATTAGCGCGCGCCCGTGAGTTGCTTACTGAGCACGCTGGTTCCGCAAAGTTGGCGACGCTGCGCCAGCACGTGCACCGCGGATTCGTTTGGGAAAGTGATAAGCCGTTTGCGGTGGTTCCTCAGCATGAGGTGCTGCACCGATTCGGAGTGCGCCGTCGCGTGCAACGGGTGGGTGCTGCCACCACTCGTGATGCATTCATGCAGTTTGGGGCGGGCGACTATGTGGTGCACCGCGACCATGGCATTGCGCGCTTCCATGGTCTGCAATTGATTGGCGGCGGGGAAGAAGAGTTCCTCACCTTGGAATTCGAGGGTGGTGCCAAAATCCACGTGCCCGCCTCCAAGATTGACCTTGTCCAGAAGTACATCGGCTCGGGTGCAACGCGGCCAACGCTGGCAACCATCGGCGGTAAGCGATGGAAAGCGCAGAAGGAGCGCGTTCAAGAGGCGGTCCGCGACATGGCGGGCGAAATGTTGCGCATTCAGGCAGCGCGTGAGGCAAGCGCGGGTATTCGCTTTCCGGAAGACACGCCATGGATGCATGAATTTGAAGCAGACTTTGCGTGGACGGAAACGGAAGACCAACTGACGGCGATCGCCGCAGTGAAGCGTGATATGCAATCAGCGCGCCCCATGGATCGACTGATTTGCGGCGATGTTGGATTTGGAAAGACCGAAGTGGCCATTCGCGCCGCGTTCAAGGCGGTCGAGAGCGGCCGGCAAGTAGCGGTACTGGTTCCAACAACCGTGCTTGCCGAGCAGCACGAGCGCACCTTCCGTGATCGATTCCGTGCGTATCCGTTTCGCATTGAGAGCCTGTCGCGCTTTAAGACCGGTGCTGAGAGCAAAGTGATTTTGGCAGATCTTGCTGCAGGCAAGGTGGATGTGGTGATCGGCACGCACCGCATTCTGAGTCAGGATGTTTCGTTTGCAGATCTCGGGTTGGTGATCGTTGATGAAGAACAGCGCTTCGGTGTTGAACATAAGCAGCGCTTGTTGGCATTTCGATTAGCCGCGGACGTGCTGACGCTGAGTGCCACGCCCATCCCGCGCACGCTGCACATGAGTCTGCTTGGTATTCGCGACATCTCAAGTTTGACGACCGCGCCGCTGGACCGTCGCGCCATTGTCACCGAGGTGATTCCTTGGAATCCCCGTCGAATTCAGCAGGCGATTCGACGTGAATTGGCTCGGCAGGGGCAAGTGTTCTTTGTTCATAACCGTGTGAATGACATTGAGAAAGTGGCCGCGGAAGTGCAGGCCATGGTGCCAGATGCGCGCGTCTTGATTGGTCATGGCCAGATGACGCCGTCCGTGCTTGAGGAAGTCATGCTCAAGTTCATGCGCCACGAGGCAGACATTCTGGTGTCAACCACCATCATTGAGAGTGGCATCGATATTCCCATTGCCAACACCATGGTGATCCATGATGCAAACATCTTTGGTCTTGCGGAGTTGCATCAATTGCGCGGTCGTGTTGGTCGCTCCAAGCACCGCGCCTATTGCTACATGACGCTGCCGCAGGATCGTGTCATGACCGAAGACGCCATGAAGCGATTGAAGGCGATTGAGGATTACTCCATGCTCGGCGCCGGCTTTCGAATTGCCATGCGCGATTTAGAGATTCGCGGCGCGGGCAATCTGTTGGGCGCTGAGCAAAGCGGGCACATCGCCACGGTCGGATACGAGATGTACTGCCAGCTCCTGGAGCAGGCGGTGGGCGAATTGCGTTCAGAAGATCGTGTGGTGCCCAGCGACACCATGTTGGACATTGGTATCGCCGCCAGCATTCCGCGCGGCTATGTTCCAAGCGACCTGCGACGCATGGAGGCGTACCGCCGCATTGCCATGGCGAAGGATCCTGCACAACTCGCCAAGGTGCGCATCGATCTTGAAAGCGCATACGGAGCGCCACCCGCTGCGGTGCAGACGCTCCTTGACCTTGCCGATGTTCGCCTCGCTGCCACCATCATGGGTGTGCGCAGCGTGGCGCGGCGCGAACAAGATGTGGTGTTCCGCACGGTTGATCCGGGCGCGCTCGAGGCGCGACTCGCCGGTATCCAGGGAACGGTTCGCGTGGTTGGCCAGCCCGACGAGCATGGGGTGGTGGACGTTTACCTTCGTCCTGCCAAGGCATTTCTCACGCCCAAGCCGCTGTTGCAAGTGCTGCGGCGTCGGTTGGTGGGGGAGTAACAGCGCGCCCGCGCGGATTCCGGCTTGGACAGTCTGGGGCTGGTGCTCAGCGCCTCAAAAATGCACCGACCGCGTGCAGGCGTGGAGCACGCGGTCGGTGGCTGTCGAGCGTTTGAGTTCGACGATGATTAGGAATGATCAGGATTTGCGACGGCGTGCGCCCGTTACGATCGTTCCAGCAGCCATAAGCAGTGCAAAGGCTCCTGGCGCCGGAACTACGTTGGCTGGAGCGAGCGTCGAACCATTGACGGTGACCTCGTCAAACTTCCAGGTGGCGGTGTTGCCGGTCGCCGCGTAGCGCTTGCCGGAGGTGGCGAGGAACTTGTCCATGTCAGGAGCATGGATGGCCATGACTCGGAACTGGAAGTCGGCATTGTTGCTTGCCTCGGTGATGCCGCTGAGATCGAAGCTGACAAGCGTAAAGTTCTTGCTCGCTGCGACTCGGTATTTGCCATCGTCGTCCAATCCGGTGGTGATAAAGGTCACACCGCCGTCAATGGAGTATTGGAACTGTGCCCACGCACTGGAGCGTGCGCCGTTGAGCTGCAAGAAGCTCACGGAGAGGTCTTGGAAATCGTTGGTGTCCGTGGCGAAGCTGATTCCGTCGTAACCGGAGCGCGAGGCATCGGCGTCGAAGTTCAACACTTCCAACGCGCGGTTGGTGACCTGGGTAGAACCTTTGCGGGGCTTCTTCTTGGAGAGGGAGACGGTACGGACGCTCGTCTCGATGGCGTTGGCTTCGCCATGGCCGAGGTCAGCGCTGGTGGCAGCGGTGTTGAAATTCCAATTTGTCACCACTGCGCCGTGGGCGCCTGATGCAAGGAGCGCAGCGGTACCAGTGATGAGAGCGGCTCGAATGTTTGTCGACATGGTTCGTTTCCAAGACCTTCAGGGGGGAACGTGAGCACTGTCCGGAGGGAAAATGTGCTCGTGGTCGCGGCAACGGTGCCGTAACATCTGAGGAGGCGAGAACGAAGCATGGAATGTGTCACTGCCATTCGAGCGAATTTGCAAAATTTCGCAACGTCCAAATAATCTTTACGATTGATCAGGAAATACTTCCCATTCCCATAGATGTGTCACCGGGCGCGTCCATACTGATTGCAGTTCGGAGAGGCGTCATGCGACGCCTGACGCATGGACGCACTGGGCGAGATGGCTTCGGAGGATCTGAAGTCCAGTCGAACCCTGAACCACAGAAGGAGCTACACGATGGCGAATCTCAACAAGGTGATGCTGATTGGAAATCTCACGCGCGACCCGGAACTCAAGCACACGCCCGGCGGTCAGCCGGTGTGCGAGTTCGGATTGGCCGTCAACCGGAAGTACCGCACCAAGGAAGGTGAAGATCGTGAAGAGACCACCTTCGTCGACTGCGAAGCGTGGGGCAAGCAGGCCGAAGTCCTCAAGCAATACATGAGTAAGGGCAAGCCCGTGTTTCTCGAAGGTCGCCTGAAGCTCGACACCTGGGAAGATAAGGAAGGTGGCAAGCGCTCCAAGATGCGCGTGGTCATTGAGAACTTCCAGTTCCTCGGCACCGCTGGCGGTGGCGGCGGTGGCGGTGGTTCCGGCGAGCGCTACGTCAGCGAAGAGGGCGGCTCGTCTGCTCGCGGTGGTCGCGGCGGGAACGCCGGCTCATCACAGGGCGGCGGAGCTGCGCACCAGCACGTGAGTGAAGAGGAAATTCCTTTCTGATCCCGGTGCGCCGAGTGGGCGCATAACGGCTATCGGAACCACGATGTCCGCCGCGGAGGCCCCTACGGGGCTTTCCGCGGCGGCGTGTTTCTGCCATAATGCGCGGCTCGCCTCGCTTCCGACTACGCGGTCGGTTGCTTTCCAAAGGTTGGGCCCCGAGGCAGCCCTAACTTGACGCGGCACAGCCGCAAAAGGACAGCGTCATGGCATCAAAGAAGATTGAGCTCCTGCTCAACCGCACCATCGAAAATCTGGGTCTCGTTGGAGACGTCGTCAAGGTGAAGCCCGGCTTCGCTCGCAACTACTTGCTGACGCACGGTTTCGCCGAGGCTCCTACCCAAGAGAAGATCGAGGCATTGAAGGACCGCCGCGCGCAGGCGCAGGCTGAACTCTCCAAGCTTCGTTCGGAGCGCGAGGCTCTCATGGCCCGCATGGAAGGCGCCGCGATCAAACTGATCCGCAGCGTCAACGACCAGGGCGTCCTGTACGGCGCCGTCACGCAGCGCGACATCTCGGATCAGTTGGTGGTCGACGGATTCATGGTTGACATGCGCGCGGTTCGTCTGCAGAACCCGATTCGACGCATCGGTCAGTACAGCTGCTTGATTCAGCTCGACCGCGACCTCAAGACCGAACTCACCATCGACGTCCTCCCGGACCGCGCCCTTGAGAACTTCACCGCAGCGGCCGCCGCTGCGGAGGCTGCGGAGGAGGAGACTCCGGCTGCCGACGAGCCTGCCGCCGCTGCCGCCGAGGAGCCAAAGAAGGGCAAGAAGTCCAAGAAGGACTGACCGCCCGCTGATCGCTCGCTCCCCTGCCTCCGGGCCGGGCCCTCGCCTCCGGGTGGGGGACGGATTCGAAAGGATCCGGGAAAATAGTAACCCCATAACGCGCCACCCAACCCGGGTGGCGCGTTATCTTTGACGCCCGTGGGTTGGCGCTGCCGGTCCCTCTTGACGAATTTCTGACACTTGTCACTGAGACCTGTTGTACCGATGCCCACCAAAGCGCCGATATTGAATTCACGTGTGGAGCGCGCACCGCATGGCGGCAGTGCGAGTTCCACCCCGGCACCGCGTACGGTCGCGGCGGCTGGCATTTCAGATGTTCCGCCGACTTCCGCTCAGGACGAGCAAGGCGACCTCTCCATGACGACAGCAGCAGTTTCCAAGCGCGAGACACTTCCGAGTACTCGCAGTTCCATCACGCACAAATTCGCAATCAACGGGCATGAGGGCTACCTCACGGTTGGCCTGTTCGCCGATGGGCGACCGGGCGAACTCTTCATCAAGATGAGTAAGGAGGGCTCGACGCTCTCTGGTCTCATTCAGGGTTTCTGCCGAGCATTCAGTTTGGTTCTGCAGCATGGTCTCCCAGCGGCGGAGGCGGCAGAACGTTTCCGCGGCATGCGCTTTGAACCGATGGGCGCGACCAGCAACCCGGATATCCCGGAAGCGCTCAGCATTCTGGATTACGTGGCGCGTTACATCCTGCATCACTACGGTGAATGATTGACTGCGCAGACCTGCGCGCAACTCCATCCGAATCTATAAACAAACAGGCCGCGCATCACATGATGCGCGGCCTGTTGAATTCACTGCGGATGGCAGCGGAGGATCACTCCTCGCTGGTGGCCGGGGCGTCCTCGCGGAGCTTGACCTCGTCGGCCGTGCGCTGCGCGGCTTCGACGTTCGACATCTGCTCGTCGGTGAGTTCATCGTTACGAACGATGAGCGCACGGAGCATCTTTTCACTGAGACGGCAATCGCGCTCAATTTCCTTCACCTTGCGGGTGTCGGCGGTGAAGCGCGTCAAGAAGTACACGCCGCGCTTGTTGCCCTTGACGTCGTAGGCGAGTCGACGCTCGTCCCACTTCACCAAACTGCACAGGGTGGCTTCACCCTTGGAGAGGCACTCCTTGATGTGGTCAATCGCTGCCGTCAGGTCAGCGGATGCTGCCTGCGGGAAGAGGAACATAGCCTCGTACTTTCCGTTTCGAATCTCTGTCGTTGTCATGTGGTTTCCTTGGTTGAGTGACTGTTGTTGCTATCAATGGCCGCGCCACGCGTGGCCTTGGTGTTGAAACGATTCATTGCTTCCTGGAGTCCCTTGCTCGCCCACACTTCAGCTGCTTGCGCGGCTTCTGTCATGGACGCGTCCGCCAGCGGTTGCTGGTCGGGCGAGAACTTCCCAAGCACGTAGTCCGACTGCGGGATACGCCCTGGCAGATCGATTCCGATCCGCAAGCGCGCCCAGTAGTTTGACCCCAGCTTGAGACCGATGTCGGTGAGCCCGTTGTGCCCGCCACTTGAGCCGTCCGGACGAAGCCGGATGGAGCCGCAGGGGAGGGCGAGATCATCGACGATCACCAAGAGATCCTTGGAAGCTTCGAGCTTGAAGAACTGCAGCGCCTCCAGGACAGAACGTCCTGAGAGGTTCATGAACGTCGTCGGCTTGAGAAGAATGCACTTCTCGCCACCGATCTCCGCATCCGTCAACAGGCCGGCAAACTTGGACTTCGGTGCCGCGTCCGGCGCAAAGCGTCGGGCAAGGCGATCGACCACGCTGAAACCCACGTTGTGGCGGGTTCCTGCGTATTCGCTTCCGGGGTTTCCAAGTCCGACGATGAGCTTCATAGTTCGCTCTCTGTTGGCGTATCGGAGTGTTCATGCTGCTCGCGACACGGTGTCTTGAGCTACTGCAAACTTCATAGGCGCGATTACTTCTTCGCGTCGCCTTCGTCCTTCTTGGCGGTGAGCACTTCCGGCGTTCCGGTCTTGGAATCCACGGCAGCGGCTTCGCCGACTGCAGCAGCCTCTTCCTTGACGATCTGAACGCGGATCACAGCAGCGTCCGCATCGGACACAGCAGTGATACCGGCTGGCAGCTTGAGCTGGCCGACGGTGAGCGTCTCGCCCATCTGTGAGAGATCGATCTTGATCTCTTCCGGAATGTCGCGCACCTTGCACGACACTTCGATCTGCGGCATGTCGTGGATGATGATGGCGCCGGGCTTCTTGGCCGCATCAGGCGTACCAACGAAGGAGAGGTGCACCTTGACGGTGACGATCTCATCGAGATTGACGCGCGCCAAGTCAATATGAATGACATTGTCGCCGAGATAGCCGAACTGCAGGTCCTTCACAAGGACGGTGTCAGTTGCGCCGTCTTCAAACTTGAGCGCCAAGACGTGTGCGCCCTTCTTGAGGGCGTAAATGGTGGCGTGCTCGTTCAGGCTGATCGGCATCGGCGCGCTGCCGGCGACGAACAGGTTGGCAGGCAGTTCGCCTGCTGCGCGAAGGCGCTGAGCGAATCGCGAGCCGAGTTTGTCGCGCTTCTTCGCGACCAGTACCGGAGTCTCCTTGGACATGTTTGATGTCTCCTTTCGGGGATGGAGTGTGATGGTGGTGTCAGTAAACAGTGATGTGCGCCCGAACGGCCGGGCACCTCTTGAAATCGGAAGTCTGTTAGCGTTTCACGCCAATTCCATCGCGGAACATGGCGCTGACGCTTTGATCATGGTGAATACGGTGCACTGCTTCGCCCAGTAGTCGCGCCACGGAGCGGACCACCAGCTTGTGCTCAAGTGAACTCAGGCGTTCGCCGCCTGGAATGGTGTCAGTGATGGTGATACGTTCAATGACCGGAGTATTGAGCCGGGTAAAGGCTTGGCCAACCAGCACGGCGTGCGTGCACGCGCATTCGCATGCGGTGGCACCTTCGTCCATGACCACTCGCGCTGCTTCGGCAACCGTACCGGCGGTAGAGATCATGTCGTCAAACATCAGGACTCGTCGACCCTTCACGTCGCCGATCAGATTCTTGACGCTGACCTTGGAGCCGCTTTGGCGGCGCTTGTCAATGATGGCCATGTCGTAGCCAAGCAGGTTGGCAAACATGTTTGCCACCTTCACATTCCCGACATCTGGGCTCACCACCACGCATTCGCCCAGTTGGTCGCGCAGGGCAAGGTAATGCTCAGCGAGCACCGGGGCGGCGGTGAGGTGGTCCACCGGAATGTCAAAGAAGCCCTGAATCTGCGCGGCATGCAAATCAACGCACAAGACGCGGTCGCAGCCGGCGCCAGTGATCAAGTTAGCCACCAGTTTGGCGGTAATCGGAACGCGCCCCTCGTCCTTGCGATCTTGACGCGCGTAGCCAAAGTACGGAATGACCGCGGTGATTCGCCGGGCGCTGGCGCGACGTAAGCAGTCGATATACACCAAGAGTTCCATCAAGCTGTCATTGACTGGCGCTGATGTACTGGCCACCACGTAGCAGTCACGACCGCGCACATCTTCGGCAAGCTTGACGAGCAGTTCACCGTCGGGGAACTGCACGGTCTCTGCTTGACCAAGCGGTAACTCAATGTGATCGCACATCTTCTGCGCAAGCTCGCGCCCGCTGCGTGATGCAAAGATCTTGAGATTGTCGCGATCCGTGGTGCTCATGCTCGGGCTCCGGTGCTGGTGGACGAACGACTTTCAAGAATTCGGCTGACTTCAGCAAGTTGTTCGAGCGTGTTCACGCTGAGCACATCTTCAGCGGGCACAGCATCCACCACACTCACGCGCTTGCCGTCGCGGAGCAGCAATTCGAATACATCAGTGATGTAGTACTCGCCGCTGGCATTCTGATTGGTCACGCGCTTCAGCGCATCAA
The DNA here is from genome assembly GCA_945878575.1 of Phycisphaera mikurensis NBRC 102666. GTDB lineage: Bacteria > Planctomycetota > Phycisphaerae > Phycisphaerales > SM1A02 > UBA966. Next base: position 51,505 of record CAMDUB010000004.1, on the reverse strand, counting down.
AGAGATCAGCCGTGCGGAAGCAGTAGTAGGAAGGATTGATTTCGCAGATCGCGAGTTGCTCTGGCGAAGCATCCTTCTGCTCCACGATCCGTGCGAAATTCCCGTTGGAATCACGCTGAATGCGGCCATATCCTTGGGGATCGGCAATCACGGCAGTGGCCAGTGTTGCGCTCGCGCCAGTCTGGCGGTGGGTGTCAAGCAGGACTTGCAAGGTGTGCGGGCGGATCAGTGGACCGTCGCCGCACAGGACCAGCGTCTCTTCGCCGAGTAGCCCGTTTTCAAAGAGCGGACGCGCCATGTCAACGGCGTGACCAGTCCCAAGCTGCGGCATCTGCATGACGAATTCAGTGTTGGCTCGTCCCGCGAAATGCGCGCGCACAAGATCGGCGCCATGGCCGATCACCAACACGACTGGTGTGCATCCAACTGAACGTGCTGCATCAACAACTGCTTCCACCATCGGCCGACCCGCCGCGTGGTGCATGACCTTCGGCAGATCGCTCTTCATACGCGTGCCCTTGCCGGCGGCAAGGACGATCACGCTGCGAGAGTAGGAGGCTGTATGTGTATTGATGCTCATCGATTGGCATTTCAAGACCATCGATGAAGCTGGAGGAACTGGCCCGCCAGGATTCGAACCTGGGCAAGCAGGATCAAAACCTGCTGTGCTACCGTTACACCACGGGCCATTAGCGTCATCAATGATAGGTCGGGTTGGGTGTTCGTATCAGGTGCGCGAGGCGCTTCTCCAGGGGTTCGTCAGTCCATTCCCGTTACGCGCTCATAAATGAGCATCGCGCGGGGTGCCAAACAATCTGGCGCGGACCGGGATCACCCTGGCCGCGGCACTCTCGAGGCTGGAGCAGGCGGTCATGCCGCAAATGCCTGCACCATGCGGCGCCTGACCCATGTCAGTCACCGACGGCCCATTGCTGAGAGACCGGAAAGTGTAGCGGATCCAACCATTTCTGTGCTCATACCGCGCGAATCTCTATTCTCTGTCCCCATGAGCACCACGAACTCCCTGTCCCCCAAGCCCTCCATGAACACCACGAATACCCTGGTTTCGCTCAACCCCGCCACTGGCGCGGCCGCAGGCACGGTTCAGATCACCCCTCCCGCTGATATCGGACACATCGTCGCGCGCGCTCGCGCGGCGCAGCCGGCCTGGGCGGCCATGGGTCTGGAAGCCCGCGTTGCCCGGATTCGCGCCGCAGTTCCGGATCTCAAGGCCGCGGCCGACCGGATGGGCGAACTGATCACGCTTGAAATGGGGAAGCCGCTCGCCGAAGCCAAGGGCGAGGTGCACTACGCCGTTGACATCCTGGGTGAAGAGTTGAATGAAATGCTGCAAGCGCTGCGCACCGAGACGCTGACGGATGCACGCACCGTCACGGCACTCCATCACGATCCATTTGGAGTCTGCGCAGCGATCACTCCGTGGAACTTTCCAATTCTCATGCCACAGCAGTGTGTGATGCCGGCACTTGCAGCAGGCAACACCGTGGTATTTAAGCCAAGCGAAGAGACCCCGCTCTCTGCGGCGCTTTGGGCGGAGGTACTTGGTCGGCACTTACCGGCAGATGTTCTGCAAGTAGCGCAGGGCGCCGGTGATGTTGGCCGTGCGCTGGTCCTGAGTGATGTTGATCTCATCGTGTTCACTGGCAGTCGCGCCACGGGGATCCGCATCATGCAGGATGCCGCCCTTGGCTTAAAGCGCGTGATTCTTGAACTGGGCGGCAAGGATCCGTTGGTAGTGCTTGCCGATGCCGATCTTGACGCAGCGGCTGCATTTGCCGTGCAAAATAGCTTTCGAAACGCGGGCCAGGTGTGCGTCAGCACGGAGCGCATCTATGTTCAGCGCGAAGTCGCTGACGCATTTGTTGACCGCGTTGTTGCAGGGACGCGTGCATTGATTCAGGGCGACGGAATGCGTGAAGGCACGATCATTGGCCCGATGGTCAATGCCAAGCAAAAGGAAAAAGTGGTTGCGCAGATTTCCAGCGCAGTGCGCGCCGGCGCGCGCGTCTTGGCAGGCGGGCATGACGCGCCGGGCAACTTTATTCAGCCGACAGTTCTTGTTGACGTCGACCATACCATGGACATCATGCGTGACGAAACGTTTGGCCCGGTGGCATGCATCATGCGCTTTGATACCGATGCCGATGCAGTTCGGCTCTCCAATGATTCGCCCTATGGACTTGGTGCAGCAGTCTTCGGCGCCGCGGCACACGCAGAGTTAGTGGGTCGTCAGTTGACCGCAGGCATGATTGGAATCAACAAGGGATGTGGCGGCGCGCACGGAACACCATGGGTGGGTGCACGCAACTCCGGTTATGGATTCCACAGCGGCAAAGCAGGGCATCGACAGTTCGCACAGGTGCGCGCCGTCAGTCATCCCGCGCCGGTCACCGCCCCATGATTTCGTCAGCTTGCCCAAGAATGAACCGAATTCGAACCATGGCCCCCGGCTCCAGTGGCACCTTCGCGGCATGTGCAGCAACGCGTAGGTTGGCGCGGGTTCCTTCACCACTGCCCTCTGCCTCAAGAACGATGCTGCAGTCGAAATACCGATCTCCGTGGATCAGAACTTCGCGAGACTGGGTGATTTGCGCAGGGTGGATACCGACAAAGGGGAGCATGGGAAGGGAGAATAGTCGCTGCGATGGCACGACCGATCACTCCTGAACTTGTTCTCACCGGATACCTGCGCGGTGCGTTTCCGATGTGCGAGCCCGAATCCGGGCGCGTCGAGTGGTTCACGTGTGACCCGCGCGCGCTGGTTCCGCTCGATGAACGATTCCGCGTTGCACAATCGCTTTCGCGCGTGGTCCGCAGCGGGCGATTCCAAGTGCGGGTGGATACGGCGTTCGAACAGGTGATGGCCAATTGCGCCAGCGACCGCGGCCCGGACAATCGCAACTGGATCGGTCCGGAAATTACTGAGGTTTATTGCGAACTGCACCGTCTTGGTTTCGCGCATTCCGTGGAGGCCTGGCGCGATGGCAAGCTGGTCGGCGGGCTCTACGGAGTGGCGCTCAAGGGCGCGTTCTTTGGGGAGAGCATGTTCAGTATGCGCGGCGTTGGCACCGATGCCAGCAAGGTGTGCTTGGTGCACCTGGTTGATCGTCTGCGTCGCGGCGGATTCCTGGTTTGCGATAGTCAGTACGCCAACGACCACATGGCCCGGTTTGGGGTGTACGAAGTTTCCGCCAAGGAATACCTATCGCTTCTTGAGGACGCGGTGGAGACGGATGCCCGTTGGGATGTGGAAGGCGATCCGTTACAGGGTCGCTGAAGCGCGCACTGCTGGAGTGGCAACTTCACGCAGGGCAGAGCTGCGTGCGATGACAGTCAGCGCTGCAAGTCGGATCCGTGCGTTGCTTCGTCCACCAAGCGTCATCACTCGCGGAACGAACATCGCTGGCGTACGGCTTGGGGCCGATGGCTCAGTGGTGTTCATGCGAATAGGTGTCTTGGCTGCGAGCATGGTTGGTTCCGAAGGATAGTCCTGTCTTCCGTACAGTCAATTACTTCAGTTGCAACTTCTGTACAGAGAAGGTGTTACAGCGGCAAAAATTGCCGAACAAGCCCTGATTTCATTGATTATCAGACGTTAAACAGGAAGTGCGCCACATCTCCGTCATGCATGACGTAGCTCTTGCCTTCACTGCGCATGCGTCCGGCTTCGCGAATCAACTTCTCGTTGCCGTGCTTTTCAAGGTCTGCCACTGAGTAGATCTCGGCGCGAATGAAGCCGCGTTCAAAGTCGGTGTGAATGACGCCGGCGGCTTGCGGGGCAGTGGATCCCTTCAAGATCGTCCAGGCGCGAATTTCCTTGGGACCGGCAGTGAAGTAACTCTGCAGACCGAGCAGCTCATAGGCAGCGCGCGCCACGGAGTTGAGCGCGGGCTCGTTCATGCCAAGACCGGCAAGCATCTCGGTGCGATCGGCTTCGGTGAGTTCTGACAGTTCGCTTTCAATCTTGGCGCACACCACCACCACGTTGCCGCCGTTGGCCTTGGCGTAGTCGCGCACTTTTTGCACCAGTGGACCGGTTCCGTTTGGATCCTTCTCGTCAACGTTGGCTACAAAGAGGACCGGCTTGGCGGTGATCATTCCCAGGGAGCGCAGGATGCGGCGTTCCTCTTCCTCAAGTTCCAAGCTTCGGATCGGATTTGAGGTATCTAGGCAGGTTTTGCACTTTTGCAGCACCGCACCGCGGGCGATCGCTTCCTTGTCGCCACTGCGCGCCAGGCGCTGCGCCTTGTCCAATATGTTTTCCACCACCTGCATATCCGCCAGCATCAACTCGGTTTCGATGGTCCCGATATCGCGCAGCGGATCGACCGATCCTTCAACGTGGATGATGTCTGCGTCTTCAAAGCAGCGGACCACATGCAGGATGGCATCCACCTCGCGGATGTGGGTCAGGAACTTGTTGCCCAGGCCTTCGCCCTCACTGGCTCCGCGGACGATGCCGGCGATGTCCACGAGGCGGATGATGGCCGGCAGGATCTTCTGGCTCTCAATGTGGTGGCGCAGGATGCCGAGCCGCTTGTCCGGCACGGTGATCACTCCGACGTTCGGTTCGATGGTGCAGAACGGATAGTTCGCAGCCTCGATTCCTGCCGCCGTGAGGGCGTTGAAAAGCGTGCTCTTTCCGACATTCGGTAGACCGACAATTCCTGCGTCCATAGGGGGGGGAATGGTACGCTCTGCGCGTCAAGATGTCCCGCCCGCGGGGACCCGCACGGCAGGACGCTGCGCGGATCGTGGAGCCTCGCTCCACAACGCAGATTCACCACGGTCAGGACGACCAATGGCTTCAGAATCGGAATCGGATCGCCCATCGTCACTTCGCGGCACCTCCATGTTCGAGCGGAGGATGCTCATTGTTGGCATTGTCTTTGCCGTGGTACTTGGCGGCATGGCAGCGCGGCTCTTTAGTCTCACCGTGGTCATGGGAAGTCAGCAGCGCGCACTGGCGGACAGCCGGCTCGACCGCAGCACGCTCCTTGCAACGGTGCGCGGCGCGATCACGGATCGCAAGGGTCGTGTATTGGCGGCGAGCGTTCCCAGTTACGACGTGGCGATTTTCTATCCCGCCATCAACGGAGCTTGGGTTGATACGCGAGCGATCGCTGCTGCGAAGAAGGCGGTCGGTCGCGCGGCGTGGAATCGCCTCGGACCCGCCGATCGCGAGGAGCGCATTGAGGCGCAGCGACAGGGGCTTGCAGCGGAACTTGAGGCAGTGTTCAACGAGGTCGCAAAGGCGTGTCACATGACGCGCGATCAGTTGTCCGCGGAGATGGGTTCGGTGCGCATGCACGTTGAGAAGAAGGCAAGCGCTGTGTGGGAGGCGCGGCTTGAAATTGAACGCGCCAAGTACGGCGAGGATGCCGAGGAGCAGTTTGATGCGCAGCCAATCGCGGAGCAGAGCGAAGCGCATGTGGTGAAACTAGGCATTGAAACCGCCAGCGCTTTCGCACTGCGCAAGCTTGCAGACGCACATCCCGGGACCATTGAAGTGAAGGACAGTACGCACCGCGTGTATCCGTGGGCGTCGGCGCGAATTGACTTGGATCGCTCCAGCATGCCGCGACCGCTACGAGGCGGAACACTGAAACTTGATGTCCAAGGTATTGCTGATCACGTGATCGGCGGTGTTCGCGAGGAAGTGTGGCGTCAGGATCTTGATCGTCGACCATTTCGCACCGTTGACTCCGCGGGCGATGTTGCGGTTGACTTAGGCGGCTACCGTCCTGGCCACGACACGGTTGGCAGTTACGGAATCGAGCGCACCTACGAGGATCTACTCCGCGGCAAGCGTGGTCGCACGACGCAGCGCGTTGATACCAACGAGACAACGCGAACCGAGCCGGTGCTTGGATCAGACGTACAACTGACGCTCGACATTGCACTGCAGGCCCGTGTGCAAGCACTCTTCATGCCAGAAGTGGGACTCGCGCTCGTGCAGCAGTGGCACTACGGATGGGAGAAGGACGGTACGCCGAAGGAACTGCCATTTCCCAAGTTGGCGGAGCTCAATGGAGCTGCGGTGGTGCTTGATGTCGATACTGGCGAGATTCTCTCAATGGTGTCCTGGCCAACCGTTGCCGCGGGTGAGCACTTTGATGACGCGGAACGTACGGCGCGCGTTCCGTCAATGAATCGCGCCATTGAGGGTTCCTATGAGCCCGGCTCGATCATCAAGCCAATTGTGTACGTGAGCGCGGTACGCAGCGGAGTTTTTGGGGCCGATGACCAGATCGAGTGCAACGGACACTTCTTTGGTGAGGGCGATTCGTTCGGGCGCTGTTGGATTTATAGGAAGCAGTGGAACTACCAGACACACAGCAAAGCCATCGGCGGGCCACTGGATGTAGAAGCGGCCATCAGTCGCAGTTGCAACATTTACTTCTACACCATCGCGCAACGCATGGGTCTGCGCACGCTCACTGACTGGTATCACAACTTCGGACTTGGCAAGAAGTTGGATATCGGGATTGCGCGATTGGAGCCGCGACTAGACAAGGCGGGCAACAAATTCGGCGATCGACTGTCTGGTGAGAATCCTGGTGTGCTGCCATCGGCGCAGGCAATCGCCAAGATTGAATCAACGGGCAATCGCATGGTTCCAGCGTTCGCCGGTATCGGTCAAGGTCCGATCTTGTGGACGCCCATGCAAGCAGCGAACGCCTACGCAACACTGGCGCGCGGCGGAGTCATTCGCGATGCGGACTTGTTGGTCACTCTGATTCCGGGCCGTGCGGTACGTCGGACCGGCGATTTGAAATTGAACCCGCATAGTTGCGAGCGCGCATTTGAAGGGTTGCGGCAGGCAGTGGAGGAGCAGCACGGCTCTGGCCATCACGTGAGTTACCAAGATAAATCGGTAGAGGCGATCATCAATGCGCCCGGCGTGGTGGTGTGGGCCAAGACCGGCACAGCACAGGCTTCGCCGCTCAAGTTTGATGATGATGGCAACGGCACGATCGATCGCAGGACCCCTGTGGATCACGCATGGTTTGTTGGTCTCGTTGCTGACGCGCAGGAGCCTCGACCGCGCTATGCGGTGGCGGTGCTGTTGGAGAACGGTGGATCGGGCGGAAAGTCTGCGGGCCCGATTGCTAATCAGGTGATTCACGCGTTGATTAAGGAGGGCTACTTGCACGGGGATCCGCACTCGCGCCCTGCGCGTAAGCCATTGCAGCGAATCGGTACCGCTGATATTGAGCCAACCGGAGGCGCTGGATGAGCATCCTGGTTTCCAATTCGCTGGCGCGCGGATTGCGCCGTGAGCGCGCGGTTGACACGCGCACTGCGGATCGGCAGTGGTTGCATTGGGCATGGTTGCCCGTGTTGGCTGGACTGGGACTGAGTTTGCTGGGCATCGCTGCTATTGACACTACTGAGCCATTGCTGGCGAAACGGCAGTTTGGATTTCTTATCGTGGGCATGCTTGCCGCGGCGTTCGTTGGTGCGCAACAATGGCGTTGGATGCGGCGTTGGGCATGGCTCCTCTTTGCAGTGAACCTGACGTTCTTGGTCTTGCTGTTGATTCCATTTGTGCCGGAGTCCATCGTGCGTCCACGCAACGGTGCGCGCCGCTGGATCAATCTTGGGGCGCTGGACTTTCAGCCCAGTGAGTTGATTAAGCTCACTTGGGTGGTCGCCATGGCTGCGTGGATGCGCACCACCGCTCATGTGAAGCGCTTCAGTGGCATCATCGCCACCATCCTGGTGACGCTTGTTCCGGTGGCGCTGATCATCTTGCAGCCCGACCTTGACAGTGCACTGCTCTTTGCACCGGTGCTCTTGGTGATGCTTCTGGCCGCCGGTGCGCGCATTAAGCACTTGCTGATCATTGCGTGTATCGCAGTGGTGCTGGCGCCATGCAGCTATCCCCTCTTGAAAAAGCACCAGCGTGATCGCATTGACACACTGATCGCGCAGGTTGTTGGCGATACTCGCCTCAACCACGGGAATGGGTTTCAGTCAAGCCGAGCGGTGACGCTTGCGGCAGCGGGTGGGATTGTTGGTTCTGGCAAGCAAGAGTCGCGCGCACTGATCCAGTACAACCGATTGCCTGAAGAGCACACGGACATGATCTTTGCGGTCATCGTCTGTCGCTGGGGCCTTCTGGGAGGCATGGCACTGTGGGTACTGGCAGCCGCCTACGCATTTGGCGCATTCATGGTGGGAGTGCGTGCGGGAACCATGTTTGGACGCTTGGTCGCAGTGGGGATCGGTGCTATGGTCTTCCTGCAATTGATGGTGAATACTGGCATGACCATCGGCGTGCTGCCGGTGTCTGGCATGACGCTTCCGTTCGTGAGTTACGGCGGCTCAAGCCTCGTGTGCCTGTGGATCACCACCAGTGTCCTGTTTGCCGTGGCGAGCCGGCGTTCCAGAGGCTTTGACCTCGACGCCTAAGATGCACCCGATAGACGCCTCGCATGTTGCACCTGCAACTTCATTCGCACCTGAACCCCATAAGTCTCGCCATTCATACTGAATCCACTCATTCACCTGCTTCTGATCTGCCTTCGTCGTCTCCGTTGCCGCCGCTGCCGCCGATTCCGGGAATCCCCGGCGCTGTCACGGAGGCGCTTGCCACCATGGGCATTGAGCTGGAGCCCGGTGACGCAGAGCGGTTGCGCGCTTACCTGGAAGCGCTTCGATCAGCGAACGCTCGATTCAATCTCACCGCGATTGTTGAACCGGAAACCATGTGGGTGCGGCATATCCAAGACTGCCTGACGTTGGTGCCATTTCTTGCCAGTGCGGAAGCGAAGACGGTGATCGATGTTGGTTCTGGTGGCGGACTGCCAGGAATCCCGCTCGCCATTGTGATGCCCGAAGTGCAATTCACGTTGCTTGAGGCCACCGGTAAGAAGGCCGCATTCATCAAGGAAACCATTGCGGCGCTTGGTATTTCCAACGCGCGCATTTTGAATGATCGCGCTGAAACGGCGGGACAGGATCACCACGACCACCGTGCCAAGTACGACGCGGTGGTAGCGCGTGCGGTTGGCAAACTGAATGTGTTGGTGGAACTGACTGTTCCATTCGCACGCGAGGCGGGATCGATCTTTCTGATCAAGGGCGACAAGGCTGCAGAAGAAGTAGAAGAGGCCAAGCCCGCGCTCCACAAATTGCACACGCATGTAGTTGATTTGCACAAGACGGCTACCGGCACGGTAGTGGTCCTGGAGAAGACGCGCGCTACGCCGCGTAATTACCCGCGTCTGCCGGGCGAGCCAAAGCGAAGGCCATTGGGGTGACACTCTCCGTTGACATGTTGCTCTCGGATACCGGGGCAATCGCGCGGCGATTGTCCGGCTTTGAAGTGCGCCCCCAGCAAATTCTGATGGCCAGCGCGGTGGAGCGCGCCTTTGAAGAGCGGCAGCGCTTGTTTGTCGAAGCAGGGACGGGCGTTGGCAAGAGCTTTGCCTATCTGATTCCAGCGATTCGGCGCATTGTGGAACGCGGGGAGCGCGTGGTGGTTGCTACCAACACCATCAGTTTGCAGGAGCAGTTGATTGAGAAGGACATTCCGCTTCTCAATGCGGTGATTCCCGAAGAATTCAGTTCGGTGCTGGTGAAGGGCCGCGGCAACTATGTCAGTCTGCGCCGCCTCAAACTCGCAAGTGAGCGCGAGGGTCGTCTCTTTGCGCATGATGAAGATCGCAATGACCTCCGTCGTGTTGAGAAGTGGGCGTACCACACTACGGACGGATCATTGGCAACGCTTCCACAGTTGCCGCGCAGCGAAGTGTGGGACCAAGTGCAGAGCGACGCGCACAATTGCATGGGGCGACGCTGCCCAACCTTTGACAAGTGTTTCTACCAAGCGGCGCGAAGGCGTATGGAGAATGGGCAGTTGCTCATTACCAATCACGCGTTGTTCTTTGCTGACCTGGCCATGCGCGCCCGCGCTGGTGCGACTGGCGGAGTGCTCCCGAATTACCACCACGTGATTCTTGACGAAGCACATGAGATAGAGGATGTTGCGGCAGAGAACTTTGGAATTCGACTCTCGGAGAGTGGAGTTCGGCATCTCTTGCGGACGCTGTATCAAACCAGTACTGGTCGTGGATACCTCAGTGCCATGCGCTCTGACGACTCCGCGGAAACAGCCATTGAAGACGCCATTCGCTGTATTCGTGACTGCGAAAGTGCGGCGGACAGGCAGTTTGATGCGCTGTGGCGCTGGCATGAGGAATATGCAGAATCATCGGGGCGCATGCGTAACAAGGATGCGGTACGGGATCACCTGAGCGGGCCAATGTTGCAACTGGCTGCAACGCTGCGCATGTTGCGCGACCGTATTGCCAATGAGGCTGATCAATTTGAGTTGAATTCCTACGCTGCGCGCGCCGAGGCGCACGCGACCGGTGCGCGTGATCTCTTGGCGCAGGCGCTAGCGGGTTGCGTGTATTGGGTAGAGATTGGCAAGAAGCGACGCGGTGGTGAGCGCCCCAACATGACCGTGGTGTGTGCGGCGGTGGATGTTGGGCCGATTCTGCGCGAACATCTCTTTGCGCAAGACAAGGGCGTGGTACTCACCAGCGCCACGCTTGCGACCGGTCATGGGGACTTTCGACACGCAGCCATTCGCCTGGGGTGCGACGATCCGCAGACGCTGGAACTTGGAAGTCCGTTTGACTACGGCCGCTTGGTCACACTGATCATCGATCGCACCATGCCGGAGCCAAATCATCCGGATTATGAAGATGAGTTAGCGGGGCGCGTTCTGAGCCACATCCGTGAGACTGACGGCGGTGCGTTTGTCCTGTTTACTAGCTTCCGAACACTGAATGCGGTCGCTGAGCGTATTGCCGATCGACTTGTTGATGACAATTTCCCCTTGCACATTCAAGGCATCGGTGTGCCACGTAATACATTGCTGGAACGATTCCGCACCGATGAACGCAGCGTGCTCTTTGGCGTCGCCAGTTTCTGGCAGGGCGTTGATGTGCGCGGTCGGGCGTTGCGTAATGTGATCATCACGCGGCTTCCGTTTGAGGTGCCAGATCGCCCAATTGTGCAAGCGCGTCATGAATTGATTGAATCGCGCGGCGGAAAGCCATTCTCCGAAGACTCACTTCCGCGCGCGGTGCTGCGCTTCAAGCAGGGATTCGGGCGGCTGGTCCGTAGTTCCACTGATGAGGGCCGGGTAGTGGTCCTGGATCCGCGCATCGTCACCAAGCGTTACGGACGAATGTTCCTCGATGCGTTGCCGGATGGGATTGTGGCTCAGGTTGTCGGGTGAATGTCCCGCGCTCGGAACGCTGATCAGTAGCGCATGTAATTTATGAATGCGGCGCTGAAATGATCTTTCCAAGGATCACCACGGAGCGACGGACGCCATCCATGTTGCAGGCTTCAGGTAACCGTCCCCACTCTTCAAAGCCACGTGATCGGGCGAGTCGAAGGCTGGCGTTATTGTGTTCAAAGCAGATTCCGATGACGCGGTCGATCTGGCACGCGACTGCGCACGAAAGCAGTTCGTCAAGCATTGCGCTTCCGAGCCCGCTGCCGACTGCTGACGGATCTACATAGACGCTGATTTCCGCAGTTGGTGCGTACCCAGCGCGGTCCTTAAAGTTGGTGAATGCGCCCCACGCGACCACGCGCCCGGCGCGCTCGGTCACTAGCACTGGTCGCGTGTCATGATTGCGCTGCTCCCACCATGCCTCGCGCGCGACCATTGATTGGGGTACTAAGTCCGCGGTGGACATCCGCGCAGCGATTGATGCGTTGTAGATGGCAAGAATCTCTGGGAGATCGGCGCGGGTGGCAGGGCGTATGGCGGAGTGCGTCATGAGTGTTGTTGTGCGAGCGGGGGTGTGCAGTGACCCGACCTCCGACATGCGTACTATATTCGTATGAAACTCATTGGAATCGTGTTGATGTGCGCGTGCTTGGCTCCGCCGACGCCGTCTCCGACTCAGCCGCCGAATCGAACCACCGGTACGCCTAGCAGCGCGAGCGACACCGCGAGTGCCAGTGCCAGCGTTTCCAAGCGAGAATGGACCGTGGACGGAGTGTCTCGTACCGCCCTGGTGTGCCTTCCACCCGCGGTCAACCGAACTGCCGAGACTCCCCTGGTGTTCTGTTGGCACGGTCACGGCGGTAACGCAGTGCATTCGCGCGCAACCGCGGCATTTGAACTGGCCTGGCCCGAAGCAATTGTGGTGTATCCGCAAGGAGTGAAGACCGCGAGTCCGCTGGTTGATCCGGAAGGCAAGAAGTCCGGTTGGCAAACCGCTGCCGGCAACAACGGCGACCGTGACATCAAGTTGTATGACGCCATGGTGGAATCATTGCGTACGGAGTACAAGCTTGATGGACGACACACCTATTCTGCCGGACATTCAAACGGCGGGTTTTTCAGTTACTTGTTGTGGCAGACACGTGGTGCGACGCTCGCGGCCATCGGACCAGTGGCTGGCGCGTACCTGAAGCCGACCACGGACATCAAACCGTTACCGGTGATTCATGTGGCGGGTAAGGATGACCCCATAGTGAAATTCTCGTGGCAGGAGCGAACGTTCATCAACGTCCGCGCTGCCAATGCGTGCACAAGTGATGGCAAGCCGTGGGCGACTGAGGGCGGTCTCACCGCAACGCTCTACGAATCGAGCAAGGGCGCGCCACTGGTGACCGTCATCCATGAAGGCGGCCACGAGTATCCCAAGGGTTCGAGTGCGCTGATTACTCGGTTCTTCAAAGAACACGCGCAGGCCGCGGTTGCTGCAACTGTTCCGAAGTAACGGCACGTGAGAGGGTGCCGGTCCGTTATGCGTGTTGGAGTGAATCAGACGCGGCGGGTGCTTGAGTGGTCGGGTTGCTGAGCGTGTCATCGGTGCCGTCCGTGCCGTCCGTGCCATCAGTGCCGTCAGTCCCGCCGCTGCCACCAATGCCATCGATGCCATTCGTGTCGTCGAGCTCATCGGCGCCATTCGCCGGAGCCACCTTTCCAACCAGCCACATCGCTCGCTCGAAGAGTGCCAGCGTGTACTGCAATCCTGGTCGAGCGCCGCGTGATGTTGAGGCTGCAATGTCTGCCCGCAGTTGTTCCATGAGGTCGCCGCGGTCGCTGACGATCATCAGCAGCATGGCAACATCGCTCGGTACACGACTGCGGTCGCACTCCACCAGTTGCGAGAGCACCAAGTGCAGTCCTTCCGTCATCCCGAACAATAGCGCGTTGCCATCGGAGTCGCTCCCCGTCTCACTGGTCCGGCGTTCATCGAGTGATGCGCGGGCAAAGTGTGCGACCTCGGTGACCAATTGATCGACGGCGCGTTGCTTAATGTCTAACGCCAGCAATTGCTCAGCGTCTTGCCGATCAAGCCGCGTCTGCGAAAGTTCCCGAAGGGCATGATGGATCTCAGCGCCCAATGACTTGCACGACTCCGCCATGTGGTTGCATTCCGCCAGGGTTCGTTCGCCATCAGAACGCACGCAGTCAAGAATGTCGGGAAGCCGCTCAACAATGCGCGCTTGCTCCCGCGCAATCATGTCCAAGAAACTGGTGGGATCGACACCCGCACCTTGATCGATGTACATCGGAGTTGCAAGATTCTGCGCGTCGGTTGGCGGGCTGAGTCGGTTCAGCCAGTGTGTCCAACGGCTGCCACACACTTCGGCAATTCCAACGCAGAGCGCTTGCTGCACCACGTACACGACCGCCAACATGCGGCTTGAGTCGGAGGTGATGGTGTTACGAATCAGATCCAGCAGGCTTGGCAGTCCCGTGAACTTTGTAGCGATCACTTCAAGCGCCAGTATGGCCCCCGCAGCAGAGTTGATGATCGCTTGGAAGTACGCCAGTTGTCGGGGTAGGCCATGTGAACTACGGCCCATCAGAAGCACTGTCGCACCGACACCCACACCGGCGCCGTGAACCATCATGGCAGCTTGGCCGTCCGTGAGGATGCCACTGTTGACGAACGTCACCACGATCACCACGATTGCTGATGTTGATTGGATCACCAAGCGCGATGCGATCCCTACCACGAAGCCGAATGCGAGCGAATCGCCCAAGGTCTGTGCGAATTGCCTAAACCAAGGCTCCTCAGGGATACCGCCCGTGGCATCCTTCAGGAATTGCAGCCCCATCATCAGCAGGCCCAGCATGAACAGACCACGCCACGCGGGAAGTAGGAATTCGCGGCCGGCACGGAAGGTGGCCAACAGACCACCGACGCCCAGGATCAGTGCGATGACTGTACGAATATCGAACGATGCAATGAATGGGAGCACCACCGTTCCAAGGTTGGCCCATGCAACCATCGTCAACGCTCGTCGGAGCGTCAGCAGGCGGCTGGATACAAACCCAGTGACGATGAACGATGCCGCGGTGGAACTTTGCGCGAGCGCTCCCAGGATGAATCCCCACAGCGCTGCAAGTGCGCCCGTTGAGGTGAGTCGCTCAATTCGCTGCCGCAGTGAGCGTCCGGCCATTGACTTGAGGGACTCCTTGACGCCATCAAGCCCGTGAAAGAAGAAAGCCAGCCCCGCAAGGAAAATGGCTATCGCGGGAAATGTCGTCAAGTGATCGGACGGGTTCAAGCGGGTGCCTTGGTTGACTCGGGTTGTACTTGGTACGGCGTGATCACCGATCCCAACCCGGCAATCCGCAGCAACTGAATGATGGCGGGGCTGGCTCCAAAGTGATGAACGCTTCCACCATTTGCCTTGGCGAGTCCCGCCGATTGCACAAGCACGCCAAGACCTGCTGACGCCATAAATACCAGGGCAGTGAGGTCAAAGACCACCCGCTTCGCACTGGGATTCATGACCGCACGAATCATGGTGAGCGTCTCTGCAGCGTTCTTGGAATCGAGGCGGCCCGTAAGAACCACAACGACTCCATCAGGTATTGACTTGATTGGTTCGCTCATGTGTGTACTCATCCATCTCAAAGACTCTAAGAAGTTACTTGGCACTTTCGTGATTTCATGGTCGAGCACTGTCTTAATTCGGTTAAGAATGCGCTGTGTCGCAGCGGCCGACCCGCCATGTTCGGATGACCAAGTCCGGAGCTAAAACTTACATTTTCAATGAAGAATTGAGCAATCTGCCACGCGTTTCCTCCCCTCGGTCATCCACGCCGTGGGTACATACCATGAGGGAATGGGCAACCCCACGCACCGTTCCTATATGTCCGCCGCCACTGCCTTTGCGATGCTGTGCCTAGCGGTCGGTCACGCCAGCGCGCAAGTTTCTGGCGAGTATTCGATCGCACCTGGGCTCACCCATCCTGACAACCTGCCGCCCGCGCCCGACCAAGACAATGGCGAGACCTTCTGGCCGCAGGTCGCGGCAGTGAACGGCTCGGTCTACACCCTGTACACCCCGCAGTTTGAGTCCATTATCGGTACGACAAGTACCGGTCGCGCAGCCTTCCGGATTGCAACGCCTGGCGCACAACGCACCTATGGAGCGATGTTCTTCAGCGCCACACTGGATAATGACCTTGCCGCTGGACTCATTCAGGTTTCCGGCATGCAAGTGACGCGCGTGCAGTTGGCAGGCAGCCAAGATTCCACGGCCACCACGGCGATTCTGCAACAGATGCTCGCCAGTGCAACGTTCACTGTTCAGCGTTCAGTGGTGCTGGAGAACATGCAAGTGACATCGTTGCAGGCGGACGCGGCGCCGATGGGAAATGCAGCGCCGACGATTCGAGTCATTGATCATCCTGCCGTGTTGCTGCTCCTTGACGGGGCGCCCGTACTTCGTGATGTCGGATCGGGCGTTGGTATTGCACAGAACACGCCATCGCTCTTGGCATTCGATTCCGCAAGTAACACCTGGTTCACGCGGGTGGGCGACAGTACGTGGATGCATGCATCCAGTTTCAGCGGTCCATTCACCAGCGGTACGGCGCCCGCTGATTCGGTGGCAAGCGCCATCAATGCAGCATTGCCGCGGAGCACAGGCGCCGCGCAGTCGAGCGGGTCCAGCGCCGCCGCAGTGCAACCGGACGGTTCAAGTGCGGCCACGCCTGGAAACTCAGCGCCCGCAGCGGGGCCTTCCAGTCAACTTCCTGAAATCGTGGTCAGTACCAGTCCGCTCTGCATGGTGTCGATCAACGGTGCGCCCAATTTGGCGCAGGTAGCCGACGGTCTCTTCGCGATATCAAATGCAAACTGTGATCTCTTCACTGCAACGGCATCGAACACTTGGTATTTGCTTGCCTCAGGCCGTTGGTTCACGAGCGGTGATTTGATGAACGGTCCGTGGAGCTACGTCAAGCCATCCGCGCTGCCATCATCGTTCGCGGCGATCGATCCGAAGGGAACGTGGGGCAATGTGCTGGCGGCAGTACCAGGAACATCCGCTGCAAATGATGCGATCTATCAGCAGTCAGTTCCTCACGTTGCCACCTTGGATCGATCGAAGGCAAAGGCATCGCTCTCAACAATCGGTGGTGCGGCGCGTTTCGTAGCGATTGATGGAACGAGTTTGAGTTGGGCAACCAACGCAAGTTCGCCACTGATTCTCTGTGAGGGCTCGTACTACCTGTGCCAAGATGCAGCGTGGTTCACTTCCGACGCTGCCACCGGACCGTGGGTGTTGTGCGATGCAGTGCCGCAGTTGATGTACGTGATGCCGCCGAGTTCGCCGGTCTACGGAGTGACCTTCGTGCGCGTCATGGGTTCAACTGCCGACACGGTGACCTTTGGATTCACGGCTGGCTATATGAATAGCTATGCAAACAACGGAATCGTTTCCTATGGAACTGGATACGCAACAACCGGCATGACGGCTCCGGGCGTGGCTGGCAATGATTACTTGGGTTACCCAGGAACCTATGGAAGTTGGCCAAATTTCGGCTACGCCGGCTGGATGTATGAGACTGCGCCCGGTTGGGGCGAGTACGGATTGCAATGCGCACCGACCTGGGCGTGCAACGGTTGGTGGGGGCCCGGGCGTTCCTTTGGACTGAGCTATGCATTGGGCATGGGCTACGGTGGATCCTGGCACTGGGGCTATCACCCATGGGGTTGGCGTGGCACTGATGGATGGTGGATGAATCATTGGAGCGGCGCATATCGCCGCGCGTGGAGTGATGCGGCGCGCAGTTACAACCGCGCGGCGGCAGCGGGGGACATCAATCAGTTCTCGAAGGCGGCATCGTCGCGCGCGGGGGCCGGCGCGGGGACAGGTGCGGGTGCAGCAGTGGCGAACGGTGCGGCGACCACATCTGCGAACACCGCAAACGCAGCGCAGTGGCGACACGCGGGCGGTGTCAATGATGATGTGTCCGCGACCCGTGATGGTCAAGTCATGCAGCAGCGCGGAACGCAGAGTTTCGCGCGCGCTGACGGTGGGTGGAGCAGGGCTTCGGGGGACGGTTCCGCGAACGCTGTCGCTGGAGGTTCAAACAACGCCGGCAACGCGGGCGCGATGGCAAACAACAATGGTGCTGCAGGTCAATTCCAAGAACGCGATGGTTCAACCGCAGCAACGTCCAATGCGCGATCATCAACGATGGATGACTTCCGCCCGGATCCAAACCATAATTTCGACGGCAGCCCGCGCGGCGCGTTCGCGCGCGGTGAAACGAATTACGCGGATCGAAACGAAGGATTGCAGCCTGGAAACGCTGGTCGGAATTCATCGCAATACGCGCGCGGTGGAACGTGGAACGGCGGCGGTTGGGATCAACGCAATGGATCCACCAACGAAAATTCCACATGGTCCAACGGTCAGCGTGGCTACGGTGAACTGAGTGGATACACCGGTGCTCGTGGCATCGTTCGTTCCGATGAAGACTCGGGAAACGGTGGCTACTCAAATCCATCGGGATACCAGCGCTATGAGGATCGCGATGGTTACGCCAAGTACGAGCACGGCGGCGGTCCAGTCAGCGGGTACACCGGCGGCGGACAGACGCGCAACTACAGCATGTTCGGCTACGGCATGGTCGGCGGTCAGAATCCGCACTACACATGGATGGGCATGTGGCCAGGCAATGGCTACTACGGGGGCTACTACGGTGGTGGATATGGCGGTTACGGCGGCTACGGTCGTGGTGGTGGCGGCATGCGCATGGGCGTTGGGCGCGGTGGTGGCGGGCGGCGATGAGCGGCTCTGTGCAGGAATCGCGGATGCCTCTACGACTCGTGGATCTGTGACTCCATCGAGTATTGCAGTTGCTGGCCAACGCTGTCCTGCAATTCGGGTGTAGGTGCCCCGTACAACGCCACGCTCAAGTTTCCAAGCGACTGTCCGAAGTGCCCGTAATGGCAAAGCGAGCGTACAGAACGCAGACTCGTTGACGAATCGCCGTATGATGCCTGCATGGATCGGCCAACATTTGACCGCACATACTTCGAGGTTCTATCGGTCACTTCGGCCCGCGACGCGGTGCATGAGTGGGCGCTGAAGTCGGATGTTGAGCGAATTGCGGCCGCCTTATTCCTGCGAGAGGCAACCTATGGACGCGATCATGTGGCCGAACGAATTCCTCGCGTTCTTGAAGTGCTGCGAGCGCCATGGTGCGCGGACGTTGGTGTTCGGGGGCTTTGCGGTGAGCCTCCACGCACGCCCCAGGACCACGGGTGATCTTGATCTTTGGTGTGGTCATGCTGCGTGCTGACACGCTGGACATTGCGTTCATTGATCGTGAGTCACTGATATGAAGCAAAGTTGCCGCTGGCCGACCGCAGGATTTGGCGGACTTTGAGCAGTTGCGCCGCAGGCCACTCGACGGGTGACCGGTTCACTGGTGGTCAATCGGAGTGCGGTATTACTCGGGTTGGCAGTTGCAACAGCGGCAGCCCGTGTTGCCCCAAGGAGCCGTACCATTGGCTCCCTCCATGTCTTCCGCCACGCTCCCTCGTCGTACGTTCGCCATCATCTCTCACCCGGATGCCGGCAAGACCACGCTTACGGAGAAACTGCTGCTCTATGGCGGAGCGCTTGAGTTAGCCGGCTCGATCACCGCGCGCAAGAACCAGCGCGCCACTACCAGTGACTGGATGGAACTGGAGCGCCAGCGCGGCATCTCCATCTCCAGCACCGTGCTGCAGTTTGACTACGACAACTTTCGCATCAACCTTCTTGATACGCCGGGCCACAATGACTTTAGTGAGGACACCTACCGCGTGCTCACGGCTGTTGATGCCGCGATCATGGTGATTGATGCCGGTAAGGGTATCGAGACGCAGACGCGCAAACTGTTTGAAGTGTGCCGACGTCGCGGTGTGCCGATCTTCACCTTCATGAATAAGTGCGATCGCCCCACGCGCGAACCGCTGCAGTTGCTGGATGACTTGGAGAAGGCGCTCGGTATTGCGCCGTTCCCAGTGAACTGGCCGCTTGGCAATGGTCCTGAGTTCCGTGGCGTGTACGACCGTCTTGAGAAGCAGGTCCACCTATTCGAGCGCGCCGCCAAGAACGCGCAGGCCGCGCCGGTGAAGGTGATGGGTATTGACGATCCGTTCATCGTTCAGAAGATTGATGCGGATGTGTATGCCAAGGCGCGCGAAGAAATTGAGCTGCTTGGCAGCCTTGGTGATTCGTTTGACCAAGAGCGCGTGCAGCGTGGCGAAATCACGCCCGTGTACTTCGGAAGCGCTATGAATAACTTCGGTGTGCAGCTGTTGCTCGACGGTTTCTTAGCGCATTCGCAGGGACCCGGTCCGCGGTGCTCCGGCGACCGGATGGTGATGCCTGAGGATCCTGCCTTCAGTGGATTTGTGTTCAAGATTCAGGCGAATATGGATCCGCGCCACCGCGATCGCATTGCATTTGTACGCGTGGTGAGTGGTGGATTTGAACGTGAAATGACCGTCCTTCATGTGCAGAGTGGTCGCAAGATCAAACTCAACAACGCGCAGCGCCTGTTTGGGCGTGATCGTGAAACGGTGGACGAAGGGCTTGCCGGCGACGTGGTCGGCATTGTTGGTCATGATTCGCTTGGCATCGGTGACACGCTCACTACGGATCGAAGCATTTGCTACAACGAGATGCCGTCATTTGTGCCGGAGTGCTTCTCGTACATTCATAATCCGAGCGCTGGTAATGCCAAGAAGTACGCGCTTGGTCTGAAGCAGTTGCTGCAAGAAGGCGTGGTGCGGCAGTACCACATGCTCAGCGGTCCGGGTGGCATGGTGCGGCGCCCCGTACTTGCTGCGGTTGGTCCGCTGCAGTTTGAGGTGCTGCAGTATCGAATGGAGAGCGAGTACAGCGCGGAATGCCGGTTGGAGCCGACGCGTTGGAAACTGGCGCGCTGGTGGAAGAAGGACGGGGCGCCAGCGGACTTCCATCCGGAGGTCTTTGCTGATGCAAGCCTCGCCGAAGATCACGAGGGTCGGCCGATGGTGCTCTTCTCTGATGAGTGGCCGATGCGCTACTTCACCCAAAAGAACCCAGGCGTGGAATTGGGGACAGCGCCGTTTACGGGGCGGTAATTCGAGGCTCTTTGTAGTTCATATGCGCTTTCGGTTCCTCGACGCCGTTTCGGGCGTGCCATGTGCCGCGCACAGACACTCATGAACAATCTGTTCAGGGATCTCTACACCGCTTCACGCCGCGATCGCGCCGCTGATGTTTGATGCAGCATCTGGCGCATTGGTCGTTGCGCCCGTCGAGGTGTGCTGCATTGCTTCCGCTACGGCGGCCTTTCGGGCAGCCTGTTCCAGACGCTCCAGTTTCTTCTTGTATGCGGCGACACGCTTTGGGTCGAGGAGCGCTGCGAACATGTCCTCAAAATGCTCGCCGTACGTGCGCTTGTCAAGGCGCTCAATGCCACTGCTACGCATTCGCTCGACGATAGCATTTGCAGCCTCAAGAGTACGGACGCCGAACGTGGTGGTCACCTTGGCAATGAGGCAGATCACGTCGTCATCGACGGTTCGGTCGGTATGCCGAAAGAGTCGGCTGAGTCGTGCAACTTCGCCTCCTTCGTACTGTTTGGTGAAGTAGTGCCGCTCAACCCACCGCAGGTAGGTGGCGTGGGCGGGGTGGCTCTTACGACAAGTCAAAATCACGGTGAAATCTGCGTATTTCAATGAGGCTTGCCGGGAGTTCTTCTGCCATTCCTCACGGGTCATCTCGCGCATCCACGAGGCGAGACTCGGTTCCTTGAGTCGCTCACGCCCGTTGACCGCACGTGCAAGGTCAGCGAAGGTCCCTTCGTGGGTGCAGTCGATACCGCTCATCAGGACTATCGCCCCGGCTGTCACATGACGGAGCACCGCGTGCAAAGCGTCGCCACTGCGAATCTGCACTAAATCGATGTAGTGAATCGGCACAGCCATCTCTGCAGCAATGGTCGCAGCGATGATGCGCTTTGAACTATCTGCGACACCAATGAGAAGCGTGTGCGGAAATCGCTTGCCAGTCTGCAGGGATTGCTCAACGATCGCTGAAAGTGCGCGACCGATGGCTGGGCATTCTCCAAGATGACTCAGGGTCGGCGCGACAAGATGCGTGTGATCGAGCATCGTTGCGTTGACTTTGGCGTGGGCGTTGGCGTTTGCGCGTGCGTGAGCGTTTCTTGACTCGTCCATGAGTCTTTCCTTCAGTGGTTGGTGCGCGAGCATGTCCTTCCGATGCGAGCGTGGAGCGTCCGCAGTCGGCCGGTGGTTTCGAGTTAGGCATTGCTCCGGAACGTGCGATCGGCGACGATGGTAATTCCTAGCGCCGCGCGCGCAAGTGAAATCAGCGCGGATCGTGGCGGATCATCAGATTGTGGATGACTTGTCGTTGGGGGGCATGGTGAGCTCTGTTCCGCATAGCATCGCAACCTTCGGTGTTGCAGCGCTTTGCAATACCGCCCGCCGGCAATGCGCCGGAATTCACTCCAACGGGGCACACTCCCGGAGGATCAATCGAAAGGTCACCGCATGAACTGGTACCTCGCCGTCTTCAAGAATTACGTCGGCTTCTCCGGCCGCGCTCGACGCATGGAGTATTGGATGTTCATGATTGTGAACTTCTTTGTGTATGCCGGCCTGCTGGCTATTGACCGCGTGATGGGGCACGCCATTGGTGATTACGGACCGGGACCGTTGTGTGCGATCTACGGTTTGGCGGTGGCGCTGCCATGGCTGGCCGTCGTATTCCGCCGCCTGCATGACACGGACCGCACCGGGCTTTGGATCTTCATCCATATGCTTCCATTGCTCGGCACCATCATCTTCTTCATCTTCATGGTGATGGACAGCACGCCCGGCACGAACCGCTTTGGTCCCAACCCGAAGACTTCCGCTGCATAAACGCTCGGCGCTCGGCGGTTACTTCGGAAACGCAATCCATACGTAGTAGTCGCCGCCTTGGCAGGGCGGTACTGGCGACGCCAGCATCTCCACGGTCCCATCTTCGAATGCGCGGTACGGACCGGCGACGGTCCACGCCATCACCTGGTCCATGCATGGAATCGAACCGCGGATGGTGAGGTTGGTGGCATTGGCAATCACTTGCTTTGGCAGTCGCGATTCGCGCCCGCTGGTGTCGAGACCCATGGCAACGCAGCGACCGGGATTGGGCGCGGCTACGTTCCCCGCTGCAAGTAAAGCGCACGCGCCGCCCACGATGACAACTGAAGTAACAAGTGATTTCCAGCCAAGACACGACCCGGAAGTGTTGGTAGTCATGCAACGATCATCGGCAGGGCGGCTGTCGATTCATTGATATCGCCGTCAGGCACGCGCCCCTACGCGTTTCGGCGCGCGCGCCCACGCGTTTCCGCGCCCGCTCAACTCGGCCCCATCGTCACCCACCGAGCGCGCAGGCTTTCCGTGGCGATGGAAGGCGGCACGGCTGACCATGTATCGCTCGCATCCGAGCCCGTCCTTGTCCGCGTGGCAACTCCAAGGCGTTCCAACTTAGCGAGCGCATCGTCCACTTCAAAGTCGACCGGTGCGCCGATCTTGGTGCTGAGCCATTGCTCAACCCGATCATCGAGTGCTTGTTCAGTGCTTGGTCCGTGGGCTACCAGGAACGCGTATGCCAACACTGCTTCCTTGGCTTCTTCTTCAAACGCCTCGTCGAGCACGCGTAGGAACGCGCCGGACTCGCTATCGAGCGTTTGAAAGTACAGCGTTCGTGAATGCGCATTCGCGTATTCGAGCCGTCGCTTCTGGTACTTGGTGTACGCGCCCATGGTGATGCCAAGCAGTGTGAACGACCCAGCGGCCACCAGTCCCCAACCGCCGGAAACAATCGGTTCGTCCTTGGACAGACCGGTGTAGAACTGAATGGCACTCCAAATGGCAGTGAGCGAAAACAGCACTTTCGACGCAGCAAGCACCACACTGATGGTGGCTGGAAGGAAAACCACCGCTTGGTCGACGCGCCGCATCTTCACTTTGCAGTTGGGAAGCAGCATTTCCATATCCGGCACAGGGATGTTTCCAAAGAGCTTGAGGTTGAGCGCCCCATCACTTGTTGCAAGGCTTGAGAACACAAAGACTCGCTCCAAGACATCAAATTCAACGCGCCGCTTGCGCATGCCAAAGAGTGAGCGCACGGTTTCGGCACGCCGATCTTTGCCACGCGCAAAGATATGCAGTGCAGCGAACGCGGCCATGTCAACCTGGATTTTGACTGATGACAGCGCTTCGGAATCGAAGGCCTCTTGCAATTCTGCACCTGAAATCTCTCGATAATTGGCGCGACCGAGCAACTCATGCAGTGCCGCTACGAACGAGTCATAGGTGGGCGTGTTCGGCACCGCGCCAGCTGCAATCGTTGCAGCGAATGAAGACTTGAGCGTATCGGCGCGCTCAGTGGACTCAAGGCGCAACAGCGCGGTCAGGAGCCGTAGGGTGGAAGTGGTCGGTGCACCGCCAGCGGACGGCTGTTCCTTGGCGAGCCACGCCGTCACGCGTTCGAGCGATGCGGGAATCGAGTGATCTGTCGGCTTCAGGTGTGTCATCAACTGCGCAGCGTAATCGGGCGCCGCGAGGCGGGCAGCGTTCATTGAGCGGCATAATGACGGGGAAATTTGCAGCGGCGGGGGATATCGGTATCGCAGTTGTGACCACTCTTTCGTGCAGGTACCTTGCCTCAATCATGCCGCTCGGCGTAACGCCCACAACCCTGTTCATCGCCGTTGCAGGTGCTCTGGGTGTTGCCGCGCTACCTGCTTGGAGCAGGGACACCGATCCGCCCGCTTCGGCCGCCGCGCCTGAGTCAGCACCGCCCGACCGAGTCGCCACTCCAGACTCAACGATGGACCGCTTTGATCGCCTGCAGTCAGAGGTTGAAGCGCTCCGGCGCAAGACCGATGAGCAAGAGAAGAAGATTGAGGAACTGAAGTCAGAGAACGGCGAGGTTTGGCTGACTGCGCAGCGCGCACAACAGATTCGTGGCATTGTGACTGACGCGCTCAGTGACTCGGCCAATCGGTCTTCATTCCGAAAAGAGGGTGCCATCGCGGGCTACGACAATGGGTTCTACCTCGCCAGCGCTGATGGAAACTATCGGATGAATATCGGCGGGCAGGTGCAGTCGCGATTCTCCTATGCGTATGCGACTCGTAGTTCCTTGAATTCTGAACAACGACAGGCTGGTGCGCAGAACGAAAGTGGCTTTGAGTTGCGGCGCGTGCGCATCAATTTCTTTGGTCACGTGTTTGATCCAAGCTGGACCTACCGCGTGCAGTTTGCGTCGGACCGCGATGGCGGGAATCTCAATAACCCCTTCAACCTTGAGGATGTATTCATTCAAAAGGCGCTCGGCGATGGGTTCTTCCTGCGCGCAGGGCAGTGGAAGAACTTCTTCAATTACGAAGAGAACACCTCGAGCCGCACGCAGCAATTTGCAGAGCGCTCGTTGGTGAATCAGTACTACAACACCAAATGGATTCAGGGCATTCTGCTTGGGTGGGAGTCAGAGAAACTTCGCACGTACGCCTCGTACAACGATGGTGGTGCGAATCGAAATCTCGCTGCTATTCAGCCAAATGGCGAGGTTATAAGTTGGGCTTTCACTGGTCGTGCTGAATATAAACTTGACGGCGATTGGGGTCAGTTCAAAGATATGCAAGGGTGGCGCGGAAGTCCGTTTGCCGCGATGTTGGGCGTCGCGGTGAATTGGCAGCATGCGCCGGGAAATCCACCTGACGGTCGCCCATCGATTGGCAATGGTCAGATTTCACCGACTACGAATGATCAACTGACGCTTCTCACTTACACGGCTGACTTCAACCTGCGCGGTAACGGTTGGAGTCTTTGGAGTGCGTTTCTTGGTAACTACCTCTATGACGGAGGGAATGCTGCTGTTGCGCAGGGGATCGAGGGCAGTCTGTCTTACGGTGCGGTGGTGCAGGGCGGGTTCTTCGTGGCAGATGCACTTGAACTGATCGCACGCTATGAGTTCCTGCGCGTTAACTCGGGTCAGGCGGCTTCGGATGTGAATTCTGCGCTCAGCAGGCAAACGCTCAATCTTGCGACGGTGGGTTTCAACTACTACTTCAATAAGAACGACGTGAAGTTCACTCTTGATGCCGGGTGGGCCTTCGATTCCATTCAGTTCTCGAACGGACTCTTTGGAGAGCCGATTGCCGGCACCGACTGGCGTGGGACCGGTACCGGCACAGGGAACGGCGGCGTGGTGGTGCGTGCGCAGTTGCAGTTGTTGTTCTAGATACCACGGGCCATGCGAAATCCGGCAGTCTTGCGCGAGTAGTCCGAGGCTCGCGTGATCCGTGACGCACTGCGGCAGTTGTGCGCGTGGTTCGCCCATGAACCCCCGCGCATCACAGTGGGAATGCCGGCTTCACCATCGGCGTTGGCGAGCGCAACGCGGGTTGCGGCGGCCTCGCACCATTCCCAGACGTTGCCGTGCATTTCATGAAATCCCCATGCGTTGGCGGGCATACTTCCGGCGGGTACGGTCTGGCGGCGATCCGGTCCATGTGGACCATCGCGGTATGGGTGGCGACCGTTGTAATTCACGACGTCGGCATCGAGATATTTTGCATGGCTGAACGGCGTGTCCGAGCCAGCGCGGCACGCGTATTCCCATTCAACTTCGTGGGGAAATCGAAAGTTGGGTCCGCATGCGCGTGTAAATGCGCGGCAAGCATCGACGCTGACATTCTCAACCGGCAATGCTGCTCCGACATGAACGCTGGGATTGGAGCCCATGACGCGTTCCCACTGTGACTGGGTCGTGACGGTCGCTGCAAGGTAGAACGGATGTTTGATGTTGCAGATAATGTGGGTTTCGTCGTCCTTGTGACCCTCTTCATCGGAGGATGATCCGATGGTGCATGAGCCAGGCGGGCAGAGGAGGAACACGATTCCCGTATTGGGATCGCGCACTTTCCACGGTAGTTTCAGGGCGGCGATTGCTGCGAGCATCGGGGGCGGCATGGCAACGGAAGAGTCAGGGAGTTTGGTGATCACGGAGACGTGCCAACCATGGACATCAACGAGCGAGCGATTGTGCCACCAGGTGCGGAGGGGGTGGAGGGTGAAGAGGGAGCGGCTGGGTTTGCGAGCGCCCCGGGGGCGACTATCTGCGGATGCCGCATGTCTGGCATCGCTCGCATCTCGCGCGTTGTTCGAATTGTTCCCGTTGTTCATCGAAACCCCCGGCACGAGGCGCTCAACCAGACGGAACTTCGTGCATGACGTACGCCGGTTGCAGTTGACGGGTTGCGGCTCGCGCAGAAATTAATGTGGCGGTTGGGTGGTAGCGCGGCCGCGAGCGAGTGTGCCGCCGAGCCATGCCATGGGGATGTACGCAACTGCCAGGTCGAGCGCGATGAACCACCCAGGTGCCGGGATCATGAAACACATGGCGATGCCGAAGATGAGGAACACGCTACCGACCACAATCGCAGGGGTCATGCGGCGCTGTGCTGAGAGTGCAACGGCGACCACTGCGCCGACGAGCGTGCCGAGTGCGTGCGCCAGGAAGGGTGGTGCAAAGTGCTGTGGCTCATAGAGGTGGATATTGGCGGCGATACTGTCAGCGTCATTGACATTGACGCCCGCCGGCGGTGGCACGATCGATGCGCCAGCGGTGATAACGGCCCCGTTCACCATGCTGCCGATGATGATTCCGGCGAGGCACGCGAGGATGTTGCGCAGGATGGAGGGCATGGGGGGCGATGGTAGGGGGTTGTTGCGGTGGCTGAGGGAATCGTGAGTGAGTGGATTCGTGCATTCTGGGCATGGTGGCGCAGCGGTGAAGCAGTTGTTTCACCGTGACGACGTATGTTCATCATCGACCGAACGACTCACCGCCCGCGGGCCCTGCCTGCGGACTTCGGATGGATCGTCGATCGGTTGGCGATCGCTTGGCGATTGCTTGTTTGCCGCTTGGCGATCACGTGTCGACCACTGAGGAGATACTTATGCGCACTCGAATTTCGTTCCGTCCGATTGAACTCGCCTTTGGCTCAGTGGTCGCATGCGTTGCCTGCCTGGCGCTCACGCCGGCAGTGAGCGCCGACGCGGTGTTAAAGATCGCCGATGGCCTCTATGTATGGAGCGGCCCAGGTGGAACCGGTATGGCGAACCGGCTCTCGGAAGGAACCTGGGTTGGTTCTGGCTGGGATTCGTTCCCGGGGGTAAGTCCGCCGTGGAATCCGGTGAATCCGGTGAATACAGGAATTGCAGTGAATACTGGAGGTTGGGGAAATTCGGGCACTGGCGCCATCGTTCCGTTGGGCGCCGTATCGATAGCCGTTCCGCAGCCAGCAGCGGTCCAGGTGGCCGTACCAGTAGTGGCGGTCGGCGCTCCAGTGACGGTGCACGTGCATGTCACGATCGCGGCACCGCCTCCGCCGCCAGCACCGATGTACCTATCGATAAATGGGGAGCCGGTGTTGGTGCCGGCGTCGTTGAGGTGAATGCGGGTGCGTCGGGTCGCGCCATCATCAACTCTTCTTCCCGCGCCCCGCATCCTTGCTGCGCGCGAGTTCCTGCGCAAGCATCTCGACCATGCGTTCCAAGCGCGCCAAGCGATCGGGTTCTGGTTCAGCCTGTGCCTTCGTCGTTTCCGAGGGCATCGAGGCACGGGCTATCGATCGACGGGGCGATGCCAGCCAGGATGGAAGGCCGCGCGAATCTGCGGATTCCTGTGCAGACCCGGGGTCGATGTCTCGGCGAACGCCGTCGTCTTCGCTTGCGCGCACGTCGTTTGCCCGCTCTTCGCGCAATGTTGCGCGCATCTGCAATGTCGTCAGTGGCGACATTGGTGGCACTGGGGACATGGGCGACATGGGCGGCGAGAATCTGACCGGCGTCCGTTGCGCCGATCGCATCGATACGGTTCCGCCGCGCTCTTCCAACCATATTCGCCAGGCATGTTGGTCAAACTCATATCGCCGCGGCGGGCGACCAATGCGGTCCGCTTCGGATGGATCGCGAGATGTGCGTACCTCTCGCAGCACCCCGCGGTGCACGAATTCCTGCGAACGCCGGCGAAAACTACTGTTCGACTCCATGGCATCGGGCTCAAGGCCCAGTGTCGCTGCAATCGCGTTCTGCAGTTCGTTGAACGTAAAGCTCTCGGGCAAGAGCGCGATGACCGCTGGCAGTCCGTCAGTCGGGTTCTGCGTGAGCTGATCGCCGCTCAGTGCGCTGAGGCGAAGGTCATCGCCCAAGATGCGTTGCGCAAATGGATCGGTGGTGAGCTCGGCGCGCATGGAGGACATCACATGCCTGCCGAAGGATCGATCGCCCAGTTCGCGACCCAGGCGCTCGAGACCGTACGCGAGATCTTCATCTGCCTCTTGGCGGGAGGACTTGCGGTACAGAACTCGTTCGCTCCCGCCGCTCTCCGCGCTGTGATCGGTTCCGCTACTTCGCGCGGCGGCCCAGACCGGCATAGCCACGCGATTGCCCCCCATGAGGCGGGGGAGCAGGGGATGCACGCGCGAGGTGAGGTGCAGGTCTGGCAACTCTTGAGCGATCAACTCTGCGATCCATGCTGCAGGATCCGAACTGTTCTGTGTGGCGCGCATGGCGGCTATCGAGTTCACCGGGATCGCACGCGTGGCCGCGAGCCGAAGTTGGCACGAGCGGTCGGAGAGCGTGAAGATGACGGGAACAATCAGTGGTTCGAAGTTCGGCATTCCCATGTCGGGGGGTCCTCAAGTCGTTGATCGGCAAGCGCTTGTGGGACTATAACATATTTCCGGTTAATTACAAATACATTAGTTGCAATGTTGTGATATAGTGCTAAGATACTCGAGAGCCCTTCCAGGGGCCTGCACGGCCGAAGCCGGGCAGTGGGAACGCCTTTCAATAGAGGAACTTCTATATGCCGGACAAAGCAACGACGGGGAACACGGGGAACGCAGAGAACACAGCAAGTGCAGCCAGCTCGTCTGCTGGCGCCAGGGGCACGGCGGACTGCACGCAAATCTCGGTCATTCTGGACCGCACCGGCAGCATGTCGTCCATCCGGGCGGACACGATCGGTGGATTCAATGCCTTCCTCGCGGAGCACAAGCGTCTGCCGACGCAGGTCACACTCACCCTCGTACAGTTCGATTCGCTGGACCCGTACGAAGTGGTGCACGCCTATACGCCGATCGTTGCGGTTCCAGAATTGACCGAGGAAACATTTGTGCCGCGTGCGAACACGCCGCTCTTTGACGCCATCGGACGAGGCATTGTTGATCTCGATACTCGGCTGCGGTCGATGCCAGTGGCCCAGCGACCAGCTCGCATCATCTTTGTCATCGTCACCGATGGACAAGAGAATTCGAGCCATGAATTCACCGGGGCGCAGGTGCGCAGCATGGTGACCGAACGCCGTGCAGCCGGATGGCAGATTGTCTTCCTGAGTGCTGATGAAGGCGCCATTGCCTCTGGAGAGTCAGTGGGAGTTCGTGCGCAGCAGTCCATGGGCGTCATGAAATCTTCGCGTGGCTCAAGCCGCTTGTGGAGCACCGTTGCACGTGAGTCCGCTAGGTACAGCGAGTGCGCTGCACCGGAAATGAACTTCGATCGAGCCAAGGCGGACTATGCCCGAGAGGATGCTGAAAGCGGAAACAATCCGCAATAATTCACTTGCATTTGGTTTCGTTGTCGCTACACTAAACGCTGCATACAGATACCCAGGCTTCCTCTGAGAGCTGGGTCGCAACCGAGCGCGCGCAGGCACACCCCTGAATCGCGCGCCACGGTGCGGAGGACACCCCGAAAGGGGCATGTGGCGCAGTTGCGCAAATTGGCCTGAAAACAGGCCGTTTCTGCTACTGATCGCATAGCCCGCGGGTCCGCCGGAATGGCGCGCGCACTTCATTGTGCCGCGTACATTCGGCGGATCCGCGCCTTGGCTGGTGGCCTTGTTCGCCACCAGCGCTAGAGGCCTTGATGTCGCGCGACCGTGTTGGTCTCGCGCTCAAGGTCTCAGGGTCTTGATGTCGCGTGGCCTCAGTGGTCGTGCGATCGAACCCTCAAGGTCTCGCGTGGTGTTCATCCAATTTCTGCATGCGCTCTTCGGAATCGCCCGCTCGTTGCGGGCGGTTGGTTGTTGTTTGTCGCGCACGCGCTTTGGAATGACTACTCACGTTTGAAAGGCTCCGTCACATGAATCCGTCTGATTTACTCGCGTACCTCTCTTCGGTTGTCGCCAACGAAGTTCGCATCAGCCTCATGATTTGGGGCGCCCCTGGCGTTGGCAAGTCAAGCATCGTTTCGCAGGTCGCACAGCAGGCTGGTCTTGACTTTATTGATATTCGCGTCAGTCAGCTTGCGCCAACTGACCTGCGCGGGCTCCCCGTCCCCGAGCGACTGGAGGAGGGCGGCGGTGTTTCGCGCTGGTATCCACCGGAATTCCTGCCGCGTAATGGGTCCGGAATCCTCTTCCTTGACGAACTAAACATGGCCGCGCCAAGCATGCAGGGCGTCGCGCAGCAATTGATCCTGGACCGGCGTGTTGGCAATTACCAGCTGCCAGACGGCTGGTTTGTGTGGGCCGCAGGTAACCGCAAGGAAGACCGCGCGTCGGTGTTCGACATGCCGACGGCGCTCGCGAATCGATTTGCGCACATTGAGATCTCGCCGGATGTAGAGAGTTTCAAGAAGTATGCGATCGCGCACGGGGTGTCGGAACAGATCATCGCGTTTCTATCGTTCCGCCCGGAACTGCTGCATCGCATTGATCCCACGCAGCCAGCGTGGCCATCGCCTCGCTCGTGGTTCATGGCGGATCGATTGCTCAAGGCAGGTCTGCCTGCAGATTCTGTAATCGGTGCAGCTGCGAGTGCAGAGCTGAGCGCTTTCATCAAGCTCTTCGAAACGTTGCCCGATGTCGAGGCAATTCTTGAAGGGAATGGGAAACACGTTGACGTTCCGACGGAACTTTCAGTCAAGTACGCCACCACCGTGAGTCTGGCTCTGCGCGCACGCAGCGGCGAGCACGCCGTCAATTCGTTCCGATGGTTGACCGCCAAGATGACTACGGAGTGGACGCGCACATTCATCCACGATTTGCGCCAGTCGATGCAGTCGAAGGGTCTGCAGGCGCCGCTAGCCACCGCGCTGCTTGCTGAGCCAACTTTCAAGGCGTTCGTAAAGGATTATCACGAATTGCAGGTGACAGCATGAGTAGCACTCACGCCGTAGCGCCCGTGGGCGAGGCGCACGTCACCACGGCCGCTGATCGTGAAGCACTGCAGGTTCAGCAACGCAAGCGCCTCGCTGCAAGCCAGATTCGTTTGAGTGAATCATTTCCATTCTTTGGAGCGCTCCTCATGATGGCACCCATCGTGATGACCAACACCATTCCGACCGCGGCCACGAATGGACGAGATCTTCTATTCAACGCGGACTTCGTGCATAGCCTCAACGCGCAAGAATTGGATGGTGTTGTCGTTCATGAATTGCTTCATCTGGCGTTGTTACATGTACCACGACGCGGAGTTCGTGATCACATGCTTTGGAATATCGCGGCGGACATCCATGTCAACGGGATCGTTTATTCGATGAAGCAACTGAAGTTGCCGGCGGGTGCGGTAGAGGATCTCGGGCTCGCGCCGCTGTGCGTTGAGGAGATCTATGAAAAACTTCTCAATGACAGAAAGGACACTTCGAAGAATCGATTGACATTACGTCGCCAGGCAGGCAAGCTCGAAGTTGTGGACTTGGTTGAACTGCCTGACGACGGAGGGGATTCGCACGACTCCAGTAACAAATCCGCACTATCAGCCCAGCTCGTCAACACGTGGACGGCTAATGTGAGTTGTGCGTTGGGAATGGCGGGCAAGCTGCCTCAGGGCTCGCCGCCCGCTGCGCTCTTGCGCAGTGTTCTTGAAGCAAATACGCCGCAGATCGACTGGCAATCGGCGCTCTGGCGTTCGGTGGTTCGCACTCCCGATGACTTTGCTGGATTCGATCGGCGTCACCTGTGGCGCGGTCTGTATGTGGAGGTCCTCGAGACAGACACGGTTGATGTCGATGTGTGCATCGACACCAGTGGTTCGGTGTCTGACAGTCAACTCTCCGAGTTCCTGGGAGTACTGCGGAACATCGTGTGTTCGTATCCATCGGTGC
The DNA here is from genome assembly GCA_945878575.1 of Phycisphaera mikurensis NBRC 102666. Classification (GTDB taxonomy): domain Bacteria; phylum Planctomycetota; class Phycisphaerae; order Phycisphaerales; family SM1A02; genus UBA966. Next base: position 19,004 of record CAMDUB010000004.1, on the reverse strand, counting down.
GCTGCCGGCTGTACTACGCCGATTCGCAGTGCGTTGGCCCATTTGAGGTCGACGTCAATCGGCCGCTCGTGTCCCCGACCGGCGGTGGAGGAACGGACTTCCGGCCGTTCTTCGCCGCGGTTGCGGCGCGGGTGGCAGCGGACGGCGCCCGCAGCAACGCATCGCCGACGGTCATCTACATCACTGATGGATTCGGCATGTTCCCGCAGACCGCACCGGATCTTGACGTGTTGTGGGTTGTCACCGCGGGTGGGCGTGAGTCATGCGATTTCGCTTTTGGAACGGTGTTGCGCATGGGAGGTAAGCGATGACTACAAGGAAAATTCGTTCGAATATCAGTGCTGAAGCGGCAGCGCATCCGTTGCTGGCAAGCGACCAAGCACGATCGCTCCTTGAATACTGCGCCGCCGATCTCCGCGTCTGTCCGACGCCCGAGGTCTGGGAGAACATTGCTTCGCGACTGAAGGAATCGGTGGGAATCAAGGCGGCGATTCGATGTTTTCCAAACTGTCTCACAGGTGCTGCTTCGTTATATCACACCGATCAACATAAATCTGGGTGCATCGAGGAACAGATTGTCTGGGCCGTGCAGTACGGCGTTCTTGATGTTGCCGACGCGTTGTTTCGATCGGTACCGCACGCGCAGTGGAACCTCGGGTCAGTCAATCTGCATTGGATGGACACCATTGGCGGGCAGGTTCCACGGTACAACCGAGCGCAGCGAACAGAGCGGCGCGAGAAGGTATTGCGCGCGAAGGCAAAGCGCGACGCAAAGCAGCCGGTTCCGTTGGTCCTGCATATTCCGCATAGCAAGGTAGCGATACCAGCCTCGTTGAAACCTGAGTTTGTTGTTCGCCACAAGAAGTTGTCTGCTCATCTTGCGGCGTCGACGGATCACTTTACGGATGAGCTATTCGATAGCAACCTGCCGAACACCCAAGCGTTGATCTTCCCAATCAGCCGCTTAGCGGTTGATCCGGAGCGATTCGAGCGCGACTCGTTGGAGCCGATGGCGAAACGCGGGCTGGGTGTTCTCTACGAACGTGGTCATGACGGAAACGTGACTCGGCGGCCGATCACGGGAGCGCGGCGCGAGGAGATTCTTGCGGCGTGGTATCGGCTGCACCATGACTGGCTAACGCAGGCAGTGGACGACGCGCTCGCGCGTGCGCCACGTGCGCTGGTGATTGATTGCCACACATTCCCGGATGTTCCGTTTGCAACGGACGCGAACCACGACGTTCCGCGTCCTGACGTGTGTATTGGAACGGCGGGCATTCATACGCCGCAGTGGCTTGTGCACGCTGCAACAAAGTGGTGCAAGTCACAAGGTTGGTCAGTACGTGTTGATGCGCCGTACTCGGGGTCGATAGTTCCCTTGAATCACAACGGGAAAGACCGGCGGGTGCTCTCCATCATGATTGAAATCAACCGCGCGCGGTACATGAATTTGGAAGGCACACAGGCGGTACGTCGGTCATCGTTCAAGAAGTGCCAACGATTTATTGCTGGTCTTATTGCGACGTTGCGCGCTTCGGTGGCGCGTGACAATGCAGTGAACAACCTGAAAATCAGAAAGAGGAAGTCAACATGAACAATCCGTGGCCAGATTCATACCCAGACGAAGAGACGCGCGCCGCGCAGTTTCCGGAGCGCGCCATCATGGCGTCCGATCCATCGACGCCGATTGAGAAACTGATAGAGCTACTGACACACTTTCCATTGGAAGTTTGCGGAAATCCAGCGTGGCAGTTGGCTGTTGTTGCATCTCCATCAATCATTGGGACGTTGCAGTATGACCAGCTCGAAGCGCTCGTTGAGCATGAAAGTGCCGGCGGTGGCTTGTGGATGAGTGTGGCGCAGCGTGTGACAACCGGACACGGCGGTTCCACGCAGTATCTCGCGAGTTACGTGCAGTGGAATATCGCTTCGCGCGCCGATGCGGCCAAGAGTGTTCTTGAAGTTCTTATCAAGCCATGGGATCAGCGCAAGATGGGGACGCCGGCACAGGAGCTCGCACTTCATCGGTTGAACCATCCGGAAGGATCGGGGATCGGTTGGCAAGAGACGGTTCCGCTTGCGATCGCGGTGAGTGACTACGGCCATAGCAAACTTCACCGGCAGCGGGATCGATTTATCAGTGGGCTGCTTGCTGAGGGCCACTTGAGTCCGAGTGCACCGATCGTTGCTGGCCTGGTGTTGCTTGGTCGAAAGGATGTGAGTGCACGGATCATGAGGCACGTACCGCCAGAGGCGAAGTTGTTGCACGCGATGGACACGTACCGAACGATCGGCCGAACCGGTCGTGTCGATCCGGTTGACCTGTTGTTGCGGGCGGCCATTCGGTGTTGGGACATGGGCCGATCACCTTGCGGCATCCCGTATCGATGCCACGGCACTCCATTCTCGTATCGGCGAATTAGTGATCCGATTTATTACACCCCGATCGCAGCGAGTTTCGCATCACTCACGGAAGCGGCGGACGTCGCGCCTACAGTAATCGCGGAATACAATCGACCAGAAGCCGCGAAACGCACTCTCACGCTTGCCGACTTTTGGCAGCGAACGCGCGTGGAGCGATCATGCGCCCCGTGGGTGAGTGGCACCGCCGAGCATCTTGCACTTCTCTCCAGTGATTTATGCCCGGCAGAATTGGTCCAAATACGTGCACGGTCACGCGACTGGATGGTCAGGCTGAGTATCGCCATGAGTCGCACCGTCGATCGTTCCACGCTCGAACACCTTCGGCTCGATCGCCACTGGTTGGTGCGCAGCGCGGCCGAGGAGGCATTCGCACGCTTGCCTGCGCCGGTCCCGGAGAAGGACATATCACAACTGATTTATGAGACGGCTCGATTGGGATTCTCCAATCGAGAGATTCTTGAAATGCCGAGACAGACGCATCGGTCACTCATTCATATGATCGAACGCGAATTGCTCAAAGGCAAGACTCCGACAGCAGCGCAGGTGGAGGGGTTCAAAGAGATCCTTGGCTACCTTTGGCATCCCGCGCTCTCAGCGTTACAGAATCAAGCGCCGGACTAAGCGGCATGCAGTCATGCGGTTTACGAGGCGGGTGACGTTACCGTGCGTTCCGCAATGATTTCCATTACCGTTGGCGCCATCAAAAACGCACCGGATTCCTGCGTTGCAGCGTCAATATCCGCGAAGAGTTCTTCCGTCCATTGCGGCGTGGCAAGTTTCAGCGCGACCAGTCGCGGTGCGTAGGTACGGATGAACCCCGCGGGCCAGTGCCAGAGCGGCTCGGATGGCCGCGCCACCCGCGCGATCGGGCGCAGGGAGGTGACGGTCATGCCGGCGTCAGTGATGAGTGTGGGAAGGCGATCTGCAATGTTCGCATTTCCGCCGTCCGCGGCGAAACTCTTCATCGCCAGCTGCACAAACTCCGCCACGCGCGTTCCGTTCGGATGAAGCGCATAGGTTTCGTAATTCACATATTCGTGGAATGCAACGCGCCCTCCGGGGGCGAGCGCGTCGCGCACGGCGCGCACCAGCATGGCGGGGTCGCGCACAAACATAGCAACCCAGCGGCACCACACGGCATCGAACTGCCCGTGCATATCGGCGGGAAGCGGGCCGTGCATCAGGTCAAACACGCGAATGTCCGTGTTGGGACTCTTGTGAGCGATGGCGCGCTGTTGCGATTGACGCACAAATTCTGGCGCGATGTCGAGCCCTGCAACGCGGCCTTCGGCGCCGACCTCTGCAAGGAGTGATTCGAGTACGAGTCCCGGTCCGCATCCAATGTCAAGGACGCGAGACCCGCGCGTGATCCCTGCCGCGCGCCAAGCGTGGCGCATCTCATCGAGCCACAGTGCATGCTGGCTCGCAAGCCGATCACGTTCTGCGTCGTGCGTACCGAGGACGTATTCGTGGGTGGGGCGAGGCTTCATCACGTGTGGGGGTGTGATACAGCAGATCAGGTGGGGTTGGATCGCCACATGACGGGTGGTCTCGTCGCCGCGTCACCGCGTCACTGCGTAGCCGCACATTCGCCGCGCCCCCGATACCTGCGGTAGATTGTCATGATGCCCCGCAGAGTCGCCATCGTTGCAGCCATCCGAACCCCGATCGGCCGTCACGGCGGCGCGCTTTCCTCGGTTCGTCCCGACGACCTCGCCGCGCATGTCATTCGGGCAGTTGTTGCGCGCGCTGGCATTGATCCTGCGCTCATCGAAGATGTCTACTTTGGTGCTACCAACCAAGCGGGGGAGGACAATCGCAACGTAGCGCGCATGGCGGCCCTCTTGGCGGGTCTGCCTGCGACCGTGCCGGGCGCAACGGTGAATCGCCTGTGCGCTTCGGGCCTTGAGGCCGTGAACATCGCTGCGCGCATGATCGAGTCGGGTGCGGGCGACATCATGATCGCGGGCGGCGTTGAGTCGATGAGCCGCGCGCCGTATGTCCTGAGTAAGTCCGAGCAAGCCTTTGGTCGCGAGCAGCAGATGTTTGACTCCACCATCGGTTGGCGCTTTGTGAACCCGCGTCTTGCCGCCATGTATCCGCCGATCTCACTTGGTGAGACAGCCGAAAACGTTGCGCGCGTGCATGGTGTCTCGCGTGCGGATCAGGACGCGTTTGCGCTTGCGAGCCAACAGAAGTGGGCCGCCGCGCACGCCGCCGGTCGATTCCGCGACGAGATTGTGCCGGTGGAGATTCCGCAAGGGAGGCAGCCGCCGATCAACTTCGATACCGACGAACATCCGCGCACGGACACCACACTCATCAAGCTTTCTGCGCTGAAGCCCGCATTCTCCAAGGCGGCCGTCGCCACCGTGACCGCCGGCAACTCATCGGGCATCAACGATGGTGCCGCGGCGCTGGTCTTGATGGAAGCTTCGCGCGCTGCTGCGCTTGGGCTGAAGCCGATCGCCTTCGTAGGAGCATGCGCGTCAGCGGGTGTAGATCCTGCGCACATGGGCATCGGTCCAGTGCCAGCGGTTCAGAAGCTCTTCGCGCACACGGGGCTTTCTGCTGGTGATATTGATCTGGTCGAGTTGAACGAGGCGTTCGCGGCGCAGTCGATTGCGTGCGTGCGCGGGCTTGGCTTTGATATGGCGCGCGTCAATGTGAATGGCGGCGCGATCGCGCTTGGTCATCCGCTTGGCGCAAGCGGCGCGCGTATTGTGGTTACGCTTCTTCACGAGATGCAACGCCGCGACGCGAAGCGCGGCATCGCTTCGCTCTGCGTGGGTGTCGGACAGGGGCTTGCGACGCTCTTCGAGCGGACGTAAGTTCGTTCAGCCAGTCTTCTTCAATCCGCTTTCGATCGCGCCGACAAGCGCGTCGATGTCTGCCTCGACCATCGGCGTGGACAACATGGCCGTGCATGTTCCAACCATAAGGAATCCTTCGTTAAAGAGATGCTCAAGCATCATCTTGAGGCGGCGATTCTCGTCAGCGTTGGTGTACGCCTCGCGGTAGTTCGCTGGCACGGTGGCCTTCATGTGCAAGCGGAACATGCTGCCGCCGCCGGTCACACTGGCGCACGCGTTGGTGCGCTGAATTGCCTCCGCGATGCCGTTGCGAGCGCGGTCGCCCAGCGCGTTCAGACGTGCCACAGCGGGCTGATCGAAGTGCTCCATGGCGATACGGCCCGCAGTCATCGTGACTGGATTTGCGGAGAACGTTCCCGAAAGTGGGAAAAGGAGCTTCGCAGCACCTGGATTCAGCACTTCCATCACATCCGCGCGACCAGCAAGCGCGCCGACCGGGAATCCACCGCCGATCATCTTGCCAAGGGCAGTGATATCGCCATGAATCCCGTAGCGCTGCTGCGCTCCGCCATATTCGGTACGGAAGGTGATGACTTCATCAAGCACAAGAAGCGCGCCGTTCTTGGTGGTCCACTCGCGCATTGCGGTGACAAACTCCGGGGACGCAGGCTTCAGCCCCACGCGATGCGGCAGAAGGTCGAGCAGCACGCATGCCAGATCGCTGCGCTGCTCGTTCAGCAGGGCGATTGCTCGATCGACATCGTTGAATGGAATAATTACTACATCGTCCATCGCCGATTGCGGCTGCCCATGCACCAATGCCACGCGATTGGGGTGATCGACACTTCCCCAGTTTGCAGGTGACGAGCCTTGGCTCGTTTCGACATAGTCATAGGCACCGTGGTAGGCGCCTTCTACTTTCGCAATCTTTGGGCGACCCGTGAACGCGCGCGCCGCCTTGAGCGCGGCCATCACGGCTTCGGTGCCGGAATTCACGAAACGAATCTGATCAAAGCCCGCGCTACGCGAGCAGATGTGCTCCGCATGCAGAACTTCCTGCTCAGTGGCCATCATGAAGGCGCTGCCGCGCGCAAGTTGCGCGGAGACAGCCTCAACAACCGGCCCATACGCGTGTCCGTGGATCAATGAGGCGACGTTGTTGGCAAAGTCGACGCGGGTGACACCATCGATGTCAGTGACGCGGCAACCTTTGCCGTACGCCACATAGGGTGGAACCGACGACCACAGCACGGTGTTGCGGCTGACACCGCCGGGCATCACCTTCTTGGCGCGCTCAAAGAGTTGCGCGCTGCGGCTGGTTGCTGGAGTGGTGGCGCCCGTGGTGGAGTTGGTTGTCAATGGAGTTTCCTCACTTGCGAGCGTGGTTGGTAATGATCGGCGCACCAGTGCGCTCTTGCACAAAGTCAAAGGCTATGCCGGGCGCGAGTTCAACAAGCGCAAATCCGCGCTCAGTGACGTCAATGACGGCAAGATCCGAGTAAATGCGCGTCACTACGCCGCGGCCAGTGAGCGGGTAGGTGCAGTGCTTAACAAGCTTCGGCTCGCCTTCCTTGGTGACGTGCGTGGTCATGACAAACACGCGCTTCACGCCCGCGACCAAGTCCATCGCGCCCCCGACGGCGGGAATCGCGTCGTCGGCGCCGGTCGACCAATTCGCTAGATCGCCATTGGCGGCTACTTGCAGCGCGCCGAGCACGGAGAGATCAAGATGCCCGCCGCGAATCATCGCGAAACTTGTTGCTTGGTCAAAGAACGCAGCGCCTGGCATCATGGTCACGCGGCGCTTTCCGGCGTTAATGAGTTCGGGGTCACTCTCGCCTGCAGCGGGTGAGGGCCCCATGCCAAGCAGGCCGTTCTCGGTGTGATAGATAAACGTGCGCCCTTCGGGCACATGACTGGCGACAAGCTCAGGGATACCAATTCCAAGGTTCACATATGAACCGTTCGGAATGTCCTGCGCCAGGCGCTTGGCGATTCCGTCGCGCGTCCAACCGTTGGCAGGGGCGCTGGTCATGGGTAACTTGCTCCCGCTTCGTTGAGCGCGGATTCAAGTGCTGGCGACGGCACATGCACAACGCGGTCCACAAAGATGCCAGGGGTAACGATCGCCTCTGGATCGAGCGCGCCAGCTTCAACAACTGCCGCGGCCTGCACGATGGTCACGGTTGCGGCAGTAGCCATCATGGGCGCAAAGTTTCGCGCGGTGCGGTGATACAGAACGTTCCCGTGCGTGTCGGCTTTACAGCCCTTGATCAGCGTGAAGTCTGCGCGAATGCCGTACTCAAGTACATGCTCGCGGTTACTGAACACGCGGGACTCTTTGCCTTCCGCGAGCGGCGTTCCCACTGCGGTTGGCGTGTAGAACGCGACAATTCCAGCTCCGCCAGCGCGAATCCGCTCTGCGAGTGTTCCTTGCGGGACCAACTCAAGTTCAATTTTCCCCGCTCGATACAGATCGGGGAACACGGTCGAGCCAGCGGTCTTGGGGAACGAGCAAATGACCTTACTGACGCGCTCAGCACGCAGAAGCGCGGCGAGTCCAACCAGGCCAGTGCCGGTGTTGTTACTCACCACGGTCAAGCCCTTCGCGCCCTGATCGATCAGGGCATGAATGAGCTCGATTGGACTTCCTGCTTCGCCGAAGCCACCAATCATGACGGTCGCACCATCGAAGATGTCGGCGACCGCCTCGCGGGCGCTACCAACGCGCTTATCGATCATCGGCAGGACGGTGTTGGTGATGTCGCGTGCGTGACACGTGCGCTCTTGACGCGCGAGTAGTCAAACAGACCGGCCTCGTCATACAACACGCGATCCGCGTAACCGTCAAACCACAACGCCTCTGGATTGCGACCGACGATGCAAATCTTGCCCTTGTCTTTGGCGGAGCCAGAGTTGCGCATGATTTTAAAGATGACAACTCCGTTCTCGCTGCCTTTGAGACCAGGAATCGGTTCGCTGGTGACGGCGCACACTTCTGTCTTGCCCTTGTAGTGGGTAATGGAAAGTCGTGCGTGGCTTTCAACGCCGGACAGACCCTTTTGCGATTCGTTGAGGATTTTCCATACGGTCTCAATGGGCGCATTGAATGCGCGGTAGGCGATGATGTCGCGACCGCAGAAGAAGTAGTGATTCTCGCCGCCCGCGCGCTTGAATTCGCGTTGCAAAATGCGCAGCGCATCGGGATCGTCGTTGATGCCCTTCATGATGGGCGTTTGATTCTCAACGCTTAGCCAGCCGCGCGATACCAAGCGCTGCATGGCAGCACCAGTGGCGGGCACCCACTGCAAGAATCCCTTGTCATTGTGGATGTATTTTCCATCAGCGTCCTTGGCCAGGAATTCGTCGGGGTGTTCAAAGTGCACCACGATGTGCAGGCCAACGTCTGGGTACGTCTCATGAAAGCGATCAAGCATGGCTACAAACGCTTCGTCAAATCGGTCAGGATAGAACGCCATTTCCTTGGTGCCGATGCGAATCGACTCAACGCCCGCCTCTGCAAGCGCGCCAAGCCATGCCGCGATCTTTGAATTGTTCAACACCATCGGATCGCCGCCCGACATCAGAACCTCGCGGAGTTTTTCGCGACCACAGGTTGGGTGGCGTCCGCCGTTTGCGGCCACTTCAGAGTTGAAGCGCTTGATGAACTCGGTCACCTCTGGAATGGTGGCCATGCCCTTTTTGGCAACGGTGCCGTCTTGACGGGTGATCTCCTTGCGCGCGATCAGTTCCTCGCGGTAGCAGAAGCGGCAGTGCGCTGAGCAAGTGGAGACGACGTACAGAAGGCCCATCTCATACTTGTGCAGCATGCCCTCGACCGGGCTGTAGTCCATTTGGAAGCCGGGGTCTTCGGAACCCGCCAGGTCCATGGTTTCCGCGGGGTCCGCCTTGACAATGCGGCGGATCGGCGCGCTGGTCTTCGCGAGTTCAAAGTAATGTCGCGTCACCTTTACTGGCATGCGCTTCTCAAGGTCGCGATCGGTGCCCTTGAGGACGCGCAACTGCACGAGTTCGTTTGACGAGTAGAGACCCAACATATCGGCGGGCGCTTTCTCATCAAGAAACGGCGCGAGACCATTGATGATGTTGCGCTCGTGGCGCGTGTCTTCAACTGTGTCCAAGAACGCCTGCTGGCGCGCGGTGGTGGCATATTCCGTCGACATGGTTTGATCCTCGAATGGGTTCTGCAGCTGAAAGTTGCTTGCGAATTTAAGCATAGCTGATACATCCACGAAACCCAATCAAAAACCGCTTATTGGTCTTTATGCCTTCGAACAGCGTTTCGTGGCATCGGGTGCAGCGTCAGGGCGCTCATCAGGGCGCAATGTGCGGCGATGATCCGTATGAATCGATCACTCCCACTGCGCGCTATCGCTGCCGGCAATGACGTCGGTTGCCTTGCAACTGGGGCAACGCACCTTGGCGTCGAGGCGCACGGTGCCGCCGCAACTGCATTTCTGTGTCTTGGTGACTTGCTTCTTGCTGCGACCGCCGTGCAGTGGCCAAGCATGCGCAGCCCCGCACGTACCACAGTGGGCCATCTTGGTGAACGTGCCACTTCCGCTCATCCATGAAAACGAGGAATCACAAGCGCCGCACCGGTAGTTCACGATTTGTCCCATCGAGAGAAAATTGTACCGAAACAAAATGCTCCCGTTCCTCCCGGACCAATTTATGCCGCGATTACAAAATGCTCCCGTTCCTCCCGGACCAATTTGTGCCGCGATTGGACCAGCGGCGGTAGGGGATGGTTCCGCCGTTATCTGCGTCATTCCGCGGACAGGTACCGTGATACCCATGCCTACTCGCCGCACGTTCTTGTTGGCCGCCGCTGGTCTAGCACTCACGCCCGCACTGGCGCGCTGTGTCTCGTCTCGGACGGCACCGGCTTTCCTGAAAGCAGTCGGCCCGCGGCGCCCGGACAAGTTGCGCATTGCATGTCTCGGCACAGCAAACCGCGCGTGGGACAACATTCAAGAAGTGCGCGGCGAGCAGATCGTTGCACTGTGTGATGTTGATAGCGCGTACCTCGAACATGCCGGCAAGGAGTTTCCAGACGCCGCGCGCGCCAGTGAGTGGCAGCAGATTGTTGACTATCGACGCGAGCTCGACCTGGATGGCATCGTCATTGCAACGCCCGATCATGCGCACTTTCCGATGGCAGCAGCGGCGCTGCGCGCAGGCATTCCCGTTTATTGCGAGAAGCCGCTTACGCACACACGCGCGCAGGCGTATGAGCTGCGCATGTTAGCGCGTGCCGCACGTGTTCCGACGCAGATGGGCACGCAGATCCACGCCACGGACAACTATCGACGCGTGGTGGAAGCCGTACGCGCGGGTGTGATCGGTCGTGTGACCGCGGTTGATTGTTGGCAGCTGAAGAGTTGGGGCGACGGCAAATTGACCCCTGGCGCGGTGTGCCCGCCGACACTTGACTGGCACGGGTGGCTGTGTGGAACGCCGAATGTTCCGTACATCGATGGAATTCATCCCGCGAATTGGCGTCGCTATTGGGCTTACGGATCGGGCACGCTGGGTGATATGGGATGCCACATCCTGGACTTACCGGTGTGGGCTCTGGGGCTTGCGCCATGCGCGGATTTGCCTGCAGGAGCAGTGAAGGGTGGCACTAGCACCATTCCGCTCAAGATGGAAGTCCGCGCGGATGGTCCGCCGCTCGATGCAGTGGGGACGCCGGCCTGGCTGGAGGCTTCATGGGCGATGCCGGGAATTGCCGCGGGTCCAGCCGGGGTCAGTCTTGACCCGCTGGTGCTGCGCTGGTTTGACGGAGGTCGCATGTCGCCGTTCGTGCAAGAGATCGGTGCAAAGGACCGGCAGGATTACCACAGCCGATTCAGCGTGTGCTTTCAGGGAACAGAAGGCGCGCTGTTTGCCAATTACGACGAAATGTTGGTGTGGCCAGGCGTACGCGGTGCGGAGTGGAGTGCGCGTGTGGCGAGTGGCACGACGGGCATCACGCCGATCGCAGCGAGTCGCGGCCATCACGCCGAGTGGTTGCAAGCGATCCGTGATGGCGCGCCGAATGCTCCGCTATGCAACTTCGAGTATTCGGGCCGTCTCACCGAGTTGGTGCTTGCCGGCACGGAGGCGTACCGGGCAGGGGCAGGGAAGCGGATTGAAGTGACGATTCGGTGAATTCGCGACTATCGTGCACGAATGTCCAGCCCACTCCAGCCGCAACTTGTAAAGGACATCGACGCCGCGCTCGCGCGGATTCAGGCCTCTGACCCATCGGCAGCCGGCCCGCATTGGGGAGCGATGCACAAACTGCTCTTGAAGGCAAAGATTGATCCGCAGGCAATCATGCGATTGGTGGGGGCGCGGGATACCGTGGAACTCACGCGGGCGGTCGCGCGTGCGAAGGGTGAAGAAGTGGCGGAGCCGGCATCGGAGGGGTCATCTGATACAGGTGCAACATCCGCCGACGGCACCGCCGCCAACACTCCCCCCGCGCAAGAATTCGAACTCTCCGTCCTTCAAGACGCGCTGCGTATGTTCCGCAAGCGCGTCAAACTTTCACAGCTCGATGCGGATTCCAAACTCGGTGTCGGCCCGATGAGCGGCACTGGTCAGCACCGCATTCAAGCCATGTTGCCGCCGCGCGATTATCCGTGGGGCGTATGGGAAGCGCTCGTCAAAGCCGGAAAGCTCCGTCGCGACGCGGACGGCTTCTATTCGATCGTCGAACAGCCGGGCGGCGCACACTGGTGAAACAAATTAGTCCCGTTCCTCCCGGACCATTTTGTGGGCGACGAGGACGCCGGCGAGTGGGGCGAAGCCGTCGTCGTAGGGGCTTGGGCGGATTTCTGCGTGGAATCCAAGGGTTTCCAAGTGCGCCATCGCTGCCGCCATGTACGGATGTTGACGCGGCGGCATCTGCATCGCGTGGGTCGGTGCCATGCGAATCTCACCGCACGTGACCCGTGCGAGTTCAGTGATGCCTTGTAGATGGAACGGCAGATCAAATCGGTCGTCCTCTAAGAGTCCGCCGTTGGTGATTCCCGAGTAGCAGAACAGGAAATTGGACGAAAGCACCACATCGAACGCGCCATCCGCAAATGGCAACGTTGGCAGTGCCGCATGGATATAGCGCGTGCCGCGACCGTTTCGGTAGTCCGCAATAAACTGATCAAGCGCGTCAAACTTGTCCTTGCGAAACTGCACCGGATCGCGGAATGTCAGTGAGTCAGTGGCAAGCGCTAACCGCGCGAAGACATCATTGATGTTCGCGGTCGCGCGCGCAAGCAATTCGTCAGGCGCAAACTCAAAGAGTGGGTCGCAACCGACAACATGCAGACCACTTGCACACGCGTTGGCAACAAACGCCGCCGGGCCACAGGGGCAATCAAGGATCGCGCGGCCGCGCAGAGCAGCCTCATCCAGCGCAAACATTTGCAAGTACTCGCTGTACGTCCGACCAAAGAATGCCACTTCAGGCACCGAGAATTCCGTGCTCAAGCGCGTACCAATCCGGGGGCGGCGTACTCGCCGCCGAGTACGGACTGCGTATCGGCTTTCATCCATTTTCCAAGCACTTCCTGATACACGCCGCGGAAATCGGTGGTGAACTTGAGGTCGCCGCCATCCAGGTCCGTGAGGCTCGGATATTTACCCTGCAGTCCGGGCTGCACGCCCGGGCCAATCAGGAACATCGGGCCCGCCGTACCGTGATCGGTTCCATTGCTCGCATTCTGGCGCACGCGCCGTCCAAACTCGCTGAAGCACATGGTCATCACGCGACCGGCATTCCCTTGGGCTGCCAAATCCTTCTGGAATGCTAAGACGGCGTCGCCAAGCTGCCGCATCAGATTCGCATGGCCGCCGGGCTGATTGGCGTGGGTGTCAAATCCACCCATACTCACGTAGTAGACGCGCGTCTTCATGCCATCACGAATCATCGCCGCAACAGTTTGCAACTGCTTGGCGAGCGCGCTACCCGGATATGCCACCAGTGGCTTTTTGCTCACTGCCGCGCGAATGCGATCACTGGTCAACTGCGCGTCAAGCGCGGTGCGCATCAAGAAACTTTCCTGCGAACCAGGCTCCACACCAGGCAAGGAGCCAGCGCGAACCATCGCTTGATATTCCTTGTCCATCGCGCCGTTTTTGTCGGCGCCCAGCCAGCGGAATAGGTCCGCGCTTTCGAATGCGATCGGTGTGCTTTTGGCACCCGTCATCGCAAGCGGCGCAGTTCGGCCAACCGCTACGGCCATGTCTGCTGCCGGATTGCCGTTGCACGAAGCATCAACGTACCGCCCCAGCCAGCCCGTTCCCTTGCCTTCGGGGCGACCGCTCTGCCAGATATCCATGCTCGCAAAGTGGCTGCGATTGGGGTTCGGGTAGCCAACGCCGGCCACCACGCACAGCGATCCAGCGTCATGTAGTTCCTTAAAGCCCGTGAGGTTCGGGTGCAGCCCGATACCGTTCGCTTGGTCCAGTTGCAACGCAGCGCCACCGTTCTTGGGCTTGCCTGGCTCGCCGATGCCGATCCCTGGTCGTGCGTTGTAATACTCCGATTGCCCGTACGGGATCACCGTGTTCAGGCCATCGTTACCGCCCGACAATTGCACCACCACCATGATGCGCTCGTCCGGCACACCCGGGCGCGATCCCAGCACGCTGCCATCCGGTGCCAGCATGCCAAACGCACTCTGTTGAATGAAGTGCGGCAGCGTTGCCGCGAACGACGCCAACAGTGCGCCCTGACGAATGAAGACTCGACGGCTGTATGCATTGATGTCAGTCATGCCAGTTGAAACTCCGGGAGCGCGGTGATGAGTGCGATGGCCGCAACGGCACGACTGTGTTCCGAGGCGCGTGCCTGCGCCTGTGATTCAAGGAACGATACGAGCGCCGCCCGGCGTTCGGGGTGCGGCGGGGCGGCAAGGCTGACGGAAATCAAACGATCGACCATGGCACCCGACGTGGTGATCCCCGCGAGCAGCGGCGCGGGGTCGAAACGCGTCTCGTCGTTCTCCCAGTCGTAGACGTCCGGCCGCTTGCCAGTCAGTAAGTAAATGGCCACATTCTGCCTGACAAACAGGGTGCTGGTGTTAATCCAGGTGCGCCCGCCATCCCAACCTTTCACGTTCGGTGGCTGGAACAGATCCTGGCCCATGAGGTCGCACGCACCTGCCAGGGCGCTCAGTTGTCGGGGCGGAGTGCCGTACTGCCGAATCGTTTGCACGATGAGCTGTGCGGGGCTCTTGATTGTTGCTGCACGATTCGACTGATGATAAAAGTGTGCGCTGCTGAATAGCTTGGTCAACACTGGCTTGAGCTCATATTGCTGCGCGCGCAATTCGGTGGCAAGCGCCTTGATGAAGGCGTCGCGAGCATCGCGCTGTTCCGCAGGGATGTCCGCGGCCGGCGTGTCGTTCACAAAGAATCGGTACAACTTTGCTGCAATAAACTCACTGCATTCAGGCTTGGCAAGTGCCAAGCGCGCGAATTCATCGCCGGTCCAGTTGCCTTGTTTCCCAAAGATGGTCTTTGCGCCGCGGTCGTGGTTGCCTTCGCGGAATTCAAACTCATCGTCCATAAACGTGTAGCCAGTCAGCGCACGTGCGCCAGCCTTGATGTCTGCTTCGGTGTAGCCGCTGCCTTCGCCGAGAATGAATAATTCCAGGAGCTCTCGTGCGAGATTTTCGTTCGGTTGCCCCTTGCGGCTCTTATCGTTGTCCAGGTATTTGATCATCGCGGGGTCGCGAATCACGTTCAGCACCAGCATGCCGAAGTTACCTGTCGCATAGGTGCGAAACAGTTGGTTCTGCTGGAACATATGCCAACTGTCTTCGATGGCGCGCGCGCCAGTCGCAAAGTGGCCGTGCCAGAAGAGCGTCATCTTTTCTTCGAGTGGTCGCGCGGATTCAATCATGCGCGCAATCCACCACTTCTTCAGCTCTATGAGTTGACGACGATCGTTCGCCTTCGCCTGATTTTCTTTGCGTTCCAGGCGTTCCACTGCAGATTCGTCACGAGCGCGGCGCGCCGCATTCAGTTGCTCGCGCTCCTCGCGCGTGAGTGGTGGCATCACATTGCGGTCGAAGTCATCGGGAGAAACGGATTTGTCGGGTTGTGACTCAAAGTTCACCAAGAGCGCAACGGATTTATCCATTCCCTGTGCAGCGAGCACATCAATCTGCGTTGGCGTTCCACCAAATCCCGCCCGACTGAGCAGGTGACGGGCAGCCCCTGTGTCAAAGGACTGAACCCGGGGGTCAAGGGGCCTGAGGTCGGTGGCGATGGGCGGGGGCGTTGCCATGGAGTGCATGGTCAACGATGGAGCACCGGCCTTGATTGCCGACCAATTCTCCAGGCAGCCACTTGCGCCAGAAAGAATGGCACCGGCATGAGGTACGTCATGAAGTCGAACGCGCCCAAGAGGTAGCAGGGCAGGCCAATGATCAGGATTCCGGCGATGAGGGCGCGAGGGGCGCCGCGGGGTTCGAGTATAAAAAGTACCGGGAAAAGCAGTCCATACGCGCCTAAGAATGCCAGATAAGCGGGCTCTCCCGGGAGAAGCATGGTGCCGACATGGCCGTACAAGAGCGGGTGTCCCTCTGCAAGGACAGGGCCGAGGGTGAAGATGAAGGCCGGCGTAGCAAGCAGCACCGCGAGCGCGGTCAGGCCGCCGGCGGCCGCGGTTGGAATTCGAATCCCGGCAGGGGCGGTGATCAGCTCGCGGAGGTGCACGGCGATGGTGAAGGCGAGTTGTACGCCCCACAGCACAAGCAGTGCCGGACCGATGCGCGGCGCGCCGGTACTTGGGTCATAGAAACTAGCAATGAGTAGCAGCATCGCCGCAAAGGTCAGCCCAAATGTGGCGAACGCAATGCGCGGACTCGGCGCTTGTTGTGCAGCGCGGTGAAAGGTGAGATCGAAGTATGGCGTCAGAAAGAAGCCCGCGCACAGCGTCGGAAATGCGAATGCAAGCGGGAGTGATTCGATCATTGGTGTGATCGGGATGCGCTCATTGATAGGCGTCAGATCAACCCCGCCTGGCAGTAGAACAACGAGTGCCGTGAGCAGTGTGACGGCGGTGCCGGTAGTACGCCAGAATGCGTTGCCGCGCAGTGCCAGGAGCAGGCCGATGATGATGAATGCAATCGGAGTGCCGGTTGCAGCGATGGTGTTAAGTGCGCCGGGCGCGAGTGCTTCCGAGGAGAGGTTCGGGCCAACTAAGAAATACTGTGCAGCCCATCCTGCAAAGTAGCACTGATAGGCCAAGGTGACGGCACTAAAGAGCGCGCACATCCAGCCAAGTCGAGCAGCCAGCGCGCGCGAACGTTGTCCATCCAGGACGAAGCCGAACGCGGCGCAGCCAAGAACATTCGGTACAAAGAACGCCCAGAATCCCGGCCAACCCCAGAGGCGGAGCATCAGGAAGGGGAGGTACATACCGATGCACCACGTCCAACTTGACGTGCAGAACAGGCCCCATTGAATGCTCTCAAGAGTGCGTCTCACCCACGGAGTGTATAGCTGCCAACAGATTTATTTTTTGCGGCGCTCGAGCTTTGCTTTGATCATCAGCTTCGGCGTGCAATGAAAGGTAATGTCACATTTGCCGACGAGCGGCGCCTTGATGCCCGGCTTGTGAACATGCTGCCGGATTTCCATCTCCAACGGGATGTTGAACTCCCCGCCGGCGCTGAGTTTTGCGTCCAGGTCGCCCGCGTTCATGACTTCGTACATCGCGGGCCCATAGCACGGGCGCATGAAGCGATAGCGCATCTCTTTGCACACCACAATGTAATCACTGCCACATCGACCAAACAGGTACAGCCCACCTGCAACCTCGCTGTTACCAAGCAGCGCTGCCCCGGCCATCGCGTTGTACCAATTTCGATTGACGCGCCGAAATGGAAGCACCGCCACAAAACTCTGCTTGTCCACGCGCTTCATCGTCAGGCCCGATCGGAACGCGTATGGAAGCCAAATCGATGCGAAAGCCTTGCGCACCAAGTTGCTCTTCATACTGACGCGACTCAGCCACGCCTCGACGCGGTCAAGAATCCCCATCGTCGGCAGTGCCGTGCGGGCGGAATTCCCATCCGCGGCGACGCGGTCGTTGACTGGGTTGGGTTCGACGTTAGCGCTTGACATAGCAGGACGGAGGATCCTACCTATATTTGTAGGTCAGATTTGCCGTGCAACATGGACGGGAATCGTGTGAAATCCGCGGTTATGCAACACCTCGCCGTCTGTTCTTGGAGCTTGCGCACTGATTCGCCCGACGCATTGGCTGACGCCTTGCACCGCTGCGGTATTCACGCCGTGCAATTGGCGCTCGTGCCATGCGTCGAGCAGCCAGCCACATGGGGAAATGCCGTCGCCCAACTGCGCGCCCGCGGTATCACCGTTGTCAGCGGAATGTTGGCGACCGTTGGCGAGGATTATTCATCGCTACAGACCATTGAACTCACTGGCGGTGTTCGCCCTGCAACAACGTGGGCGCGCAATCAGGAACTCGCCAGCGCTACCGCCGCACTTGCCGGCGATCACGGCGTTCCGCTCGTCACACTCCACGCTGGATTCCTTCCGCACGATCGTTCGAACACCGAACGTGCTGCCATGATCGATCGCCTGCGTGTGATCGCTGACATCTACGCAGCCCGCGGCGTGCGCGTGGCCTTTGAAACTGGCCAAGAGGACGCGAACACCTTGCTGGCAGCACTTGGTGATATTGCGCACCCGAATGTGGGAGTCAACTTTGATCCAGCGAACATGATCCTCTACGGAATGGGCGATCCCGTGGCGGCGCTCCGTGCACTTGCGCCGCACGTCTGGCAGATTCACGTGAAAGACGCAGTACCAACGAGCGTGCCTGGAACATGGGGTCGCGAAGTGGTTGCCGGCAGCGGCGCCGTCGATTGGCCTGCCTTCTTCGCAGCCGTCGCAGCGTTACCCCGAACCGTGGACCTGGTCATTGAGCGTGAGGCCGGTCCGACGCGCGAAGCGGACATCATGGTTGCGGCCTCACTTGTGCGCTCTGCGCATGCTGGCACCATGTGATTGCTGATCGGTACACGAGCGACCATCCCGCCCCAGCATCAATCGCCTACGATTCTCATATGCCTACTTATGTCTACGCCATCATCAAGCCAGACGGCACCGAGGGCGAGGTCTTTGAAGTCTTTCAAAAACTCACCGATCCGACGCTCACGCATCACCCGGAAACCGGCGAGCCAGTCCGTAAGTTGATCGTCACGCCGCAAGTACAGACATCAAGTGACACGCAACGATTCTCCAAGAACAATCTCGAGCGCTTGGGCTTTAGTCGTTTCGAACGCAAGGGCGACGGGCACTACGAAAAGACTGCGGGCACCGGGCCGGACACGCTGAACGCTGGCGACTGAGGTGGGCGCGCTTGCGGGGGTTGCGTTGATGCAACACGATTTCACTACTGGCCCTGATGCAACACGCTTTCGTACTGGCCCGCATTCGCCTTACGAGGATGGCCGCTGAGCGCGGCCCTATCCTCTCCGGCGCCTGCGGCCAGGGGAACAGGTTCCAGACTGCGCATGCACGCGTCCTGCGTGTTCGAGCCCCCGCAGTGAGCACGGGATCCTCGGTAAGCGGCGTGTGAAACTGAGAAGTCCGGCAGTTGGACGTACGCCCCGTGGGTGCCAACCGGACGAACAGATTCGCCCGAGGCTAAGCGGAACCTTGTGGAGCGCAGCCGTCCGCGTCCGAGGGTCCCGCGCGCAACGGAGGGGGCGG
>CAMDUB010000003.1 GCA_945878575.1 Phycisphaera mikurensis NBRC 102666 | reverse complement strand
AGTCACACCACTCCTGCGCTGGCGTTTGTAGTGATTGAGCGCCGTAGTAAGTTGCGCGATGAATTCCATGGTGTTTCTCAAGAGCGCTTGCGTGAATTGCGTGGTCAAGGTGTTGAAATCACCAAGACGATTGAGATTCCATTGGTTGCCTACACCGGTGATACTGAAATCGGCGACTTCTTGTTTCGCGACGAGTTCCGTCAGGCACAAGTGGTGATCACTGAATGCACATTCTTTGAAGATGAACATCGCGATCGCGCCAAGGTTGGCAAGCACATCCATGTTGAAGATTTGCGGCCACTGTTGGAAGCGTGGACCGCGCGCGACATCATCATTGGTCATGTTTCACGGCGCACGTTGATCCCGTTCGCACGCGAACGTATTGAAGCTATTGCTGGACCAGATCGAGCACAGAGCGTGCACTTGTTAATGGATCACCGATCGAATCGCACGCGCCACGAAAATCAAGTAGCTGCATTTGAAAATAGTGCAGGAAATTTGAAGGCGCAGAAGGGTGAATTATCGAGCGGAACTCAAGGAGGTTCTGTTCTTGACTTGCCAACGTCATCCTCTGAAATGACTGTTGACGGAATTGATGGGCATTTGTGATCCGGCGTGATTGACGGTCGCGCCTTTGTGCTCTACAGTGCCGACGTTTGAAAGCGCGGCGTGGTGGGCAATCTCTCCGCGCGCAACAATATGGTGTTGGTTGACTCTTGATTCATGTGCAGTTGTTGCGCTTGCGCGCACACTGATCGTGGACACGGAGTTTGGTTTGACTCTTCGCGTTGCGCCTTCCTGGTGTCAACGAGTTATGTACGCGCCTTTGTGTGTGGTGCTTCTTTGGGAGATTTACTGGTTATGGCCACACGAACCGCTACACACAACACCACTTCTCACTCCACCCATCTTGCGAATGCGGAAATTCGCGATCGTTTGTTTGAGCATCTGCGCACTCATCATGGTGAGTTGCAGCGCCATTGGTTTGATCAAATTGAGGTAGTGGCTGTTGATGGCGCGAATCTCTCGCTGTTGGTGACTGAGCCAGTGCGTTTGTCGTATCTGCAGCGTTGTTGCGTTCCGCAATTCACAGAAGCTGCGTGTGTGGCAACTGGTCGCCTTATTGGGGTTCAGTTTGTTGGTGATCGAGTGGCACCCGCTACCCACCCAACAACTTCGCTGGCGTCGAACGCTGTTGGTGCTGGGGCCACAGGCGAAGCGCTCTTTGATGAACAAATCCTGTTATCGCCGGATTATGTTTTTGAAACATTTGTGGTTGGTCCAAACAACCGCCTTGGTCACGCTGCTGCTCAGGCGGTAGCGCTCAAACCCGGCCGTGCTTACAACCCATTCTTTGTGCATGGCGGCATTGGAATGGGTAAGACGCATTTGCTCCAGGCTGTGTGTCAAGAGATGTTGCGACGCGACCCAATAACTCGAATTGTCTATATCTCATGCAGCACATTCATGGATGTGTTCCATGAAGCAGTCCGCGCGGGACGAATGATGGAGTTTCGGCACCGGTTTCGGAATGTAGACATGTTGGTGATCGATGACATTCACTTCCTCTCCAAGCACGAGCAGACGCAGGAAGAGTTCTTTCACACATTCAATGCCTTGTACCAAGGTGGTCGGCAGATTGTGTTGAGCTCTGATGCCGCGCCTTCGGAAATTCCTGACCTTGAAGAGCGCTTGGTAAGTCGATTCAACTGTGGCCTGGTGGCACGTATTGATCGACCGCCATACGAGACGCGTGTAGAGATTCTGAAATCGAAGGCAGCGCTTCACGGCATACAACTACCTGATGATGTTCCTGCCTATATTGCGGCCCGCCTTGATTCAAACATTCGTGAGCTTGAGGGCGCGTTGACGCGTCTTCGTGGCCTTTCCATGGCTAACGGCGTTCCGATCACGCTTGAATTGGCCAAGCAGGCGCTGGCTGATGGTCGTCCCGTTGATGTCGCTGGTGGTTCATCACAACCAACCATTCAGCAGATCATTGATGCGGTTACTCGTTACTACGACATCAAGCTGAGTGAACTCATGTCCAAGCGGCGGCACAAGAGTGTGGCGCTTCCGAGACAAGTGTGCATGTGGCTCGCGCGCAAGCACACCCGTTTCTCACTGGAAGAGATTGGCGGTTATTTTGGTGGTCGCGATCACACGACAGTCATGCACGCGGTACGAACCGTTGGCGCCAAGACCCAGACCGACACGGCGTTATCCGGCGACGTCACTCGTATCGAACAGTCCTTGGAACGGCACAATAACGCTGTGTAAGCCACTGTCCACGAGCGTGGGTCTAAGGTGTAGTACCTGACGGTTAGTGACGACTGTCCGCGACTGGTTTAAGAGCAATAACCGAACAAGGTTGTGTGGGGTTGTGGATAGCGCGGTGTATCGGGCGGCTGCGAGTCCAAACGCTTCGCTAACAAGCGGCTCATGAACGTTAGTGACGATGAGTTGACAACTCAGCCACAACCGTATTTCCAACGTATCTCCATATTACACAGTGGTTTATGGGTGCGCTTTCTGGGTTGTCCACCAACCGTCAGGGCTCTTTACTAGGAGGAGGAATATATAGAGTTCACTCCTTCTGAACCCTGTCGCGCCAAGGTGGCCATCACTTTCGATTGACGGCGCCCGTGCTATCCACGCCAGGCTGGCACGAACGACACCAGACGGTCGCACGACCACCCAGACGCGTTCCATGAAGTAATTCGCCACAAGACCCGCAGGGATCGCCCGCCCGCCCATAAACGGCGTGCAGGGCTTGCGCGGTACCGGCAACCCCAAGACCTGATCGGTAGTCACGCAAGGTGCTTCCACCATGTTTGATGGCGCGATTCAAGATGGTTCTGATTGCGAGCGCCAGGGCCGTGACGCGTTTGGGTGACAATTGCTCACACCGCATGCGAGGATCAATACCCGCAAGGTGTAGTGATTCATCGGCGTAGATGTTTCCGACACCAGCCACGATCGTTTGATCGAGCAGGGCGACCTTGACTGCACGCGCCCCAGTCATTGCGGAACGAAGAGCTTGCGCTTGAATCGTCAGTGCATCTGGACCAAGTTCGGCACTCCATGATTCATAGAGAGACGTTGTACTTTCATAGGCCGTTAGCCCACCAAAGCGGCGCGGATCACGAAAAATCAACGGTATTGACGCGGGTTGACCGAGACCTTGACCTCGCTTGGATTTCGTTACATGCCAGGTGACGTGTTGATGTGAACCGTGGGCATCACTGCCAGCAATCAATTGTCCACTCATGCCAAGCTGTACGACCAAACAGCGTCCATCCAAAGCGATGATTGCCAGGCGCTTCCCGTGACGCGCAATCGAGTGGATGGTTGCCCTATCTAACAATTCCAAGGGAGTCATCCAGGCGCGCTTGGTTCGATGACCTTCACCCCGGCCATTACCGCGTGCGCGCATGTCGTATGGGCCGATAGTGGCGACCCGCAACACGTGCCCGATCAGGGCAGGTGCAATCGTGCGGCGCAAAGCCTCAATTTCTGCGAGTTCCGGCAAGGTGCACAACTATACTTCCGCCATGCAAGATTCCGCCCCATCGACGGTCATTCATACCCCCGCCGATGCAAAGGCGGCCACCGAGCGATTGCGTACGGCGGTGCATTCGGTCATTGTTGGACAAGACCGGGTGATTGATGAAGTCATGATCGCGCTGGCCTGCGGCGGGCATGCATTGATTGAGGGTGTCCCCGGCCTTGCTAAGACGCTGTTGGTTTCTACATTGGCTCGGAGCATGTCCCTTGGGTTCTCGCGCATTCAGTTCACGCCGGACTTGATGCCAAGCGACATGACTGGCACCGAGGTGATTGAAGAAGATCGATCAACCGGAACGCGACGCCTGCGATTTGTTCCAGGACCAATATTTTCCAACGTCATTCTGGCAGATGAAATCAACCGCACGCCACCGAAGACCCAGAGCGCGCTCTTGGAGTCAATGCAAGAGCGACAAGTAACGGTTGGAGGTGTGAATCACCCATTGCCCGACCCGTTCTTTGTACTAGCGACCCAAAATCCCATCGAACAGGAAGGCACCTATCCACTTCCAGAAGCGCAGCTCGATCGATTCATGTTGCAGATTCTCATTGGATATCCAACCGCGGACGAGGAGGCGGAAATCGTTCGGCGCACCACCGGCGCAGCGCCAAAGCCAACCGAGCGCGTGCTCAGTGGCGAAGATGTGCGTGCCATTCAGGCGCTGGTACGGGAAGTCCCAGTTGCAGACCATGTGGTGCGGTATGCGCTTCGATTGGTTCGCGCTACTCGACAAGCCCAAGAAGCAACCTCACCAAATGCGTTGCCGGGTGGCCAAAAATTGCGGATCATGGACTATGTGAGCTGGGGCGCTGGGCCCCGTGCAAGTCAATTCTTGGTGCTGGCCGCAAAGGCTCGCGCGCTCCTTGCGGGCGCACCGACGGCAACGCCTGATGATGTGCGTGCGGTTGCGAAGCCAATTCTTCGGCATCGGCTGCAATTGAATTTCAATGCACAAGCGGATCGCATTGGTCCAGATCAGGTGATCGATGAATTGCTGCGGGAGATTCGCGTGGAAGACACCGGCGCAGCCGGCGCCAAGGAACTAGAACGCCTCGTGAAGCCTGCGGGCGCCTGAACGGAGTTCTGTGCGCGCAGAGCAGTACCTGGCACCAGAGACACTTGCCCAATTGGGACCATTCGAGTTGCGCGCGAAGCGCATCGCGGAGGGTGTCATGAGTGGAATGCATCGTTCGCCGTACCAGGGCCTGGCGGTGGAGTTTGCGGAACACCGGCAATACGTTGCCGGCGACCCGGTGCGTCACATTGATTGGAAGGTGTTTGGGCGCAGCGATAAGTTGTATCTCAAGCGATTTCAACAAGAAACCAATCTTGATATCCACATCATGGTGGACGCCTCTGGAAGCATGCGCTTTGGAACGCTCGGCAGCAAAGATGGATGGGGCGGCACACAGACGGGTAAACAATCAAACTGGACAAAGTTTGATCACGCCACTGCAGCGGCGGCTGCCATGGCGTTTCTTGGTCTTGCGCAACGCGACCGCGTTTCTACGGAAATGTTTGGTCAGACACTGATCGCCGCTACACGGTGCTCTAACTCACAAGGCCACTGGCGTGCCATTGTTCAGTGTTTAGCAACACATGCTGTTGATGGGCGCGCCGATCTACCACGCGCTGTTGATGAGTTACTTTCACGAGGAACTCATCGATCACTGGTAGTGATTGTCAGTGACTTTCTCATGCCGAAGCAACAGGTCAAAGATGCACTTGCTCGGTTGCGACACCGTGGTCATGATGTCATATTGGTCCGTGTTCTTGACAGAGCGGAGCTGCGATTTGATCTTGACGAGAACGCGCCCTTTGAAGGCCTTGAGGGCGAAGCGACACTGGAAGTAGACACCCGCAGTATCCGCCAAGCGTATTTAGATGTATTGGCGGAAGACGAGCGCGAACTGGAAAGGCTCGCGCGTGGCTTTGGTTTCGACATGATTCGTTTGGATACACATGAATCTGTCGGGCCAGCATTGGCTGCGTTGTTGGCGCGTCGCGAAACGTTTCTACGTGGGGGCGGGCGTTGAGTCTGCTGACCTTTGCATCACCGGGCTTGGCTATCGCGGCGGGCGCAGCCACTGCTGTACCTGTGGCAATCCATCTATTGATGCGAAGAAGGCGCAAGCCAGTTGAATGGGCCGCTATGGACTTGTTGCGCGAAGCACTGCGACGCGTTGAGCGCAAACGGCGCGTAGAACGCTGGCTACTGCTTGCGGTTCGCTGCCTTCTGGTGATTTGTGCTGGCCTGGCTATTGCGGCGCCATTTATTGGATCGACTATTGCAACCACGCGTGTTGTTCGAACACTGGTGGTCATTATTGATGATTCGGCAGCCGCAAACGAGCGCCTTGGTACCGGCACGGCATTCGATCAGTCGTTGGTAACTGCACGATCGGAGATAGAGCAACTACTTCCCGGAGATCGTGTGGCGGTTGTGCTCACATCGCGGGCGAATATTTCTAGTCGCGAGGCGGCTTCACTTGACCATCGCGGCGCCATCCAGCGGCTGACGGGGCTCGCAGCAACAGAATCTGCAAGTGATCTCAGTGCGGCGCTTGCGGCTGCCACCGCCATACTTGCGCACGAAGAGTCCGCAGGAACACAGCAAGAAATCTTGGTTTGCAGCGCGTTCCGGGCAGGGTTTGTGGGTGGACTTGCGCCACTGCAAAAGGTTGGAAATGCCGAAACACCAGTGACTGTTCGTGCAACAACCGAACCCACACCTGACGGTATCAACCTTCGCATTACCTCCATTGAAGTTGACCGGGTAGCCGGAACAGGACCCGGAGCACCGGTTGTGTTGCGGGTGATGGTGACCCGTGATCGTGGCGATGGGGTTCTTCGCACAACTGTGCGTGTGACTGGACCAACCTTGACCTCCCCAGTGGAGCGACCGGTCGAACTGAGCGCGGGAGAGCGTGAGCGAGCGGTGACTGTGATGCTCTCCGAGCGGGCTGGAGATCCAGCATTGGCGTTACGACGGGCCGTGGTGGCGTCAATTTCGGCTGACGCACAGCCTGTTGATGACTCACGTGCGACCATTCTTGCACCCACCGATCGATTGCGCGTGGTTGTTGTTGATCGACGGACGTTTGAGACCAGCGCCGCGATTGATCGGCTTCCTGCTGGTGAATGGGTTTCTCGAGCACTTGCGCCTGGTGATGCGGCTGCTATTGATGTGACCATGACGGATCCGGCCGCACTTGACTCGCGGACCATTGCGGCGACCGACACCATTGTCATTGCACAACCACAACTTCTCAACACGCAACAATGGACCCTATTGACGTCGTTTGTCACTCGTGGCGGTGTAGTGGTTGTTCTTCCAGCGGCGGGTGAATTGGTTCAAGCGTGGACAAGCCAGTTCACCAGTGCTTTTTCTTCACCATGGAAACTGGCGCTGGAAGCACATGACCTTTCTGCGTCAAGCACACTTGCATCCGAACAACCGAACACCTCTTATCTGGCGACACTTGGGGCTGAACTTCCACAACTGGCACCAGCGGTTGAGGTGTTCCGCACGCTCGCTGTAGATGTTTCGATGGATCCGACCGCAACCCAACTATCACTGCAAGACGGGAGCCCGTTTGTGGTGTCGTGGCGCCCATTGAGTGCACGGGGAATGGTGGTGCTCTTCACCAGTGCGATTGACTTGTCGTGGACGACTTTGCCACTAAAGCCACTCATGGTGCCGCTGTGGCAAGAGTTAATCGCTGAAGGTCGGCGACATGCATCGGCTGCACAAGTAGTGGTTGTTGGTTCACAGCCAGACATTGATCGTGCTGGTGTGGTGGAACTGCGACCAATAGCACCAGACGGCGGCGCCTTGCCAGGTGCCCGTGCGATTGCTGTGGGCGCTGGCGGGCGCGCGACAAGCCCAATCGAGCGCGGCGGCATGTTTGAAATGCTCGACAGCTCCGGGCGGGTGCAAGGCGTGATGGCGGCCATTGTTGATGACCGAGCGGCCTCAGTAGCACCTGTCGAACATGACCAATTGAACAAGTGGCTCAGTACTACTGGTGAAGTGAGTTGGGTTGGGAGTACAAGCAATGGCGCTCCCAGTAATGGCACACAGCCAATATCGCCACGGCAAACCAGCGGTATTGCGCCGTCACTCTTTGTGATGGCGGTGTTGTTGGCGGTACTAGAAGCATTCCTTGCTCGTCGATTTTCGTATGCCGCAGGCGCTCGCCCAATCACCGCTCGCCAACCAAACACTCAACAGGTAGCGAGTGGGGGTGTGTCGTGATCAACAACACACTGGTGCGCTGGATGTTCGGGCTGCAATCGCTTCCGGTTGATGCAACCGCGGTGCGCTTTGCGTGGGAGCGTCCCATCCCAACATTTGCCTGGTTGTTGGTGTGCGTATTGGCGCTACTGGTGGCGTGGGGCTCATATCGAAACATTGCCATATCCACGGAAAAACGTCGGGTTTTGTGTTCGTTGCGAACATTCACGATCATCTTTCTCGTAGCGCTGTTCTTGGGACCGCTACTTGAGGTTCCACAAGAGTCGGTAGAGCCAGATTCGGTAATTATTTTGGCGGACAGAAGTCGTTCCATGGAAGTGGCGGACTTGAGCGATTCACTCAAAGAGCCCAAGTCTCGCGACGCGGCGCTGCGGCAGCTTGTCAATAGTGATTCACCATTTGCGCAGATCGGCAGTGAGCACCGCGTGGCGTGGTATGGATTTTCTGATGCCTTGACACCACTGACCCGTGCGAACGATGGAAGCGTTGCTATCGGTGATGCTGTTGGTGATCAGTCACTTCTTTCGCGTTCGATTGAGCAAGCGCTGTCGCGTTCATCGGGGCGACAAGTGAGTGCGGTGGTCTTGCTGACGGATGGTCGCACCACCGATCCGCCTGATCGAAATCTGATTCGACGGCTTCAAGCGGAAGGTGTCACCGTCTCGTCGGTTGTATTGGGTGCAGACGTAGCGGTTGGTGACACAGCAATCACTGCCGTTCAGGCGCCAAAACGTGCATTTTCCAAGGATATTGTTCCGGTTGAAGCAGTCATCGAACGCCGCGGGCCAGCGCGCGCGCGCGCTTCGCGTGTTGAGTTGGTTGATACCGCCACTGGCACAGTATTGGACTTCGCCGAACTTCCAGCGGGAGCGAATGTGGAAGGCGAGGCCGCACCACAACGCGACACGGTGCAGCTGGTAGCGAGTCCAACAACCACCGGCGACGCGCGTTGGGAGGTGCGTGTTTCGGATTCATTGGTAGCAAGCACAACTACTGATGGGCAACCAGCACGTGACTTGCTACCTGTGAATAATCGACGCGCCGTACCGATTACCTTGGTCGATCGGCCGATGCGAGTCCTCTACATCGATGGCTATCCGCGCTGGGAATATCGCTATCTCAAGAACTTGCTGCAACGCGAACAAACGATTGAAAGTTCCGTGATGCTGCTATCCGCTGACCGGGACTTTGCGCAGGAGGGCAACACGCCGATCGCGCGGTTGCCGCGGACGCGCGAAGAGTTTGAGCGGTTTGACCTCATTGTGATCGGCGACATTCCTGCCACCTTCTTCACTGGCGAGCAACTGTTGGAAATGAAGCGCGCAGTTGCAGAGCGGGGTACTGGGCTTGCGTGGATCGGTGGATCACGGAGTACGCCACGAACATGGCATGGCACATCCGCTGAGGAATTGCTGCCATTTACAGGGCCATATGAACTGGAGCGATTGTCTGTCCCAGTCAATTTGTCACCCACACCACTCGCCGCACGCCTTGGTGTGTTGCGGTTGGCTGATGATCCAAAGTCGGCATTCCCAGCGGAGTTGCTCTCGCCGGACGAGGGTTGGGCGCAGTTGGAGTGGGCACAGCGTATTCCGATTCAATCACTGAAGCCCGCAAGTGAAATCCTTGCCGAATCAGCGCAGGAGATCGAGGGTGGCCATGCTCCACTAGTGGTGGGGATGCGCTACGGGGCGGGAAATGTGTTGTATGTAGCGACTGATGAGATCTGGCGCTGGCGCAATGGTCGTGGCGAAACGTATCCAGAACGGTTTTGGGTGCAGTTACTACGGTCATTGGCGCGTCCATCATTGGGTATTGGGCGCGAGGAAGTACGCATTGCCATTGAGCCAGGTCGCGCAGTTGTTGGAGATACAGTGCGAGTAGAAGTGGAGCTTCCTACTGGTGCGCAACCAACAACTGTTGCACTTGAGGCAATTCCTGAGGACTCGCGCGGATCAGCCGTTGACATCGTTGCGATGCCTGGCACGGGTGGATTGTTTGTAGCAGCATGGTCCCCAGAGCGAGAGGGTCGTTGGAAGGTTCGCCCGCGCGATCCATCGTTGGCTGCGCGTGCTGGAGACGGGGCGATTCTTGAGGTCACCCGGAGTGATCGTGAATTGCGCGATGCCGAGGCAGACCGGCCACTGCTTGAGTCACTTGCACGTGAGACGGGCGGCCGGGTGGTTGCGCCGGCAGACGCGGCGGCACTGGTTCGCTCACTGCCAAACAGGTCGATTCGCACCGAAAATCCGCTCCGCGATCCGATTTGGAATAGCCCACTCGCACTTGCAATACTGATGTCACTCCTGGCTTCTGAATGGATTATTCGGCGAAGTGCGCGACTGATTTAAACGACGATGAATGGCAACTCTCCAATCTCAGAAACCGCCACACCAACAACCGATGGGGTGTTGGTTACGCTTGGAAAGACCCGATCGGCAATTCGTCGGGCTTTGGTGATAGAGCGGTTGTCGCAAGCCATTGCATTTGGGTTGCTCGCCATTGTTGTTGCGGTGGTACTTGATCGGTTGCTTCGCCTGCCGTCGTTCATTCGCGTCATTGAATTGGCGATGCTTGTTGGGGGTGGGGCTGGGTGGTTTGTACTCAAGGTGCTACCAGCGTTTCGGTTCTCACCATCACTGGTTGAGGTTGCATTGTGGCTTGAACGTGGAAGCGCGATGGCGCGCGGGAAACTGGCGGCGGGTGCCGATCTGGCACAGGCGCAGACCACACCCAGCAGTCACGTCAATCCATTGACATCCATGGTGATTGATGAGGCACAGGCGGTTTCTCAGAAGGCAACGTATCAGCGTGTGAACCAACAACCCGCAAAGCGCGCTGTGACAGCGGCAGGTGTGGCCGTTGTCACATTGGTGCTACTGGTGATCTTTGCGCCCGAGACATCAAAGACCGCGCTACTTCGTTTGATGACTCCATTCGCCGATATTCAGTGGCCCGCTCGCACCATGGTGGAGCCCGCCATGGCTTCGTTGGTTCATCCACGTGGTGTTGCGCTGTCGTTGCGGGCGCAATCAGTGCGTGGCGACGCAGCAGATATGCGAGTGGAGGCTGAGTACCGGCTAATGCGCGATGGTGATGGCGAGTGGCGCAAAGTGCTTCTGTCTGCTCAGCCTGATGGCGCGTTTGAGCGCTTGGTGGAGACTGATGGCGAGTCAATCGAGGTGCTCTTCCGCACAGAGGACATGGAGACACTGCCGATCGTCATTCGGCTGGTTCCGCCACCGGTTGTTGTATCAGCGCGCGCCACTGTGACACCACCGGCGTACCTGAGTGGTCGGGTAGATATTCGAACCATTGAGCTTGGAACAGGCACTGACCGGCGCGCCACTGTTTCGCCGCCAGTACTCACTGGATCGACCATCACTATTGACACAGTGATGCGCGGTACGACTGCTGTTCCAACAGAGCCATCTGCCCGCGCTTTGTGGCTTACGGAAACCATCTCCATCGTAGGAGTGGATGGAACACAGATCACTCCACAATTCACAGTGGATGGCGGTGACCAGACACACTGGAGCATGATTTGGGTTGCTAGTGGCCGTGGTGTGTTGGAATTGAAACCACGCGGCACCGATGGAATTCTCCCCTCAGAGCGAATTGCGTTTGAGATACCAGCAATTGATGATGCGCCACCCGCAATCACCATTGTTGAACCCACCGCTGATGAAACCGTGACACCAGCCGCTACACCACTGGTTGTTGCCGAAGGCCGAGATGACTTTGGCGTGAAACGATCATGGATTGACGTGTCGGTGATTCACAACGATGCGCCATCGCGCCGTGTTTCGACTGTTGAAGGGTCGCAAGGAACCAGCGCGCGTGTTGAAACCACCCTGTTGCTTGCAGAATTCGCTGTGGAACCAGGCGACCGCGTGGTGTGTGTTGGAAACATCACCGATGCATTTGAGAACAATGGATCGCCACGATCAGCGGTGGTGAGTTCGCCGCGAGTGTTTCGGGTTATCTCCGCCAGTGAGTTGTCCGCGCAAGTACGTTCGCGCCTTGGGCAGATGCGTGAGGCCGCTGGTCGATTGCGTGAAGAGCAGGCAGGCATTGCTGATGCGATCAAGGATGTTGCCGAACGAACCAAAGCGAACGGCGCGGCGGCAACTGAGGCAGAGCGAGCACAGATCGCTGGCTCTGAGGGTCGAATGGCGGATCGAATCGCGGCATTCGAGCGGTCGTTGGCGGAACTTGCATCAAAGTTAGAACGCAACAAGACTGATGGCGAGGGACTTTCAGAGACCATTCAAGAGGCGAGCGAACTGGCGCGTACCGCATCGCAGCGCTCACAAGAAGGTGCCACCGCGCTACCAGACGCTGCGCTTGTTGACAACGCGGCTGAGCGCGCCAGTGAGTCGGAAAGCGCTTTAGCAGACCTTGAAACGGCGCTGCAACGTGATCGAGAGACTGCAGAGCTCACTCGCCGCATTGACAAACTTGCCGAGCGTATTGATGTTGCAAGTAAGGACACTCGTGCGGCTGCAGAGAAGTCTGTTGGAAAGCAACGCAACCAACTCTCAGAAGAGACTAAGGCGCTCATGGATCGGTCTGCGCAGGCTCAGCGCGAAGCAGCAGCAGAGGCACGCGCGCTGGCGGAAGACCTTGGAAAGCGCGCTGAGGAAATTCAGAAACAAGACAAACCCGACGAAGGCGCGGCAGAAGCGATGCGCGAGGCTCAGCAGGAGGCGGACGACCGTGGTTTAGCTCGGCAACTTGAACAAGCAGCGCAGCAAACCGAGAAAAATCAGATGCAGGGTGCGCAACAGTCACAACAGCAGGCACAACAAGCTGTGCAGGCAATGCAGCAGGCGATGAAGAATCAAAACAAGCGGCGCACCGAAGAACTTGAGCGACGGATTACTGATGTGGTTGACGCACTGCGCTCGCTCTTGGGGACGATTGAGACAAACACGCTGACTATGCAGAAGTTGACTGCTACGGACGTGGCAGAAGTGGATCGCGTGGCGAAGCTCATGTTGCAACTCTCTCGGAATGCCTCAGGAATCGCGGAGAATGCCGCTGCTGCAGGTCAACCGATGCGCCGGACCACTACCTTGATCATTCGTGGGGCGGAGCAGCTTGATGCTGTGGCGACATCTTTGCGAAAGGAAGCGGCGGATGTTGCACAAGCGCAAGAAGGACTTGATGCGGCGCGCAATTCCATCCAAGAAGCACTTGCTTCCGCACAGAAAGCCAAGAATGATGCAGAAAAGGACGCAGAAAACCTACGTCGTGAAGAACTGCGTGGGGTGTATGAGCAAGTATTGGAGCGACAGCGGAGTGCGCGTAGCGGCGCGGAGGCGATCGTTCCTGCTCCAGGGAAAACCCTCGATCGACGCGGATTTGTGGAAAGCAAACGAATTGCTGCTGAACAAGCAACCGTAACAGGGTTACTCACCACCATTGGCGCGCGTGGGGATGTCTCAGGCAGTGAGCTATACGCCACAAGCAATCAAGAGATGATTTCAGCCAGCACACTGGCCGGGCAAGATCTCTCTGCGTCAGCGGTTTCAAAACGGACGGTGTTGGTGCAACGAGAGGTAGAAGCTTCATTGGCATCACTCATTGAGGCACTTGCAGATCCGCCAGAGGCCGATGATCCATTCGCGGAAGCTCCGAAGGAAGGTGGTGGTCAACAGCCACCAGGCGGCGGATCAATGGCCGGCGCGCCGCGTGTTCCACCGATGGCTGAACTTCGCCTATTGCGCACCATGGCGCAGCGTGTCCTGGACGACACCAAGAGTGCCAGTGATTTGCCAGAGGCTGATCGAACGGCATACCTCGCACGAATCGCTATGCGGCAGAAGCGACTGACGGAACTCGGCGAGCGATGGGTAAAGGCGATGGAAGAGCAATCACGTCCGCCCGATGTGAATATGGAGTCACCAAACAACAGCGACGCGCCGACCACGGGTGGTTCTGGTGCAGGAGGAAAGCCATGATGAATCTCAGCATGTACGTATTCAGTCTGTGCATTGCGGTGGCGCCACCAGTCCCAGTCCAGCCACCAGTCCCAGCCCAACCATCAACACCATCTGCGGCTGACAAACCGCCGTCCCTTGATGAAGCGCTTGGACTTGGCGATGGCGCCAAACAATCAGACACCACGACTGATGCGTCCGAGCTGCAACGCAGTCTGGATGGCGCAAAGCCGCGCGACATCTTGAACTCAGCGATTGACGATATGAAGCACAGCGCACAATTGTTGGAAGCGAATGATTCCGGAATCTCAACCCGGCGTGTTCAAGAGTCGGTGGTTCGAAAGCTTGACGAACTCATCGCCACTGCACAACGAATGAAGCAACAACAGTCGCAGCAGGGGCAAAGTTCACAGGGGCAACAGTCCCAAGGGCAGAGTGGGAAGGGCAAAAACCAGGGCGCTAAAGACGGTAAAGATGGCAAGGACAGCAAGGACGGTCAAGATGGCAAGAAACCTGAACCAGGCGAGAACGGCCAACCACGGGGTGGTCGTGATGGCAAACAAGACCAAGATGGAGCGAATGGAAAGCGTCGCAAGGATGGTGACGCCACTTCAAACGAACCACCGGAACTAGCCGATCCAACCATGAATGACGCACAGTTTGATGAGGGGCGCGCGGAGTGGGGGCGCCTGCCGCCGCGTGTTCGTGAGGCTGTTCGCCAGGGGTTGCGCGATCCAATGAGCGCCGCGTATCGACAGTTGACTCAGGACTACTACCGACGCCTGGCAGAGGAGCCAAAGCGATGATGTATCCGTTCGTAGCAACAGTCGCCGTGTTGATGGTGTCCTTGTGGCAACAGCCGCCTGCGGTAGCACCGGCCAATGTGTCACCCGCATCACCCGTAGTAACCGTACCACCCGCTGTAACTGCGGCACCTGATCCAACTGCACCACCACCATCCACTGTTTCGAAAGTCACCGCTCCAGACGTCGCTATCGAACCAGACGTAAAGCGGCCAGTTGATGCTGGCGTCTCGGCCCAAAACGCACCAAGTCAGAACGAAACAAATCCACAATGGCGGGACTCGGTCGAGCAGGGCTTGGAGTGGCTTGCAAAGTCACAAAATCCCGACGGTAGCTTTGGCAAAGGCCGCATGAGCGGCAACGCGGGCATTGTGTCACTGTGTGCACTTGCACTGAT
Source organism: Phycisphaera mikurensis NBRC 102666 (assembly GCA_945878575.1). Classification (GTDB taxonomy): domain Bacteria; phylum Planctomycetota; class Phycisphaerae; order Phycisphaerales; family SM1A02; genus UBA966. Next base: position 91,855 of record CAMDUB010000003.1, on the reverse strand, counting down.
GGGTGACGGGAACGTGCCAGGACGTGGTCGTTACGGCGCGGCGGTGGCACGAGCACTGGAATACGTGTTGCAACACGTCTCCGAGAGTGGCCTTGTATCGAGCGAGAACATGAATGGCCCCATGTACGGACACGGGTTCGCAGCGCTTTTTCTCGGCGAAATCTACGGAATGTCGTCCGATGATGCGCGTGTTCGCGATGCGCTCACGCGTGCGATTCGTCTGATTGAAAACAGTCAAAATGACGAAGGTGGCTGGCGCTACAACCCCGTTCCTGACGACGCGGATGTGAGTGTCACCATCTGCCAGGTCATGGCGCTACGCAGTGCTCGCAATGCGGGAATTCGCATTCCCAAGCAAGTGATCGACAACGCAGTTCGGTACGTCCGCGAATGCCAAAATCCAGATGGTGGGTTTCGTTACATGCGGACATCCGGGGCGAGTGGTTGGCCTCGCACAGCAGCGGGTGTTGCCACGTTGTTCTATGCCGGTGTGTATGACGATGATTCCATCCCACGTGGCTTGGCATATGTCCGCCGTGCCGCAACACCCGATGGCGCTGGGCCAGCGGTGCAAGCGTATTACTTTTACGGGCACTATTACGCCGCACAAGCGATGTATCTGGCAGGTGGTGATTGGTGGAAAGCTTGGTGGCCGCGCATCCGATCAGAGTTGATCCAACACCAGAATCCCGACGGCAGTTGGTCTGATCCACAGTGGGGACAACCACTCGGAACATCAATGGCGCTGATCATCATGCAGATGCCAAAGCGCTACCTTCCAATCTTCCAAAAATGAGCATTACCGATCAACCACGTTTGAAGCGGCAGGCACTGGGCGTGGCGATGGCGCTGTGGTGCTCCCATGGGTTGTGCAGCACTACAGGCGGCGGTGCACACGCGCAGATCCCAGCTGAAAACCCCGAAAAGATTGTGGTGCCGACACTTTCCAATCAGCCACAACAGCGGGTTGCCAAGGATGAAACCATCGCTCAAGATCTGACCTACCTGGTGGTTGGCACCGACGCTGTTGTGGGACTTGTGTCACCACGTCAGACACCAGGCGACTCATCATCCATGTCGGCGTTGCTTGCAAACACGTCGCTGGCAACCACAAACAATAGTGCGCAGCTCGTGCTTGTTGATGGCCAGCGAATTCCTGGGAAACTTGAGAATCGCCAAGGGGTGGCAACCTGGGTCTCATTGTGGTGTGCGCCACGTGTACTGGTCACCGACGAGATTCGATCGCTTGTCTTTGGCCGAAACGCGCCACCATCAGCAACAGATACAGATGTCATTCAACTAAAGAATGGCGATCGCGTCACAGGGTTTATCAGCGAGATAAGCCCCACGACAGTAACGGTTGATGTTGGATCTGGAACAACAACCACACTGACGGTCGCCATGGACACCATTACCGCGTTGAGTTTGGTTGGGCCAAGCAAGCCACGTAGTGGATGCCGCGTGTGGCTCACTGATGGAACAGTGCTTGATGGGCCATCGGTGAGTTGGATGAGTGCCAATTACCTGCGAATCATGGGTATTGCAGGTGCGAAGACACCAGTACTCACAGTGCCGCGCGACCGCGTATTGGCCGTTCAATCTTCGCCAGATTCAGCAACTCCACTGGCAACACTCACGCCAGTGGCTTCTATTCCTCAGGGTTGTGAGGGATTCCGATTCACAACTTCTATTCCAGTGGCGGCACCAGGAACATGGGCGCTCGACGCGCCGCCATTGGAACTTGATGGTCCGGTTCTACTGACTTACCCAGCACAGGCGGTGAACACCCGCCTGGTGGCTGTGGCATACCGCACACCAACAGCGCGACTCGCCGGTAGTGTGGACGTAGTGATTCGCGCGAGTGGCAAGGAACTGCTTCGGGAGCGGTTCGAGTCAAACCGGGCGCGTGTGGAAATTCGGGTTGATTTGCCGGTTGCACCGTTTGAAATTGAGTTACAGCCCGCCGATGGCAATGCGGTGGGCGATACGGTGACCCTGGAGCGCGCGGTTCTATTCCCACGCTGACTGGAAACGACTTGCGTCACTTCCACCCACGGATGGTCCATAGTTGCAATTGCAACCTGCGGCGGTCGTCAGCGATAGTTCGAATCGCACAGTCGCCTGCCGCTGGGGTAGTCAGCAATTGCGCGCGTACAGCGAGCTTTGGATCGCCACATACCAGTACAGACTTCACTGCCGGCAACCAGTCCCGATGCCGAATCTCAAGCATGAGACCACCATTGTCGTGTCGGGCAGCAGGGTTTGGTGGCGGCACTATTGCCGTCATGGAGACGTTGCCAAGATCGAAAGACTGCTTGTCGACCACTGAAAATATCGGAATGTTTCGCTCTGCGATGGCATGAAGTACATCGGTCGGAAAGCCATCGCGCGCGCTTCGAAATGCAGCAAGGCATCGGGTATCCATGACCACGGCGCCAACCTTGAATGCCAGCAGTACTTCTGGGACGCCAGATACTTCGGCCAGTGATCGCGACCCGATGATCAGCCGATCAATATGGCGAACACCAAGCGCCGCAAGTGCTGGCACTATCCGGCGCGAACCAGCACTGGAGTCACCAGAAGTTCCAGCATCGACCAGGACAGTGGTGGTGTTGGTGCGAATCAAGTGGCATGCGCCGTTCCCAACAGCGATCGATTCGACGAATACTTCACCAGGACCAGGCGATTGGGCGTATGGTCGAAACGCTCCTACCCAAAGGCCGAAAATTAGTGAAACTGTCACAAACCAATTAAGAAGTCGAGATGTCTGGTGGGCAGCGATCCACGCTGCGACACACGCAATTAAAGCAACAACGGTCCACCACACATCCGGCCGACCGGTGCACCACGTTCCACCGGGAGCGGAAGCGGCCATGGCGGCTGTTGCACCCAGGGTTGCCGCGCAGGTGGTTGCCACCGCGCCACACAAGCGACCAATTGGCGGTGCAAGATCCATGCTGACAATCGCTCCAACACCAGCAATAGTCGTGATGGCCGCGGCCGGCATGGTGATGACGCTGAGTGGAGCAGCCCAACCATTCATCGAACCAGCATGCCATACCGCGATCGGTGTACTGACCGTCCATGCCACTAGCGCAGCAATCAGTGCCTCAAGTATTGACGACCGCACAATAGACGCAGCCTCACTACTGGCAATGCGCTTCACTGGAATATGCATCCACCAGCGCTGCGTGCGCTCATCCCAGCGCCGATGAACACGCGGGGTAATCACCAACAAGGCAACAACCACCCCGTAACTCAGCTGAAAACCAGCACCAGCAACAGCATTGATATCAAGGAGCATTGTCACCAAGGCCACCACACCAAGGGTTCCCAGGCCGCGGGCTTGTCCACCTCGGATCGAGGCAATTGACGCAAGTCCAGCGCCCAAACCCGCGCGCAGAACACTTGTGTCTGGTTCAGTCACGGCCAAGAATGTAGCCGCGACGACGATGGCGATGATGGCGCGCCACCGTGACGAAGCGCGCAGTAACTTCGCGGTGCCAGCACATGCTGCGATGAGCACCGCGACATTGAATCCACTGATTGCAAGCACATGACTCATTCCCGCGGCACGGAATTCAGATGATGGTCGCGATAGGCCAGGCAGTCGAACGCCGGTAGTCATGGCGGCAACCAGTGCTCGACTCTCCGGCGATGCCCATTCTGGCATTGCCTTGGATAGCGCTCGGTGGGTTACTCCGCGCATTCGAACCATGAACGAATCAACCATGCCAACATTCATTGGAGCTACCAGTGTTGCGCTCGTGGTGGAGATACTTCCCGTGGCACGGCGAGCTCGGGACCCGGGATTCATGGTGGTTGACGGTGGCGAATACCAGCCACGTACACAGACGCGCACCCCACGCGCTGGCAGGGGTGCAAGCCCAGAAACTCGGATCAATATTTCACAATCGAGTTCACCCGGACTGTCAATACCAACCACCGAAGTGACCCGTAGAACAAACGACTGCGCAGCCGTCCGGATGGCGTACTTTGAAAGTCGATCGGTACCACCGTCATCCATACGGGCCGCAGAAGCGACTACACCAATCACAGTCACTGGTCGATCAGTCATTGATTCAAAAGGTGATTGTTGAACAGCAGACACTGTTGCAAGTGCGCACCCAACAGTAGTCACCGCGAGTATGGCCAAAGCGTCACGTAACCAACGCTGCTTCACAAGTAGCGCCATCATGGACGCTGTACATGCCACAACAACCGCAAGAATGATCGTCGCGGTTGCATAGCTCCATGATGAGACGTCGACGATGGTTGGTTCATCAGGGAGCCGATCAACAATGCGGCGAATGTTCCACACCACCGCAGCGCCACCCGCCATGGCAATGGCACAGCGGAAGGCGAGTGGCCACCGCTCCTGGGGAGCCAGTTCATCACCTTTGACGTCCATCACTGAACGCTACGGACGTATCACCACACAACCGAAATCACCGCTGAATTTCAGGTGGTTTTACGTAGAAATCAACAACGACCAGATTTACTGGCGGGAAGCGGTCCGAAGCCTCTCCAGGGTCTGCGCGGCACCGCCAGAGTCAATGGCGGCCTCGGCCAGTTGGATGCCAGACGGCATGTTGTCGGCAAGGCCGGCGGCCATGATGGCGAGGCCGGCATTAACAACAGCCATGTGTCGCCGAGGACCTTGTTCGCTACCAGTGAGAATTGCTGACAACAGTTTCGCAGCTCCCGCAAGATCACCGGCAGCAAGGTCGGCGTGTGCAGCAACCGGAAATCCAAATTCATCAGTACTCAGCAGTCGTTCGGTTACCACTCCATGTTGCACATCAGCAATCATGGTTGGTGAGGTGATGGAGCATTCATCAAGACCGTCGGTTCCGTGCACCACCACCGCGCGCACAGCGCCAAGCATTGCCAATGCATCAGCCACCGGTCGAACAAATTGTGGGGCATACACACCAACAATCTGCCGCTTGGCACCAGCGGGGTTGGTGAGCGGCCCAAGCAGATTGAAGATGGTTGGAATTCCAAGCGCTTTTCGCACAGGCATCACATGTCGCGTGGCGGGGTGATGGTGAATGGCAAAGCAGAAACAGATTCCAGCCTCATCCATGCACCGGCGCTGGGTTTCACGCCCCGCGTCAACATGGACCTCCAACTCCATAAGCACCTCAGCGCTACCGCGACCGGTCCGACTGCGGTTGCCATGCTTTGCGACCTTTGCACCAGCCGCCGCCGCAATAATGGCTGCGGCGGTGGAGACATTGAATAGCTTTGTGGTGCCACCAGTACCAGCAGTATCCAAGAGCGCCTCAGCTGGAACGCCGGTATCCACGGGGTCAACATGCGCGCGCATGACAGTAGCGGCACCAGCAAGTTCTTCGGCGGTGGGCACGCGCGTTGCCAACAGCGCAAGTAACGCACCAATCTCAGCCGGGTGGCACTCACCAGACATGAGGCATTCGAATGCGGCTTGTGACTCGCCACGCAGGAGCGTTCGACCACCCACAAGCGCAGCGATGAACGGCGTCAAGTCACCATTGGTGGGCGCGCGGGCAAATTCAGGCAATCCGTGGGCATTCGTCGGAGTGGGCACCGCACGATGGTACGCCTCCGTAGACTCCGCAGCGTGCACATCATTGCTGAGAGCATCGTCCATTCGATGGGTCCATTTGCGCTTCGGTTTACCGACACAATTGGTGTTCGTTGGTACGGCATCTCTTACGCCATGGGGTTCATTGCTGCGTGGCAACTACTGCGTTGGTTGGCAAAGACCGGGCGAACACAACTGAAGCCAGAACTGGTGGGCGATTACATGACCTGGTGTATCGCAGGGGTTGTCCTGGGTGGTCGATTAGGGCACGTGTTTCTCTATGACCAGTTTCTACTTTGGAAATTTTCTACTGACGTTCCGTTTTGGGGCGTCTTAGAGATTCATCGCGGTGGAATGTCAAGTCATGGCGGCATCATTGGTGTGGTGGTGGTCACGGTGTTGTTCGCGCGGCGCGCGGGCATTTCTTCGCTTGGCCTGGTTGACACCGCAGCATTTATGACACCGCCCGGGCTGATGTTTGGTCGGCTTGCAAATTGGGTGAACGGCGAACTGTGGGGCAAAGCGTTGCCAGATGCCATGCAAGCTGCGCCACCGTGGTGGAGTGTCAAGTATCCAGAAGAAGCGCTGTCGCTGGCGCCAACACCTGATGCATACGTTTCCGCAAAGCACCTGTACGCGATGGTGTACGCGGGCAATGCACAGGCCATGCAAGAGGTTGCCGCGCTTGTTCCCGCTCGGTACCCGAACAATTTCATTCAGGCGTTGACCGATGGACCACTACTCATGCTGGCCTTGGTCATTGTGTGGTGGAAGCCACGTCATGCGGGTGCGCTGACTGGCACATTCCTGATTGCATACGGCATCTTGCGCAATGTCAGTGAACAGTATCGCGAGCCAGACAGCGGGGTATTCACGATAGGGGTAGTCACACTCCCAATGCTGGTTTCCGCAGTCATGGTTGCTATTGGCGTGGCAGTGATTGTGTATGCAAAGCGATCCCACGGTCCACTGATGGGCGGGGTGGGGCCACAGTTGCGGGCGGGCTGACGAGGTGTGCTGATCAACCAGGCGCGGCTGGTGTCGCCGGTGTTACGGGTGCTGGTGCCACTGGAGCTGCTGGTGCGACCGGAACGACTGGTGTCACGACCTTTGGAGCATCAGGCCCTGTAGTTGGCGACGAAGTCCCTGACTGACGCCGAACAACAATCTGCACCTCGCTCCACTTGTTCTTCATGGGAACTTGTGGACCGTTGTAATTCAAACCCCGTGGATCGCCAGTCGCTTCCCACTGTGACTGTGCTGCAAGCCACTTAGAGAGTTCGTCCATTCCAGAATTCACCGTGCCCATTCCATAAGCACCGCGCATACCGATGGAAAGCACAGTGATCTCTGGCGTATCAACAACCTTGATTCGTCCATCCGCACCGGTTGGCCCAAGATCAGCCTTGCGATAAAGGAAACTCATGGTCCATGAGCCCTCTGCGTCTTGCATGGGCGCAAGCGGCGTGCGCTCACCAGTTGGCTTGTAGTCCATTTCCACTGGACTGGTCATGGCAATTTCACGGCTCTTGATGTGGTTGAAGAGAGGCCAGAATCCAACATTCATTCCAAAGTTGCTCGAGCCCTTGGCGCTGTACTCAGCGCGACGAACGCTGGGATAGGTCTTCAGTTCAATCATGCCTGGAGGCGTTGGTGCTGGGTAGCCCTCGGGCAGTGGTGCTTCGATCAATAGTCCAAGTTCCGGGAGGCGGTATTCGCCGTTCTCAAGAACGGGCTTGACCGAGGCATCGCCAAGCACACGCAATACAGCTCCTGGCGCGGGCGCACCCTCTGGGCGCGTGGTTGTTGACGCGGCGTCAGGGGTGGACTTTCCAGTAGCGACAGTGTCGCTATGGGGCTGAAAGGCGGAAGCGAGGAAGGCAAGTGTGGTAATGATCATGGGTTCTCCGGGTGGTATTCGCACGATGGTTACTCAGCGATTCAGCCGCGTAGGGCTCCAATACTTCACTGACATTCAGCAACCAGGAACAGGGTGGCCTGGCGGGCAAAGTACGATCAATTCATGGCCGATGCACCTAACGGAAACTCCCCCGTAACTACCTGGGAATACAGCCCAGCTCCCGAAACAACACCCGTGGTGATTCCAGACCAGACCCAGCTATATGTGGGTGGGAAATTCATCGAGCCGCATTCCAAGAAGCGCTTCGCCACCGTCAATCCAGCAACCGAAGCGACACTCTCACAGATTGCGGATGGCGATGCGGCGGATGTTGATGCGGCGGTCAGTGCTGCTCGAAAGGCGTTGAAGCCATGGGGCAAACTTCCAGCCAGTGAACGCGCCAAGTACTTGTATCGCATTGCACGAAGAATTCAAGAACGCGCCCGCGAGTTGGCCATTCTTGAATCCATGGATGGTGGCAAGCCAATCAAAGAGAGCCGCGACGTTGATATTCCGCTCGCTGCTCAACACTTCTTTCATCACGCGGGTTGGTGCGACAAACTTCGATACGCAATGCCGGGCACCCCCGAGCCACGTCCAGTTGGCGTGTGCGGTCAGATCATTCCGTGGAATTTCCCGTTACTCATGGCAGCGTGGAAATTGGCGCCGGCACTTGCGTGCGGAAACACCGTGGTGTTGAAGCCAGCCGAGACGACATCTCTGACCGCCATGCGTTTGGCGGAAATTCTTCAAGAGTGCGACCTTCCACCTGGTGTCGTGAACATTGTCACTGGAGCCGGTGCAACCGGTAAAGCGCTGGTTGACCACGCGGGCGTTGACAAGATCGCCTTCACTGGAAGTACCGAGGTTGGTAAACAAATCGCTCAAGCATGCGCGGGGCGCGGCACCAGATTGACGCTTGAATTAGGTGGAAAGAGCGCAAACATCATCTTTGCTGACGCAGCGATCGATCAGGCGATCGAAGGAATTGTGCAAGGCATTTGGTTTAACCAAGGCCATGTGTGCTGTGCTGGAAGCAGGCTCTTTGTAGAGGAGTCGATCTTGCCGGAAGTCATCCGCAAGTTAGAAATGCGCATGAAAACGCTTCGCGTTGGCGACCCGCTTGATAAGAACACTGATATTGGTGCCATCAATAGCAAGCAGCAATTGGCGATCATCGAGCGCTACATCGCCGAGGGTGGTCGCGAAGGCTGCATGGTGTGCCAACCGAATCACCAGACACTCCCGACCAAGGGCTACTGGTGCCGACCAACATTCATGACGGGTGTTCAACCGGCGCATGTGGTGGCACGAGAAGAAATCTTTGGACCAGTGCTGGCGGTGATGAGTTTCCGCACTCCTGAGGAAGCGATCAGTCGCGCGAATAATTCTCCGTATGGCTTGGCAGCCGGAATTTGGACAGAGAAGGGCAGCAAAATGTTTGACGTGGCGCGGCGCCTCCAGGCGGGCGTTGTGTGGTGCAACACGTACAACCAGTTTGATGCAACCAGTCCGTTTGGTGGCTTCAAAGAGAGCGGATTTGGACGCGAGGGCGGCATGCAGGGCCTCGCGGCATACCTCTCAGAGTGACATCACAACCGCTATAAGGATTCGAAACATGAATGATCACGAACGACTGGCTGTACTGAAGACTTGGAAACTGTTCATAAAGGGCAGTTTTCCACGCTCGGAGAGCGGACGAACCCTGCCGCTGCACAACAAAGATGGCGAGTTGATTGCCCACCTTTCACACGCAAGCCGCAAGGATTTGCGAGAGGCCATTGAATCAGCGCGCGGCGCCTTTCCCGGATGGAGTAGCAGCACGGCATACCTGCGGAGCCAAATCATCTACCGGTTGGCGGAGATGCTTGAAGGTCGACGATCGGAGTTGTCAGACGCGCTGCGAAGCACTTCTGGCGTTTCCAAGAAGAAGGCCGACACCGAGGTCAGCGCATCCATTGATCGAACCGTCAGTTGGGCTGGCTGGTGCGACAAGTTCCCCATGGTTCTTGGCTCGCGCAATCCTGTGGCGGGTCCATATCACAACTTCAGCATGCCAGAGCCGAGCGGCGTGTGTGTGGCGGTGCAAGGGATCGCAGAGCAGCACTCGTTACTTGGGTTTATGTCGCTTGTGTTGCCACCACTATGTACCGGTAATGCAGTGGTAGCTGTTGCAAACACAGAGCACCCACTGGCGGCATTGTTGGTTGCCGAAGTGGCACCAACAGCTGATATCCCGCCAGGCGTTCTCAATGTCATCACTGGTGATGCCAAGGAGTTGGCGGGATGGATTGCAAGTCATCGCGACGTTGATTCAGTGCACGCCATTGCTGACGAGGCCATTGCCGCCACCCTGCGCGCTGGCGCGGCCGAGAATCTCAAGCGGGTGCAGATTCTCTCCAAGGATGAAGACTTTACGGATACCGATCGTTGGACAAATCCGCGTCGATTGGCTCCATTTGTGGAGACAAAGACGGTTTGGCACCCTTCGGCTACTTAACCAATACCCGGTCACCAACATGACGCGGTTTACGATCTACCTATGACCGAGACCAACACCACCACCGACCTTGTTGCACTCACGATCAATGATCACATTGCAACCATCACCCTAAATCGTGGTGATAAGGCCAACGCGTTGAGTCATGCACTCATTGATGCCATGGGTGCAGCGCTCGACACTATTGCCCCACGCTTCGCGCCTCACGGTGATATTCGCGTGCTGGTGATTGCTGGCGCTGGCAAAGTGTTCTGCGCTGGTATGGATCTGCGCGGCGTCATTGATGACCCCACCGCGATGGGTGAAATGCTCCGTGGGCTTTCGCGTGTCAGTCGCATCATTCGACGTCTGCACATTCCAACCATTGCACGCGTGCAGGGCGCGGCGATTGGTGGCGGCTGTGGGCTCATGGTTGTTACGGATTTTGCGGTGACGCATCCGGAGGCAAAGGTTGGATATCCAGAAGTCGATCTTGGCATTTGCCCAGCCGTTGTGGCGCCGTGGCTGATCAAGAAGATCGGTGCTGGACGCGCTCGTGCCATGCTTCTTGCAGGTGGAACCATGAGTGGGCAACAGGGCTTCGACGCCGGTCTTGCTACACACATCTGCGCACACGATCAACTTGATGCAACGGTTGCGGAGCTCGCCAAGCGCCTGTGCGCTGGAGGGCCAGAAGCAATCGCCACAACCAAGCGCTGGTTGAATGAACTTGATGGGTCGAACGATGACGCCGTGCTTGATAAGGCCGCAGATCTCAGTGCGCAGATCATTGCCGGCCAAGAGGCGCAACAGCGGCTGCGGAAGGTGTTTGGCGAGAAGTAATTCTTGTGCTCATTCACCCCCCATATTGAGCCGTAACACCTGATTTTCCGTACTCTCCCTGAGATGCCCACTCCCCTCCGAATCGATCGTGACGCTGACGGCATTGTCACGCTTTGGCTTGAGCCAAATCCCGCGAAGCCACGCGGCGGCGTGGTGGTGCTTGATGCATGGTTGATCGGCGCAATAAGTGCTGCGTGCGCGCAGATAGCGTTGGATGGCTGCACGGGTCTTGTGCTTGCTTCGGCGAGCACACGCGTCTTTGTTGCTGGCGCGGACCTGGCGGAGATTGATGCGCTTGATGATGCAGCGCTGCACACCTATCTACAACACGGTAGCGCGGCGTTCGCGGCGATCCCTGCGCTTGGTGTTCCAAGTGTCGCGGTCATTCACAAAGCCGCGCTCGGTGGTGGCCTCGAACTTGCCATGCATTGCGATGCACTCATAGGAACACTTCCAGCAGAAGGCGAGAGGCCATGGATGGTTGGCCTGCCCGAGTGTGGATTATGTATCTGCCCAGGGTGGGGCGGAACACAAATGTTGCCAGCGCGCATTGATCCAAAGGCGGCGATGGTCGCTACAGCGAACGGCGCGCCGTGGAAGTGCATGGATGTTCCGGCGGGGCTCTTTACGCAGGTCTTGCCGGCGGGAAGTATGCAGGCACAGATAGTGGACGAGGCCAAGCGTTGGATTCATGCACAGCGCACCACTGGTGCAAACGGGGCCGGATCTGCAGGGAAACAAGCACCGAGTCAGGCACCGAAACACGCCATTTCACCAGTCGATGCCGCGCGTATGGAGCCCGCTCTTGCATCAGCACGCGCTGCGGTACCCGCGAGCCCACACGCAGACGCGTGCTTTGATTGCGTGCATGTTGGATATACATGTGGATGGGTTGCCGCTGTTGCAGCCGAGCAGGCGCACCTTGTTCGCTTGCGTCACACACCAGAGGCGCGCGCCAAACTGACAGCATTTCTCAGCAAGTCGTAAGACCGAGATAATTACAGTACGAACAACTCATTGTTGAATCACCATGAATAACTATTACGCCATTCTCGCGTCACTTGGAGTAGCCGTGCTCCTTTCCCCAGAGATCACCGTGCTTGGACTTGTGGCCGCAAGTGATCGCCAGCGACCACGCACGTTCGCGTGGGCATTTGGAATTGGAACGATCATCGGTCTGGCGTTTGCCCTGGTCATCGGATTCTTGCTTGCGCAGACGCACGGCAGCATGCCAGAGGAACACCACCAGGGGACGTGGGTTGGGTTTACGGTGCGCGCAACTATTGCGTCCGCATTGTTTGTTGTCGGTATGTATCGGTTAGTGAACGCCATCCGAAATGCGCCGATCGAGAAGACTCCCGAGCAAGAGGAGCGAAGTCTCAAGCACCGGATCGTGCATTGGTTCAAGTTGAAATTTCCAGCCATCACCAAGCGCTTTGATGGCAGTATTGATGTTTCAACCGCCGAACGCGCCATTCGTTGGGGGCTCCTTGGGTTTGCGTGCGACGGCCTGCATCCCAAGATCTTTCCGATCGTGACCGCCGCTGGTCACGAGGCGCTGCAAGTTTCAGACTCCAGCGAACGAGTGATCGGCATCGTGATGTTCGCGGTGATTGCGTTGATCCCCGGCCTCATTCCTGCGGTGGTGGAGACGGTGCACCCAGGGGTGTCGGCGCGCATCAAGGATGCCTTTGAGAGCTTCATGAAGCGCTACGGCCGATTGATTAGTGCAGCGTTCATCCTGGCAGTGGCCGCGTTTGTTGGGAATAACGCCAGGAATGACATGCCAGGGCGGGGGTCGGCGGAGATACCGGTAGAGAAATCCCCCGCGGCGATTCCAGCGCCTCAATAGGTGCTGCGCCGCGAGGGAGTCTTTACAGTGATGGGTTGATGGAGATACCGACTGTTACTGTCCGCATGGGCCCCAGTTTGCGAGCAGGATGCCAAGGTCGGCGCCGTTCACGAACCCATCGCGGTTGATGTCGGCGCGGGGGAACGCTGGGCTCACTGGACCCCAGAAGGCGAGAAGTGCCCCAAGGTCTGCACCATCGACGATGCCGGTGGGGTTGAGATCGCAGGCGGAACAACTGATACAGGAAAGTCCCTGTTCACAACAGTCAGGCACACCATTGCCATTTTCGTCGATGAGCGAACCATCAAGAATTTGCCCGTAATCGACGAAATTGTCGGCGTTACAGTCGGCCGACCATTCAATGATGTAGCTCGGCGATAGTGGATACGGCGGGAAATCGACGAGTCCAGCATCCGCCCAGCCGCGGTAGTAGTTCGAGTTCGCGTACCCAAGCAGACAAGTAATCGAAATCCCCGGACCGAAACCACCGTTCGGTTCTCCTGGCGCCCAACCAGCCCAATTCCATGGTTCACCAGTGACCCACGCCCATGGTTGTGCGACCGGTGCATCAACAGGTTGGAAACCTCCGAGCCATGGTCCCCCAGCATTTCCACCAAAGTCATTTACCCACGCGGTCGGATGATCGGCGCGATTGCCAAGTTGTGTGACAAGCGCATTCTCAGAAGGCGAAGTAGGGGTGACCAAATGTCCGCCGCGCTGTTCACAAGACGCCCGAGCGTCTGTCCATGTTATTGGCCCACTAATGACAAGCTCATACCAATGCCCATTCCCCCCATCCTCCACGCGCCATTGCACGGCCGACGACTGCGCGCTCGCCCCGGAAACGAGTGCGATTTGTGTCACAGCGAGTGCGCCAAGGGCGCCTGCTGTCCTGAATGCGTGCAACGTCTTCATGTTTTGACTCCTGGTGAGGGTCAATAGAGCCGTTCGCACCGTCAAGCCGCGCAGAAATCCCTAAAGATTCCACGGGTTTCATAAGAACTGCCCCAACAGCAAGGAGGGAGGCTCCAAGGATTGCGCACACGGCTGCCGCGGGCTTTGTGTGGGTCGAGCGCGTATGGGGTGTATCTACCGCGCTAGCCCGGAGCCCACGTGACACCACCACTGCCGACCAGCGAAGTGGTCGAGCACCGACCTGGGCGCACGCCGAATGATCAGTGACCCCTGGACGGTCGGTCATGGCTCACCCGCAGCCTCATCAACAAGCAGAAGCACCTCAGCCACAGCGGCATCCATTGCATTTGGAAGCACACCTTCTTCACGCAAAATTTCACGCACGGCTTCGCGCATGCGGTCACTCACCCGGCGCGCAGCGTGTTCGGCTTGCGCAACAGTGATGGAGAGCTGCGCGGCGATAGATCGATATGGCATCCCATCAATGACATGCAAGCGAAATGCCAGCGCATCGTTCGGCCGACCACGCTCATCAGCGTCAGTAATGGCGATCGACATCGCTTCGTTTGCAAGTGCTACCGCCCACGCATGGTCGAAGGCGCGCGCTGGATCCACAGCGTCTGCTTGCAGTGCACTAAGGCCATCGCTACCCAACATTCGACTGCGCGACCGGTTTTGATCGCGCAACTCACCGCGGCAATGAAATGCCATGGCATTCATCAACCAACGCCGTAGCGGCATATTGCTTTGCCGCCAGCGCGTGAAGAATGCGGGATCGCCCATAGTGCGCGCGTAGAAGCCAGAAACAAGATCATCGCGGTCGCCGATTCGTCGCAGCGCGGGCGTACTCACGTACGCGGTCAGTGCGGGGGCGTAGCGATTCATCACGTGCCGTCTCAGCGCGTCTTGCGCATTGTTGGCGCGCGCGTATCCACCGGCATCACCAGCAGCAGCAGCGCGCTCGCCTTCTTCAGCGATGGTGAGCTGCGCATCGATCCATGTTGCGTGCGTGCTGGGGAAGTGGTCGACGGACATGCGCGCAGAGGATAGGCGCGCGCGTAAGGAAATTTGTTGCGAAGTTCCGCGGAAGTTGGCGGGCGGTTTCGCAGGGGTGGCATGATGGGGTCACAACCGGCGAGCGCGGGTTTAGTAGAGGTGAATCGGAAAGGAAGCGTGCAAATTGGAAGCACCGGAGCAATACACTCATGATTATGGAATTACACATTCAACTGGAAGAGAGAGACATCGAGCGGGCGCGCGTTCTCACGGGGATTCAAGATCCTCAGGAGTTGCTGCCTTATGTGTTGAAGCGATTCTCCCAGTTGGAGGCAGGGGCTCAGCTAGCGAAAATGCGGGGGATCGATCCAACCTTCGAGGTTCCACCACGGCGGCGACCAGACGATCCGGTGGATTGACGGTCGGAGAGCAACCAGTAAGCGCTAACAGCTTTGTGCCGATTGACCACGGAATTCTCATCGACTCAAGTGCGTGGATTCGTCACATTCGTTTCGGAGACCCGGTTGTCGACCGCGCAATCGCCGAGGGTGTCGCACTTGGACACGTCGATGTTGCAGGTGAAATTGCCATGGGAACGGGCGATCATGCCGCGCGATTTCGCGACATGATCTTGCAACTCACACCTGTCGAGCCCGTGGAGCGTAATGAGTTGTTCGCGCTGGTTGCCTCAATGCAGATGAACGGGCGTGGCGTTGGTTGGATCGACGCCGGGATCATTGCCGCGTGTCTGTTAAGCCGCCCGCCAACTCCGATTTACACCCGCGATCGGCGAATGCGTGAATTAGCAGAGGCAATTGGCGTTCCGGTGATACCAACCCCATCCTGATGAGCGACATTTTCATGGCGCGTTATTGTCCACATGTCAACCCTCCGTGCGCCCTGCCTACAATCCGTCCCTTCCCCCGAACACGGAGCCGCAGACCACTATGACCCAGACCGATCTCGCCAAGGACCTGAAGAACATCTCTGAGAAGGATCGCAAGCAGATTCAGCAGGCGCAGGAGATGCTTGGGCCAGATCCCACGACGATGGGCTTTGTGAAGAACATTTTCTGGGGCAACTTCCGGGAAGACCTGGTCTTCCCGTATCCAACTCAGACCGCCGACGAGAACGCGCGCTGCGAGAAACTGCTCGCTGAGCTTGACGTGTATCTGCGCAATGAGCATCCATCGGTGGAGATCGATCAGAAGCAAGAGATCCCGGAGTGGGTTATCAAGCGCCTCTTTGATATGGGCGTCCTTGGCATGACCATCACCAAGGAGCATGGCGGTCTTGGCCTCGGCATCACCAGTTACAACCGCGTGTTGCGCCGCATCGGTCGCACATGTGGGTCCACCGCAGTGCTTGTGTCGGCGCACCAGTCGATCGGCTGCAAGGCGCTCATGCTGTTTGGTAATGAGGAGCAGAAGGCGCGCTTCCTGCCGCGCATGGCGAAGGATGCACTGAGTGCATTCTGCCTGAGCGAGCCCAACGTTGGTTGCGACGCTGGTGGCCAGGAAACTCGCTGTGTTTTGAGCGATTGCGGCAGTTTCTACATCTTGAATGGCGAGAAGAAGTGGGCGACATCTGGGGCAATCAGCGCACTCTTCACTGTGATGGCGAAGCAGAAGATCACCGATCCCAAGACCGGCAAGGAGAAGGACGCTGTCTCAGCGCTCATCTGCACGCCGGATATGGAAGGCGTGGAGATCTTCAGCCGCAACCGTTCAAAGTGTGGCATCCGTGGAACATGGCAGGCGCGCATTCGGCTTACCAACGTCAAGGTTCCGAAGGAGAACTTGCTGCACAAGGAAGGTCGCGGGCTGAACGTTGCGCTGACTTGCCTGAACTACGGTCGCTGCACACTGAGTGCCGGCATGCTGGGCGCAGCAGAATTCGCCTACGAACAAGCCGCTAAGTGGGCGAAGTACCGCTTCCAGTTTGAGCGACCGATCAGCGAGTTTGACCTGATCAAGGAGAAGCTCGCGCGCATGGCTTCATACACCTACGCCATGGAAGCGATGCTCTTCATGACCACGGGCTTCCTTGACCGCAAGGATGAAGACATCATGCTTGAGACCGCGGTATGCAAGGTGTTCTGCAGTGAATTCGGCTATCGCACCGTCAATGATGCCCTGCAAGTCATGGGTGGCGAGAGCTACATGACGGAGAATCATGTGGAACGCGCGTGGCGCGACAGTCGCATCAACATTATTGTTGAGGGTGCGAATGAAGTGATGCATTCCTTTATCTTTGCGTACGGCAGCAAGCAACTGGGTGAGTGGATGTTGGGCATCAAGAAGAACCCAGCCAAGCACCTTGGTTCAGCTATGCAGATTGGCAGCGAATTGTTCCTTGGTGTTCGCCGGCCGCTTCCGTCGTTCACTAGCACTGATCCGCGCCTCAATGGCATGATGCATGAACTGATGATGCGCGTGCGTGAGTTCAGCCACCAAGTCAAGTTGATGTTCAAGGAGTGGGAAGACAAGCTTGTCACCGAGCAGACCATCCAGGCTCGACTCTCCATGTGCGCGATTTACATTCACGCGATGACGTGCTCACTTGCAAAGCTTGACAGCCACATTCGCAACGGACTCAGTGGCGAGCAGTTGGCCTATGAGATGAGCGTGGTGGAACACCTGTGCTCAATGTTCGGACTGGCGATTGAGGAAGAAGTTCGCGCCTTGCGCACGAACGCCGACGTTTCAATGAAGCGCGCTGCTGATGCGGTGTTGAAGCACATTGATTCGCTCCCCAACATCGACTTTGCAATCCCCGAGCGCACGATGGACATGAAGGCGCGCGGCACTGGGGCGAAATTGAACCCCGTGAACGAAGAGGCGATTCCGCACTTCGGAGCTGGGTCAGTGTTCCACGGAGATGTCATCAAGCGCGCGCAGCCACAAAGGGCGTAACCATCTGCAGGAGCGCGAGTTGCGACACTTGGCGGTCAAGAGTTTTTAGCCAAGAAGCGCGCTTGGTGCCAGTGGGTGTTTCATTGCCGGGTGGAGGGTCGGTAGCCTTTGGGATTCGAGTTCTCGCGGCCGTGCCCGTCAATTTCACGAATGACTAGTCGGTTTGGTCCTTCTTACTCACACAGGAATTTCATGAAGCTTTTCGACACGATGAATCAGCATGGTCACGAGCGCGTGGCATTCCATGTCGACCCAGTCACTGGTCTGCGGGCGATCATTGCGCTGCACTCCACTGTCCTTGGCAACGCTCTTGGTGGCACCCGTCGCTGGGCGTACACGGACGAGAGTGAAGCGATCCGCGATGTACTGCGGTTGTCGGAAGGCATGACCTACAAGTCCGCCGCCGCGGACCTGCCGATGGGCGGCGCCAAGAGCGTCATCATGATCGAGAAGGGCAAGGTTCCAACCGAGGCGGAAGCGCGCGCGATGGGCCGCTTTGTGAACACTTTCAATGGTCAATACATCGCCGCCGAAGACGTCGGCGTGAACACCCAGTACTGCGACTGGATGGCACAGGAATCAAACCACATCATGGGTGGCATCACTGTCAGCCATGGTGGCGATCCGAGTCCATTCACGAGCCAAGGTTGCTTCAACGCCATGAAGGCGTGCCTGGCGCACACTGGTCGTAAAGTCGACTTCTCTGGCTTGAAGATTGCTGTACAGGGCCTTGGTGCCACTGGCTACGAACTGGCGAAACGTTGCCGCGCTCACGGCGCGACTGTTGTTGGAACCGACATCAATCCAGCCGCTATTGAGCGTGCTGTGAAGGAGCTTGGCGTTGAGGCCCTGAAGCCCGGCCAAGACATCTTTGCGCAAGAGTGCGACATCCTTGCGCCTTGCGCTTTGGGTGCTGTTCTCAACAATTCCACGATCAAGCACCTTCGCTGTGCCATCATTTGCGGCACGGCGAACAATCAGTTGCATGAACCGGATGTCGACGGTGCTTCGCTGAAGCAGCGCGGCGTCTTGTATGGGCCAGACTTCATCGTGAATGCCGGCGGCGTCATCCGCCTGGCCGGTCTCTACCTGGGCATGACCGAGGCCGCGCTTGATAAGAAGATTGAGCAGATCGAGCACACCACACTTGCTGTCCTCAAGGAAGGCAAGAACGACGCGAGCGAATATGTGGCCGCAGTGAACTACGCCAAGCGCCGCATCGAGGCGGGGCGCGCGGAGGGTGCTGCAGCCAAGCATCCTGCGATGGCATAAATCCGTTCTGAGGTAACGCGTGAAAAACTTCCCAACCGCCCTGGCTATGCCGGGGCGGTTGTACTTTCACGCTGGATGTGTGCACGTTGCAGATACATCCATACGCCAGTGCCGACGATCGCAAGTGACACGACGTGGTATCCACCGAATGAGGCGAACCAGCGCACGTCGTCACGCATGAATTCGTGTGCGAATCGGAACGTGCCGTATGCGATCAGATAGATATTGAATCGCTGCTCGCGCTGCCAATTGAAGCGCATGGCGCAGGCGGCCCACACAAAGAATGCGAGGTTGAACACCATCTCCACTATTGGTGCGGGCCAGCGTGCGTGACCGTGAGTATCCGCGACGGTCCACCATGCTTCAGCGCACAAGGTTCCCTGACAACAGCCCGCGAATATGCAGCCGATTCGCCCAAGTGCGAGTGCGATGGGAACGGTCACGGCAAACATATCGCCAGTGCCTTGCTTGTAACCAGTGACCTGCTTCGCCGTCTCCACACCAAGGACACCACCAAGGAGAGCGCCGGTCACGCTGTGCCCGGTGAGAAGGGCCATGGGTTCGTGCCGGTAGTGCCAACCTTCAGCCAGCAAAAAGGCGACCTTTGCGCCGATATATGCCCCCGCAAGGGCGCCACCGTACACGGCGTACACGCGATCATCGGGAGTCCGCCCATCGGTCTGGGCAAGTCGTTTCCAGAGGAGCGCTGTTACCACTATGCCCACCACCGTAGTGACCACATACACCGGGCTACCACCAGGAATCTCCATCACCGGAAATTGGTCCGGGAGGAACGGGACGAATTTCCGTAGTGGCGGCAGAAGCTGTCGAGCGAGCCGTCGGTGCGGATGACGTGCGTACAACAACGATCAATGCGGTCTTGGTCGAACGTCCACGCATCCATGAATGGCTTGATGAAAATTCGAAATGGATCTTCTGGTCGTAGTTCCAGCGCCTTTAGCAACTCTCCCAGTGGCTCGGTCTCGCAACCGCACTTCGCTAGGTCCGCAATGTTGTAATTCACGCGGTTTTGCAGAAAGCCGGCGTACTTTGGAACATCAATCAATCGACTCAGCCCCACCGGGTCCGTTGGCGTGCGAAGGATGTATCCAATCGTGTGGCAGTTTGGGTCGCCACATGGCAGCGGTGTGAAATCCGCCTCCGCCAGCAATTCCGGCGCTTGCTCCACACACGCGCGCACAGCATCCGAAACACCCATGGCGTTCACAACGCGGCGCGTGCCCGCGCTCACCCCTGTACCCGTACCCGCCCCAGGAAACACAGGAAGCGTTCGGCTCTCGATGCTCGCCACGCGTCCACTGGTGAACATCGGCTGCAAACTGATGCCACGCACGTGCGTTCGTGCCATCGCCCAGCGCAGTGTGTCTCCAACACCAACAATGGTTCGCTCGTCAAGCACCATTGCAAGCGTTGTTGGAACACCAAGTGCGCCGGCAGCATCGATTGCCTTCTCGCGCATTGAGCGCAAGTCCGTGCCTCGCAGCTCATGCTGGCCAGACTCTTGCACACCATCAAACTGCACATACAACTCAAACTTGCGATACACGCGCCGAACATTCGCGAGCATCTCGCGGAACGCGGCATCACCAGCCACCCGAACAGCATTGGTATTGACAAGCACATACCCAATCTGGGGGTGAGAAACCGCCCAGCGCAATATGCGTTCAAACTCGGGGTGGATGGTTGGCTCGCCACCCGAGAGCTGCAGGATGTCAATCAAACCCTTGCGCGCAATCACGCCTTCAACGCGCGCTTGCACATCATCGAATGATGCACACTTGGTATCCCCACCAACACCGTATGGGCTCTCTGCATAGCACGTTGGGCAGGTCAAATTGCAACTATCAACAATCTCAATCAATGCAACGCACGTAGAAAGTTGCTCGAACGGATCCGTTGATGCGCTCGCCGGCGCACAGCAACCACCGGTACCACAACACGTTGCGCCTTCGCCCGATGCATTCGCGGGATTTCCCTGACTGGTGAAGTACCAGCGGGCGTCGCTCTGCAATCGCACCACAAACGAGCCGTGCTCCGCGCACTCCTTCTCCATAAACACCGCGCCGGCGCGCTCAACAATTCGCGCGGAAATTTCCACAGCGCATACTGGGCAGCGACTTTGAGTCACCTTGATCGTCTGTTCCGCGCGATGAATGGCAATAGTGATCATTACATTAATACTTTTTTACTACTTACCATTTGCCGACGTTGCCGAAAGCAAACACCGTGATACACGCCCCGAACGTCAACACGTTAAAGATGATGATGGTCGCTACGCCAACGAGTATGGGAATGGTGATCGATCGCGGAATGACGATGAGGAATGGCGCCGATCGAATCCTTCGTGGCAACCGCTTCATGAGCACAAAGGTGCGCCACGCAGAGTTCACAGGGCCGACAACAACGATCGATACCACCGTGAGCACCACCAGCACCATGGCAACTTGATCAAGCCGATTTGCGACGAATAAGGCGAGCAACCCCAGTGACCACGCCATCAGCAAGGGCCATCCAAACTGCCACAAGAGGCGCACACGACCGGGCAGAGGCTGCAGCAATCGCAATTGCACCGGGGTCACCTCGCCACATTCTGTGCACGGCGCGCCCTCTGCAACGCGATCGAGGTTGTGGCCACATTCAGCGCAACGCATAGTGATGAGGGTAGCACGCGCCTTATCATTGGATGCATGAGCCAATTGCACACGGTCAATGCGCGCGCGCCTGGGTACCTCACGGCGGGCGGAATCTTGGCGTCGTTGGTGGTGGCATCCTTGCTTGATTTAGCCACCGCACAATCACTCAGCCGCACCGACCTAGCACCGTCGCACGCAGTGAAAGTGTTTCAGGTCCTCGATATGTATGCCAGCCCCGTGGCATGCATCACCTCGTTACTCACACTGCTGTGTTGGGCCGCGCGTGTACGCAAGTGGTTTCGGCCAATGTTCGATCTGACACTTGCGCTCTCCATGATTGCACTCCTCGACAATGTTGTTGGCCTCGTGCTGTGCCTCTTTGATAAGCAAGAGAATCCCGCGTTTCTATTGCTTTCAGCGGCATTGGTGTACATTGAAAATATTGCGGTATTTGTTGCGTTCTATTGGCGTTTTGATCACCCGTTCCAACAACGCGTGGCGGATGGCGAACAAACCCATCCGGGCATTCTGTTTCCGCATAGCACCATGCAGATGAAGTCGCTGGAAGGGTGGCGCCCGGCAGTCATTGACTACGTGTTTCTTTCGTTCAATACATCAAGCACGTTCGGTCCAACACTTCCGGTGCCATTGCGTGGTTCGATACAGTTGGGCATGATGTTGCAAGTAGCGGTAGCAATGACCGTGCTGGTGATGCTCGCGGCGCGTGCGATCGGACTCATTGGGTAAGTCGCAACGCATGATTGACCGATCCATACCAAACACCCAAAGTGCGCAACGCGTGCTCACGCGAAGAGCTCAGCACTTGGCGGCGATCAGCCTGATTCCATGGATCTGCTGTGCAGCGTGCGTGATGTATCGCCCAGTGGTTACCCGTCCACCAACTCTTGGTGATGAGCTCATATCGCTTGATCAGGCTAAAAAAGACGGACTTATCACTCAAGAGGAGTTTGATAAACGCCGCGCGGAAACGATCGCTGCATGGAAGGCGATTGGCAATGCGCCGATCATTTCCGTACCACCTCCGAGCGAGCCAGCGGCGGGCGAGGTTTCCAAGTGACCCGTATCTCTGCGGTGATCCTCTGGCTATTACTGGGAATCGCCGCATCGACTGGATGTATCCCGATCGTTGTGCCGGTCGTTCAACAAGACATCACCACTGGTGAGAAACTTCGGGCCATTGATCTGGAGCTCAAGCGCGCCACACTTCCAAACTCCAGCGGCGCATACACGGAGGCGAAGTACCAAACACTTTCGGCTGACCAGTGCAAGGAACTCCGTCGCCGTCTGCTTGCTGGCCCGCCCAGTATGTTTGCATACGTGTACGCAGACAGTGGAACGACGCAAGAGAACTACTCAGGCTTCAATCCGGGCATGTACGAGCCAGAAGATCGCGAGCGGATCGCCTTGAAGCGCGCGCTTGATGTTGGCGTTGTTACCCAGGCGGAGTTTGATGAACTCACGCTTGAGGCTGGCATTCAGGCGCGACGTTACTTGGTGCGCCATGGCTTCGAGACTGCAATCGTGGCGCTCTATGTCCGTACTGAATTTCACAGCCGCATGTTTGTTGGAAATGATGTGGGTGATCGCAACCGCTGGGTGGAATATCAGTGGATTCGGACAACACAGAGTGAGCGCTACGGCTGGGGAGGCCACTTCGGCGACCCAAATATGACTACTTGCAATTCGTCCGTGCGGAACTACCGTGAGTGGTGGGGTGGGACGGCGTTCTATATGGAGCCACACGCGGCGGTGCCGCCACCCGCGCCCACATCGCCCCAGTGATGTCCAGTGGGCCAATGTCCAGATATCTCGGCAATAATTGCGGGTTTCAGCGGTCAATTTCAATCATCTTGTCCGCGGCTTCACAACAATCATCCCGCCGCGGTGGTCTAGACTGCGCGATCTATGCCCATCACCACCGCCTTTAAGACCGAGATCCCGCGCATTTCGATCCTCGACGAGCATGGGAACTTCGACGAGAAGCTCGGCAAGGGTCTCATCCCTGACGCCGACCTCATCAAGCTCTACGAGGCCATGTTCACGTGTCGTCGCCTTGACGATGTTGCCTTTCGCCTTCAGCGTTCCGGTCGCATGGGTACCTACCCGCAGAACATGGGGCAAGAGGCCACCAGTCTGGGTGCCGCATACGCGCTCGACAAGAAGGATTGGCTGGTCACCTGCTATCGCGAGAACTGCGGTCTGTTCTGGCGCGGCGTCCCGATGGAAGCAATCCTCCTGCACTGGATGGGTGACGAACGCGGCAATGCAATGCCTCGTGAGCACTACGCCACGCCGATCGCTGTTCCGATTGGCACACAGATGCTTCACGCCACTGGTCTTGCCTGGGCGGCCAAGTATCGCGGCGAGAAGCAGATCGCCTGCACGTTCTTTGGCGACGGCGCCACCAGCGAAGGCGACTTCCATGAAGCTGCCAACTTCGCTGCAAACCTTGATATTCCTGTGGTTTTCGTCTGCCAGAACAACTTCTGGGCAATCAGTGTTCCTGGCCGTATTCAATGCAGCGCACCAACGGTTGCGCAGCGTGGAATTGCCTATGGAATGCCTTGCATGCAAGTAGACGGCAACGACATCTTTGCAACGGTCTATGCAATGCGTGAGGCGATCGAACGCGCGCGTACCGAAGGCAAGCCAACGTTCATTGAGATGGTGACCTATCGCCTTGCCGACCACACTACGGCGGACGATGCGAGCCGTTACCGCGACAAGGCTGAAGTAGATGTTTGGCGCGCTCGCGATCCAATGATTCGCGTTCGCAAGCACATGGAAAAACTCAAGCTGTGGGACGACAAGAAGGAAGCCGCACTTCTTGAACGCGCTGAGAAGTTGATCGGCGAGGCAGTTGCGCGCGCCGAGAACATTGCTGCGCCGCACTCTGCTGACTTCTTTAATTCCATGTATCTCGAACTTCCGCCCGACCTTGCGCTGCAACGCGACACCATGCAGACGCACTCGCTTGGCCAAGACCCGAGTCAACTGACAAACACCGATCATCTGAACCGCGTGACTGAACAAGCGCACTGATCGATTCGCTCAATAACCTGTGAAATCAGGCTGAATTTACTCACAGAGGATCGCACGATGGCAAACCTCAACATGGTCCAGGCAATCAATCTCGCCCTCATCCAAGAGATGGAGAAGGACCCACGCGTCTTGCTTCTTGGCGAGGATGTCGGTGCAAACGGTGGAGTGTTCCGCGTCACCGAAGGCTTGCAGAAGCGCTTCGGTGAGAAGCGCGTGGTCGACACGCCGCTCGCAGAGAGTGGAATCATCGGCACCGCGATCGGCTTGGCAATGGGCGGCCTGCGCCCAGTTCCAGAGATTCAGTTCGATGGATTTCTTGGACCGGCCTATGACCAGATCTGCAGTCACGCAGCGCGCATGCGCACTCGCACGCGCGGCGCGTTTCCAGTCCCACTGACGATTCGCATTCCTGTCGGTGGCGGCATTCATGCGCCGGAGTTGCACAGTGATTCGCCTGAAGCGATCTACGCGCACACGCCTGGCCTGAAAGTAGTGATGCCAAGTTCGCCGTACGACGCCAAGGGCTTGTTGATTGCTTCGATTCGCGATCCAGACCCAGTGATGTTCTTTGAGCCAAAGCGTATTTACCGGGCATTCCGCGAAGAAGTTCCGGAGGATGAATATGTCTTGCCAATCGGCAAGGCGCGCACGGTGTGCGAGGGCAACGAGCTCACCATCGTCAGTTGGGGCGCGAGCGTTGTGCAGTGCATGCAGGCGATCGAGAAGAGTGGCAAGGACATTGAACTCATTGACCTGCGCACGATTTATCCATTCGATATTGATGCGATCGAGGAGAGCGTGAAGAAGACCGGCCGTTGCGTGGTGGTGCATGAGGCACCGCTGACCTGTGGCTTTGGCGCGGAAATTTCAGCACGCATCATGGAGCGCTGCTTCCTTCACCTGGAAGCCCCAGTGCAGCGCGTTAGTGGGTTCGACACGATCATGCCGTACTACAAGCTTGAACTTGATTACATGCCCGATGCATCACGCATTGGACGTGCGATCGACGACATCATGGCGTACTGACCGAGTAGCAAAGGGAACACCGATGGCCGGAATCAAGCAACCGAGCGACAAGAGCCACTTCCTCCTCCCTGATCTTGGCGAGGGTCTCGCTGAGGCGGAACTCATCGACTGGAAGGTGAAGGCTGGCGACACCGTCAAGGAGAGCCAGACGCTCGCCGAGATGCAAACGGACAAGGCGTTGGTGGAAGTTCCTTCACCATGGGCCGGCACACTGACAGAGATCTGCGGCAAGGCTGGCGACATCATCAAGGTGGGCGCGGTGCTGGTGCGGTATGTCCCGGTTGGCGCGGCGGCGAAGATTGCGCCTAGTACGAGCGGTCCGAGCAGTGCGGCCGCGAAGCCGGCGGCCAGTGGAAGTAGTAACGGCAGTTCACAGGCCGCGTCTTCGTGCATGTCTGCGCAAGTAGCGGCTGGCGCACCTGCCGCTGCGGATGATCAAGGAACCGTCGTTGGAACCATGAGCGGAACACTGACCGTGAGCGACCGCTTTGCGCGTCGTTCTTCGGAAGTGGCCGTTGTTTCTCGCGAAGGTAAGGCGCTAGCGACACCGGCGGTGCGCCGCATCGCGCGTGAACTTGGTGTCGATATTCAACGCATTCCAGGTAGCGGTCGTGGTGGGCGTGTGACTGCCTCCGACATTGAGTCCTTTGCCAGTGACGGCAACGGCGGCGCTGCAGTGAGCACAGCGTCAAGCACCGGGTTCGCGCCTCGTTCCACGGCAATTGCAGCAGGAACGGTGTTCATTGATCAAAACGGCGTCACCCAGCGGGTGCCGTTCCGTGGCGTGCGACGCAAGATCGCCGAGAGCCTTGATCGCAGTGTTCGAACCACGGTGCATTTCACCGTTGTTGATGAAGCAGACATCACTCAACTTGACCAGAAGCGCAAGGAGTACAGCCGCGTCACTGGTCAGAAGTTGAGCATGTTGCCGTTCATCATGGCGGCAATTTGCAAGGCGCTGAAGAAGCATCCAACGCTCAATGCCATCACTGATGATGCCAATAGCGAGATCCTGATCAAGGGTCCAGTGAATCTTGGTTGCGCCGTCGATACCGATGCAGGGCTGATGGTTCCGGTGATCAAGGATGCAGAGAAGAAGTCACCAGTTGAACTTGCCAACGAGATCAAGCGTCTTGCCGGGGCTTGTAAGGATCGATCCATTAAGCGCGAAGAGTCGATGGGTGGCACGTTCACCATTTCCAACGTGGGTAGTTATGGCGGCATGTTTGCTACGCCGATCATTAACTACCCCGAAGTGGCCATTCTTGCCGCTGGGCGCGCCAAAGAGCGCGTCATGGTGAAGGACGGCCGTTTCTACGCGGGTCTTTCCCTGCCACTGTCCCTCAGTTGCGACCACCGCGTGGTGGATGGTGCAGAGGGCGCCCGCTTCCTCAATACGGTGGTTGGGCTGTTAGAGAATCCCGAGAATTTGGTCTGAGTTACTTCATTCGGCTTTGATTTACTGCCGATGAATACGGTCTTGATACCTTCAAACAACACTGAAACCCACTGAATCCGGCCCGGAACAAACCATGAACACAATCGCTACCGAACTCCTCAAGAAGATCGAATCTAAGTCCGCCACCGTCGGCATCGTCGGCCTTGGTTACGTTGGACTCCCACTCTCGCACGCTTGCCTCAAGGCTGGCTTCAAGGTGGTTGGCTTCGATATCGACCAACGAAAGATCGATAATATCAAGGCGGGCAAACCGTACATCCATCACCTTGGGCAGGACTTCTTTGACTACATCAAGTCAAACGACGGATTCCTAGGCACCACAAATCCAATTGATCTCCAAAAAGCCGACGCGATCTTGATTTGCGTCCCAACACCGCTTGGCCATCACAAGGAACCAGATCTCTCGTTTGTTCTTGACTCAACCAAGCTGGTTGCCAACGTGCTCCGCAAGGGGCAGTTAGTGGTCCTGGAGAGCACCACTTACCCCGGCACCACGCGCGACGAGATGGGCCCGATTCTTGACGCCACCGGACTGAAGCGTAATGAGGATTACTTCTTGGCGTACAGCCCAGAGCGTGAAGATCCGGGCAACCCAAACTTCTCCGCTTCAGTGATTCCCAAGCTCGTTGGTGGCACCGACGAAGTGTCCGGCAAGTTGGCATACGCGCTGTACAGCCGCGTGGTCAGCAAGGCGCACTTCGTTTCCAGCGCCGAAGTTGCAGAAACAGCCAAACTTCTTGAGAACATCTTCCGCGCCGTGAATATTGCGCTCGTCAATGAAATGAAGACCGTGCTTACGGACATGAACATTGATGTCTGGGAAGTGGTCGCCGCCGCTGGAACAAAGCCCTTCGGATTCATGCCTTTCTATCCAGGCCCAGGCCTTGGTGGTCACTGCATTCCGATTGATCCGTTCTATCTGACGTGGAAGGCGAAGGAAGTTGGTCGTATCACTCGCTTCATTGAGCTCGCTGGTGAAATCAACACCGCCATGCCGCACTACGTCATTGAGCGCACCCAGAGTGCGTTGAATGATGATTGCAAGAGCATCAAGGGTTCCAAGGTTCTGGTGATTGGCGTGGCGTACAAGAAGAACATTGATGATTCACGCGAAAGCCCAAGCGCGGAGATCATTGAAATTCTCCGCGACAAGGGTGCTGAGGTCACCTACCACGACCCGCACATTCCTTCCTATCCATCCATGCGCAAGTATCGGATCGATCTCAAGAGTGTTGAGCTGAATGAAGCAAATCTCAAGGCAAGCGACTGTGTGCTCATCCTCACCGACCACGATGCCGTCGACTACTCCAATCTTGCCAAGAATGCCAAGTTGGTGGTGGACACCCGTAACGCCATGGCCACTGTTCCTGCCGGTACCGGCAAGGCGCGTGTGGTGAAGGCGTGACGAAAGGTCCGTTTGACCGCTGAAACCCCCGTGTTTTCATGGCGAATCCTCCGAGCAGGGGGATTTCGTCTTGATGGGGGCGGAATGTTTGGACTGATCCCGAAGTCCATGTGGAGCAAATGGATTGAGGCCGATGCGGACAATCGCATTTGGTTGTCCATGAACTGCGTGCTCCTGGAACGCACCACGCAGAGCGGTGCAGTCGAGCGCATATTGGTGGAGTCCGGCGCCGGTGGGAAGTGGACACCGAAGGAAGAAGCGATCTATCTCTTTGAGCGCGGCACCGACGGCCGTGTTCGTACTGTGGAACATGCGCTTCAAGACATAGATGTCGATCCGACGTCAATCGCCCACGTGGTTCTGACACACCTGCACTTTGACCACGCGGGTGGGTTGACTCGGTTAAGTGCAAGCGGTGCATTGGAATTGGTGTTTCCAAATGCGCGCGTCCACGTGCAGCGCCAAGAGTGGCTGGATGCCCTTGCCAATAAGAGCACCATGTCGCGCACCTATTTACCTGCCAACTTGGAGCCATTACAAGGGTGCGTGGTACTTCACGATGGCGACGCGGAGCCAGTTACCGGCATACGTGTCCGCGTCGCGCCTGGGCACACGTGGGGTCACCACATGGTGCTATGGGACGACGGCAAGGGAACAGTGTGTTTCCCGGGCGACACCATGCCCACCATTCATCATGCGCACCCCGCGGCGAGTTTGGGATACGACATGCTCCCGCACCAGACCATGCTGACTAAGCGGGCGATGCTGGCTGACGCCGATCGTGAGCATTGGCGGCTGGTACTTGATCACGAATCGGGTGATTGTGTAGTGCAGCGCGGACTGTCAACAGGGAACGAGCGGTAGCACCCGCCCTGAATCGCGGCGCGCGCATGGTGGTCCCGCCATGGTGAAAGAAAGCGCCATCACCGCGGATTTCACCTTGAACCCGGTATCCTGCCGGGCTCCTGTTTAGCCATGTGGCGAGCAGGGCACGCGCGAACACAGCGCGCTACACAGCCGTCCCGGAGATTCATATGTCGCGCACATCGCTTCGTCCGCTCATCTTCCTCAACGCCGGACTGTTGGCCGCGCTTGCAGCGGTGACACTCATGCCATCCGCATCGGCACAACTTCGTCCACGCTCCACCTACACCATGGTGGGCGGAACGGTGAACGGCATTATCCAGGGTGTCGTCTACATCACAGACGAGACCACCAATGAAGTAGTTGCAATCAGTTGGTATGAGAACACCAAGCGTTTGGTTGGTCTTGGCTATCGCAACATGACCGCCGACGCGGTACAGGCCGCGAAGACGCGCTGATCACAGAGCGCCATCACCAACACTCTCACAACAAGCAACTCACCAAGGACTCACTATGGAACACTCAAACGAAACATCAACATGCACCAGCGCTGGTTGCGCTTGCGGCACAAAGCAGCGCGCCCAGCAAATGAATATGCCAGCCGCCCTTCTTTGGACGAGTGCATTTCTACTGGCAGCACTCACCATCATTCAAGCAGCCCGCTTGCCGCTGAATGCGGCCTTCGCCGGCGCCGCCAACCAAGGTGGACAGGGCATGAGCGTTGTCACACAGAACACAGGCCTTGGGCCTCCGGAGCGCCCGTACGAGGCATTGTGGGTACTTGATGGCCGCGGTGAAATGCTCTTCATTTACTACGTTGAGAACGCAAACGCCGGCGAAAAGGCACTTCTTCTGCGCCAAGCAATTCCGGTGACGGAATTGTTCCGCGTTGCGCGAGGTGGCTGATCCGTGATGCGCGGTGTCGACGCCATCATGGCCGCGCGTCGCGCGGAGTCGTTCACGAAGCGTTCGATCAAGGCTTCTTCGAAACAGCACGCCCTCCGGTGTGCTGTTTCTATGTTGGACCTCACCACGCTGGAAGGCAAGGACACACCGGAGAAGGTTCGGGCTCTTTGTCGCAAGGCGATTCAGCCCGTTGACGTTCCGGCGGGACGTCCTGCACTTGAGTGGCCCGCTCCTCACGTGGCAGCTGTGTGCGTGTACCCCATGCTTGTGCCTACCGCCAAGGAGGCGCTCGCTGGTTCTGGCGTCAACGTCGCGGCGGTAGCGACGGGCTTTCCAAGTGGCCAGTATCCACTGGATATTCGGCTCCGTGATTGTGTGGATGCCATTGCTGCCGGTGCCGACGAAATTGACATGGTGATCAGTCGGGGACTCTTCCTTGCTGGTCGCTTTGATGAAATCGCCCAAGAGATTCGCGAGACGCGCGCACGATGCGCCCAACCACCAAAAGGCAAGC
Organism: Phycisphaera mikurensis NBRC 102666; assembly: GCA_945878575.1. Classification (GTDB taxonomy): domain Bacteria; phylum Planctomycetota; class Phycisphaerae; order Phycisphaerales; family SM1A02; genus UBA966. Next base: position 61,223 of record CAMDUB010000003.1, on the reverse strand, counting down.
CCGCGCACCTCAAGATCATTCTTGAGACTGGTGAGCTGGAGACCTTGGAGAATGTCCGCCGCGCCAGTGATTTGGCGATTGAAGCCGCGTGCTCAGTTCCAGGAATCGCCGCGCCGAAGGATGGCGAGGTATTCATCAAGACGTCTACCGGCAAGGTGCAGCCAGCCGCAACTATGCCAGTGACACTGGTGATGCTTGAGGCAATTCGTGATCACTTTCTGGCAACTGGTATTCGCATCGGTATGAAGCCCGCAGGTGGGATTCGTACCGCGAAGCAGGCCATTTCATACTTGGTGATGGTGAAAGAGACCCTTGGTGACGAGTGGTTGACACCGCACCTCTTTCGGTTTGGGGCAAGTGCACTGGCAAATGACCTAGCAAGGCAGATCCTGCGCATGCAGGGTGGCGGGTACATGGCCGCTTACGACATCACCGAGGCGTGACCGGCGGCGTGTTGTGGCGCTTCTGCCAGAAATCGCGAAGCATCGTTGCAAACTCGTCTCCCTCCGCAGCAGCGGCCGAAGCTTCGGCGGCGTGGTGGAAGCGTGTGGCATCGTTCGATCCGTCAAGTTCATTCACCCAACGCTTTGTGGCGCGCATAGCTGCTGGCTCTTTGGACAAGAGCGAGGCGACCAGCGCGCTGCATTCGTTTGCAAGGGACTCTGGGGTACGAGCGCAATGCGTAGCTAGCCCGGCACGAACCGCCGATGGACCGTCGTGGATTGCCCCACCCATGGTGATGTGTCGTGCTGATCCAGTGCCGGCATTGGCTATCAGCGCAGGCAGGGTGACCGCTGGACTCACTCCAATCCGATGTACGGGATAGCCGAGTTGTGCATCCGGCGCGACGATCACAAAGTCAGCGCCGGCGAGCAAAGCGCAGCCACCCGCCAGTGCCGCGCCATGGACTTCACAGATCACTGGAATGGGAAGTGCGCGAAGAGCTTGCACTGTGCGGGAGAGTTCCATCACTAGTTCGCGCAACAGCGCGGCGTCGGCAACGCAAGCGGCCAAATCAAATCCGGCAGAGAACGAATGTCCCTCGCCGCGAATCACTACGACATCAGCACCAATGCGCGATCCATCGTGTGTGATGAGGCGATCATCAGCAGCGAGCGCGGCAACCATCAGCCGCGCGTTCAGTGCAGAAAACATGGCTGAACTCAACGCATTTCGCCGACTGGGGTCAGCAAGCGTGATTTCAAATGTTCGATGATGGCAGGTGCTGCGCGCAAGCATAAAGAATGTTCGGAGTGAGAAATTTGTGTCAAATTTAGGGAAACAGTGCTGAACAGGCTCGCTGGCTCGATCGTAGCAAAGGTGTTGGAACACATCACCGCATGTGTTCCAACAAAGCACCCTGTAGTCCACACATCAGGGTGGGGCGCATGTCTTGGCAACGTGCCAACGGCATGCGCCTTATTGAAATACAGCCCACACGTCACCGCCACACTCGCGGCCATGCGAGTCGGCGGCGGTGCCGTTTAACCCAATCGTCGTCGATGCCGATCAGGCATGGTCCCGCGTGGCATGGTTCGAAGGTGGAACATAACGGCACCAAGCGCCGCGCGCGTAGCGATCATCAAGTCATGTGCAGATATGGGCTGTGCATCGTTCGGCCGAGTCACAAACTGCTCTTCGAGCTGCGGGACATGTATGAAACCGGCGATTGCTGGCCAACCCGTGGCCGCACTCCGTTCAAGTGAATGAAACATCACCTCGTTACAGAGATAGCTACCCGCAGTCAAAGATGTTCCCGCTGCAACACCCGAAACACGCACAGCGTCTACGATCGCTCGAATTGGAAGGGTTGCGAAGTGTGCGGCAGGGGCGCCTTCCACAACCGGGGTGTCTTCCGCGCAGACGCCCGCATTGTCCGCAATGCGGTAGTCGCGAAGGTTGATAGCGATGCGTTCAACGCTGAATTCACTGCGAGTATGCGCCTCACCAAAGTGAATCGCTGCGTCAGCTTGAAATTCCGCTAATACGGCATCAAGCCTCGCCCGTGCTGAACCGGGTCCAACACCACCGACCACTGGTAGGACTTCAGCGCGCATCATGGCACCAGCAATTCCTTCGGCTGCCAAACGCTCAACAATCAGCGCTGTGGGGTTCAGGAGGCTGCCTGCAAAGGGCTCGAATCCGGTTACCAGAATGCGGGGAATGCCGATCATGGTTCCCGATGCTAGAACTACGCACATGTTCGTGCATTCTGCCCCGACAATCGTTGCCGTTTCGCCCGTCCTGGTGGCTGCGGTGGCCGCCGGAACCGCTATTGCCATGGTTGCAATCTGGCTGATGGCGGTCTACAACGGGCTGGTGACGCGCCGGGTGCGTGTGCAGAATGGGTTCTCGCAGATTGATGTGCAACTGCGTAGGCGCCATGATTTGATACCCAACTTGGTTGCCACTGTGAAGGGGTATATGCAACACGAGCGGTCCACCCTTGAGGCGGTGACCAGTGCACGTGCCGCGGCTATCAGCGCGCGTAGTGCTGTCACTGTAAATCCTGGTGATGCAGGCGCGACACTCGCACTGGCGAACGCAGAAGGTGTATTGCAGGCGGTGCTTGGGCAATTGATGATCTTAATGGAGCGATATCCAGATCTCAAGGCCAACAACAACGCACTGCAATTGCAAGAAGAGCTGGTAAGCACCGAGAATCGCATTGCATTTTCGCGGCAGGCGTACAACGATGCGGTGATGACTTTTAATACCAAATTGGCAGTCTTTCCCGACGTTCTGGTAGCGCGATTGTTTTCCTTCACAGCCGCCGCGCTCTTTGAGGCTGATCAGTCGGCGCGCGCGCTACCAAATGTAGATTTCAACGCGTCCGCCTCTGTGGAAACGCCACGAAACACCCTCGATTCCTGACGCACGGAGACCGGCAATGGATTTCTTTGAAAGCCAAGAACGGGCGAAGCGCAACACCAGCTGGCTGGTAGCGCTGTTCGTCATGGGTGTCATTGCCACGGTAGTGAGTGTGCATGTTGTGCTCTCGCTCACGGTGTCGCGCGGCAAGATCTTTGATCCATCAATGTTTGCGCTGTCGGTTGGCTCGGTTCTTGCTGTTGTCGGCATTGGTACGGCGGTGAAATTTGCGCAGATGTCGCATGGTGGTGCGGCGGTGGCACAGGCGATGGGCGGAATTCAGGTGGACCCTGGATCAAGTGATCCAGACGAGCGGCGAGTCCTCAATGTGGTTGAGGAGATGGCCATTGCAAGCGGTGTTCGCGTTCCACCGGTTTACCTCATGGAGGACCAGACCATTAACGCGTTTGCGGCTGGAAATTCTGAGCAAGACTCAGTCATTGGTGTTACGCGGGGTTGTATCCATGCGCTGTCGCGCGATGAATTGCAGGGGGTTATGGCGCATGAATTCAGCCATATCTTTCATCGAGATACGCGGCTCAACATGCGTCTGGTGGCGTGGCTTGGTGGAATCTTTGCGGTTTCCATGGTTGGTCGAATTCTGATTCGTTCGCAGATGTATTCCCGCCAATCGCGGGACAAGAACAGCAATGCAGCCATTGGACTTGGAATTGGTGTTACGCTCTTCATCATTGGAATTGTTGGGTACTTCTTCGGGCGCATCATTCAGTCGGCAGTGAGCAGGCAGCGTGAGTTTCTGGCAGACGCCAGCGCGGTGCAGTACACGCGTAACCCAGATGGCATTGCCGGTGCACTGGAAAAAATCGCACGTGGCGCGGGCAGTCAACTGAGCGCACCGGCAGCGGCGGAGTTCAGCCACTTCTTCTTTGCTAATGGCATTGCATCGTTGTTTTCAACACACCCACCGATTGAGGATCGCATTGCGCGTATTCGTGGTGCCAAGATGGTGGAGGCCGGAGTGACGGCGGCAATAGCGACCGGGGCAAGTGCTTCAGCGACGACTGCGGCAGCGACTGCAGGAGTCATTCGGCCGGTACCGACCGCGCACGCCTCGTCAGTGGCGGCATTTCATGGGGTTTCTGCCGCGGCCATTCACGGTGCGCGCCGCAATATGGGGTCACTCAACCCACACGACATCGGCATGGCGCACAGCCTCATCGCGGGACTACCTGAGTCCGTGGTCGATGCTGCGCGGAATCCATTCAGTGCACGGGCGGTGATTTGTTCCTTGCTTCTCGCGCGCGACCGACGTGAACGGCAGGCGCAGCTTGCTGGTATTGCGGCTGCTGATCCTGCACTTGCCAGCGCAACTGATGCACTTCAGCAGAGCACGACGATTACCCCAAGACAACGATTGCCGGTCATCGAATTGTGCGCGGCGTCGCTCGCACAACTTTCGTCTGGGCAATATCAGCAATTCCGCGCGGTGTTGGCGCAACTCATAGCCACGGACTCGCAGGTTGATCGGTTGGAATGGACGGTTCGAGTCATCTTGCGTGGTGCAATTGAGGGGCCAAGTACAGGAAAGGACCCCAGCGCCCGCGCGACAGTTGCAGATGTAGCGTTGGTGGTGAGCGTCTTGGCGTGGTCGGGCGCCACTGACAAAGCGGGGGTGGCGCGGGCATGGCGCGCGGCGCGCGGTTCAGAATCGTTGTTGCCCCCAGCACAGACGGCGGCACATCTATGCACGCTCGACGGCCTTGATGAATCACTGCAGCGACTGTCGAACGCGAACCTTCCCACCAAACGAAAGCTGGTGGATGCCTGTGTTGCGTGCGTTGCGGCCGATGGTCAGACCACGGTGGAAGAAGCAGAACTACTGCGCGCAGTGTGTGCAAGCATTGGCGCACCAATGCCGCCGATTGCTAGCGCTGCGTGAGTCAATTCACGCGGCTCGGGATTGCTTGGCTTGTAGAGCGTGTGCGCGATTCCATGCCTCGAGCGCCTCGCGAACTTGCAGCACTAAAGTTTCAGCACGCCACCCATGGGCCGTACTAGCCATATCCGGCAGGACGATTGTTTCAATTGGTGGCCACTCATCAGCGATATTCCAGGCATTTACTGCCCGCAGCGCGGCATGAAGTGCGCTGTACATCAACGGTTCCGCGGAAATGTATCCAGGGAACTGCGTCGCCGGTGCAGCCACCATAAACGGCATGGTGAAGTCACCGGTTGGAATGACGATTGCCTCACCCACCGGAAGTTCAGCATCAAACTCACAGGCGATGCGCTCTTGGAGTGAGCGTTGCAGACGCGGACCGAACCGGCGCGCGAACGCGCTGTCAATCCCTGCATCGAGATAGCCGAAGCTATTCGTCGGCGCGATCACAGCGTCTGCAACACACCCATCCAAGAGCTGCCCACGCACGATCGATAGACCGGGTAGGTCACCAAGCAGTGTGCGATACATAGCAGCATTGGCCGCAACCGGAGTGCGGAGTTGAATCTGCACTGGTCGCCATCCAGAGGTGGTAGTAGCGATCTTGCCGGCCAGGTTGCTCTCACTGTCGACTTTGTCACACATCGCTTTCCCTCCTCAAATTCCTGAGCCCTGCGTGGCGGTCCACACTGAATCACCACGCAGGGTCATTCGAACGGTCTTATCCGTGCATCGCAGGTCAAGGATTCTGTGAGGTAAATATGCGCACAATTGCTCGCGAAGTCCGTTTGGACAGCCCGCGAGGCCATGGGCGGAAGGTCCGCGTAGTGTGGCAGAGTTAGCGGCGGCGACGCTTGAACGGCGTGGTTTGCCCTTGATTTCCAGGCTTTCCAGCTGTTCCAACCAAGTCCGTGCCGCCGGCTTGGGTGCGAGCAGCATCCGTACCGCCGGTTGGCGCACGTCCGGATTTCTGCGCGCTTTCCAACGCCATTTTATTCAGTACCTGGGCGCGATTGATCGCCGACTGAAATTGCTCAACTGGCGCACCCTGGAAATATGCGGCTGCGAGGGCCGCTTGCTCATTGAATCCGTCGATACGCAGCTGGCGCGTGGCGGCATCCACAAAGAGGGATCGAATTCCGAGGTCCGCGGCAAGTTCAACGGCGGCGCGGAGTCGTAGGTCGTTCTGGTCAGCACCCTGTGCAAGAAGTTCGGCGAGGTAACTCGCGGCAGCCATGGCTGGATCGTTCTTTGGGTCGGTGCGACGCTTCTCCATCTCAGCAGCCTGCGCCTTGATGAGTTCAAAGTTATTGATCTTCACGTGCATCTCAATGCCATTCACTTTGATGTGACGGCCTGCAACCACTACGAGGCCCGCGGCGAGCGCGCGACCTTCGTTGATGCCCTCTTCGGTGAAGTGCTCAATGATGGGGCGAGTGTCAATGTTCGCATGCTCACCCTTATCCCACTTGACTTCGCGCTTCTCGCCATCGCCTTCAACGCGTGCGGAGGCAATGCCAATCTGCCACAGGGTCCACAAGATCGCTTGAATGCGAGCATCGTTTGTTGGCAGTCCTTGGGTGGTGGTGCCCTCATGCGCAAAGACCGTCAGGATCGCCGGTAGCGGCGGGCCCTCGTGGAGTCGGCGGTAGACCTGTCCGGCAAGCCATGCAAATGACTCCCGTGTTTGGGGCTCAAGTTCGATGGCCGTTCCGTTGAGTGTGAAGGTGGGCATAGGGGGGCGGTCAGTTTACTTCAGGGGCATCAAGGTGAGGTTACGGAGATTGATGAAGGATTCACCCGGCTTGCTCGCCGCCCTCACCGATATAACGCGGGTGCCGGCGGTGAGTTCGATATTCCCGACCGCTAGGTTTATGAAATCGCTCCAGTCTGAGCGCGGCGGCAAGTTCCGAGTAATTGTCTGGGTGCCGCCCCCATCGGGGTCAATGACCGAAACTTCAAAGTCACCACCGCAGGTGACGTTGCATGCGTAGGCGACCGCCACGTGATACTTGCCGGTGGCTGGAATCTGCACGGTCCAAGAGGCGGTGCTGGCAGTGTCGCGCCACCAACCGAGATTCTCAAATCGATTTTCGTACTGGATACTTCCAGTGACGATCGCATCCGCGGCCGAGCAAGTGATGATCCCATTGCCATCGGGCTTGATGATGAATGGCTCGACCGCCGGCTTGCCAACGATGCCAATCTGTACGACGGTCGCATCCTTGTCGACCGGCGTGGCACCAAGGCCGCTGACAACGATGGTGTCGCCCTGGCGGGTGACGGTTGGTGATCGGTCAGATGCACCAAGAATCTTGGCGGAGAGCGGTTCGTTACTCATGCCAGGGAGCCGCAGCGTGCCATCTGCGGGCCAATCAAAGACCATGAGGTTCAGCGTGGTGCTTTCGCGGCCACTGAGCGGACCAACTCCCTGGGTGATTCGGCCCCACTGAAATTTCCGTGGGAACGGTGTGGCTTCGGTGCCGTGAATCGCCGTACCGTTCACCTTCATCCATTCGCCCATGCGCTTCAGTCGCTCGATGCTTTCTGGTGGGATAGTGCCGTCGCCACGCGGTCCAACATTCAGGAGAAAATTGCCACCCTTGGAGGCGATGTCACACAACATGCGAATGAGTTCTTGCGAACTCTTCCAATTGTGATCAGAAGATTTGAAACCCCACGTGTCATTCATGGTCATGCACGTTTCCCAGTCCTTGCCCGGCATGCCATTTGGTGGAATGGTCTGCTCTGGCGTTCCGTAGTCGCCACGGGATGCCTCATCTTTGGAGAATCCCTCCATTCCGGCGCGACCACTGTCGACACGATTGTTCACAATGATCTGTGGCTGGATGGCGCGCACGAAGTCATCAGTGGCCTTGCCCCAGCTGTGGTTCCAGGTGTCTTCCCATTCACCATCGAACCACACGATGCCGATTTTGCCGTAATTGGTAAGGATTTCCTTGAGCTGCGCCTGCATGTAGTTCACATACCTTGGATAGCTTTGTGGATCCACTGCACGCTGATCCCATGGACGGCGCGGTAGGTAGTCAGGGTGGTGCCAATCCATGATCGAGTGGTACCAACACATCTGCATTCCGTCGGCGCGCACCGCGTCGGCGAGCTCCTTCATGATGTCGCGCTTGAATGGCGTGGCCATCACGTCGTACTCACTCACGGCGCTGTTCCAAAGTGCAAAGCCGTCGTGGTGCTTGGTGGTGATGACTACATATTGCATACCGGCATCACGGGCGAGATCTGCCCATTGCTTGGCATCAAACTTCACCGGATTGAATTGCGGCACAAGCGTCTTCTCATAGACGATCGGATCAATCTTTCCATTTTGCAGGAGCCATTCACCAACGCCACCAACTTCCTTTCCGTCCCACGTGCCCGCAGGCGTGGAGTACAAACCAAAGTGGATGAACATTCCAAAGCGCGCCGATCGCCACCACGCCATGCGTGCATTGCGCGCATCAGGCGTTTCTTTCAATCCCGCCGGCGGGACATTGACGGCATTCGAGGCGGCGAGCATGGAACCAAGGACGATGGCGGCCGAAGCCGCGGCGATCGATGTGCGCATGTAAGCAGGATAGGTTGAGCCCGGAACACTGCGCCGCGCCTTACCGCTCCTCACCTCACCGTTCGTTACCGCACCTCGCCGCGCCGCGCCTCACCGCGCCTCACCACTCCTCACCGCTCCAACAGCACCACCTGGTCGGCTTCTACAGTGAGCGCTACCGGCTCCCCACGGCGCGAGAGATGCCGTGGATTCAGTTCAAACACCTTTATATTCACGCCGTTGCAATCAACGCGGTGTTGGGCCACCTCGCCCAAGTAAGTGGTCTCCGCAACTACACCGCGGAGGGCGGGGCGATCAGCAGCGATCTGTGTCTGGGGATGCATACGCAGTGACTCAGGGCGAACGCTTGCAACCAAAGTCGCGGATGCGGGGTAATCGCTACCGGTGGTTGTTTCCAGGATGCCAGCGCGGGTCTTCACCATGCGCGGGACATGAGTGGGGGAACTCTCGACCGTTGCATCAAGGAAGTTGGTTTCACCCAAGAATTCTGCTACGAATCGATTGCAGGGTCGCTCATACATTTCACGCGGGCCGCCGACTTGCTCGATGCGACCTTCGCGGAGAACCACCATCTTGTCGGCAAGACTCAGGCTCTCTTTCTGATCATGCGTGACGTAGATGGCGGTGACGCGAAGGTCATCCACGATACGGCGAATCTCGCCCCTCATTTCTAAGCGCAGTTTCGCGTCAAGATTTGACAGCGGCTCGTCAAGCAGCAGCACATCGGGCTTGTAAACAATGGCGCGTGCAAGTGCAACGCGCTGCTGCTGTCCACCAGAAAGTTGATTGGGCTTACGATCGGCGTAGGCATGCATGCGGACCATCTCCAGCGCCTCGCCAACACGTTTGCGCATTTCGGCTGCGGGCACCTTCCGCACCTCAAGCCCGAACGCAACATTTTGCGCAACGGTCATGTGTGGCCACAGTGCATAACTCTGAAACACCATGCCGCAGTCACGCTTCTCCGCAGAGATGTGCGTGATGTCTCGGTCTCCAAAGCGAATCACTCCAGCACTCGGCTCAAGAAAGCCAGCAATCATGCGCAGGATGGTGGTCTTGCCGCACCCCGAAGGGCCAAGCAGAAACGTCAGGCCGCCTTTGGGGGCTTCCATGGTCACACCATCGACAGCCACGGACTGTCCATAGGCCTTGTGGATATTTTCAAGAGTTACGGAAATCACAGACCAAGCACGATACCCACTCAGAAACATGCACCTACAAACTACGATGCAATTTCATGGCGAAGCGGTCGACAAATTCAAGGGGCGCAACGGGTTCGGGCAGCCAAGTGGGGCCCGAACGTGCAGGCGCGGCGCCAGCGGAAGCAAGCAAAACGCCCGTACCCGTTGACCCATCCATCCTGCGAACACAGCGCATGTGTGAGCGACGCGCGTTCCGTGATAAGGATGTCTCAATCAGCCGCATGGTTGGTGATATTGCCCGACAAGCGAAGCGTGATGTGGAACGAAGCGGGAGTGCAGCAGAAGCATGGCGCGCAGCGATGCCGGCACAATTGATTGACGAAACTTGGATCGAGTCGGTGAGCCCAATGCAGATCGTGGTGGGGGTGAGTAGTTCGCCCGCTTCGTTTGCTGTGGACCGCGCGCTTCGTGCCGGAGCGCTGACGGAGCTTCGCCGGGTAATGCAGATTCCCGGTCTACGCGTCAAGATCCACTTGGGGCGTTCGCCTTCATCGCTTGGTCCACGGGAATCGTGAGTACACCATCCGGAATGGCTTGAGCGCGACCGTTTCGATCGATGCACGCAAGCGTTGTTGCGCCTGCAACAAGTAACACGTCATCACGCCATATTTCATAGGTGTGTTCCACCTTCACTGCACCAACACGGGCCAAGGTGGTACGGAGTTGCACCACCTCGTCATAGCGGGCGGGCTGCTTGTAGACCACTTCAAGCTTGACGACCGCCAAGAGCATGTTCTGCGCCTCCATGTCGCGGTAAGTGCGTCCGGTAGACCTCAGAAGTTCAGTGCGTCCCATCTCAAACCACACTGGATAGACGGTGTGATGAACCACTCCCATGGGGTCGCATTCACAGTATCGGACACGGATGTCAATGGAGCCTTGCACGCGCAGAAGGCTACTGTGCGGGAACATTGCAGCGGGTGCAAGAAGCTCATTTCCCAATACAGAAACTCGAGAACAGCCTCCCCAGGACATCGTCGGGCGGGATGGCGCCAGACACCTCGCCGAGTCGGTCGAGCGCAGTTCGAAGCGCGGCGGCAACGAGTTCTGGCGCGTCGATGATCAGCATGTCGTCGAGTGAGTCCGCCGCCTCCTGCAGTAGTGCCACACGCGCCACACCCAGTGTGAATTCATGGGCATTACGCGGCGCACGTGTACTGATAGTGCGGGCGATGGCGGCGCGGAGTTCGACAATTCCAACCCCGGTATGTGCGCTGGTGGATATGACGTCAGCAGCATTCGTGGCACTTGCAGTGCCAAGCGCATCGCACTTGGTTCGAACGTTGATGATTATCCCGCGCGCGCCATGAATGAGTGGTGATTCATCGGCACGGGCGAATTCGTCATTGCTACTGGGTTGGCATACCAGAATGATGTCCGCGCGATTGATCGCATCATGAGCACGCGCTTGCATCAGAACATCAACATCATGAATTGCATCATCAATGCCCGGCGCGTCCACCAAGATCACTTCAATACCACCTGGCAGCGAACATGCGTGCTCAATGGCATCGCGGGTTGTTCCGCGGTGTGCACTTTCGACCACGCGCCTGTGCTGCAGCAGCACATTGAAGAGCGAGCTCTTACCGGCGTTTGGTGCGCCAGTAAGTACCACACGTGCGGCTCGTTGCGCTGATTCTGCACCGGCAGACGTCGCACAGCGCGCACGAATTCTGTCACGCACAGCACGGACACGTTCTTCCAATGCAGGCCGCGCAATGGCCACCACATCTTCTTGATCGGTAAAGTCAATGCCGGCCTCAACGAGCGCCAAAAGCGTGGCGATTTCATCCGTATCACGGGCCGAGGATTGCTCCGCGGTGTTGACTTGAAGCATGGATGCCGCGGCAAGTTGTGCATCGGTTTCAGCCATGATTGCTGCAGCGACGCGCTCCGCGGAGGCAATCGGCATACGACCCGACAAGACCGCACGCACACTGAATTCGCCCGGGTGCGCACGCCGTGCCGCCCCATCCGAGTGCGCGATCACGGTAGCGATGATTCGTTCAAGTACGAATGGATTGCCAACGGTGTGAATCTCGGCGCAGTCTTCGCCAGTGGCGCTGGCTGGACCAGGCATGACCATGGCGAGCGCTGGTATGAATGGGTCACGTAAGCGCACTACATGTACGCCACGTGCGCGCGCACGAACCGCCACGCTTCCATGGCAGTCTGGATCCATGGCGTTCCACAACACCTGGCATGCATCGGCACCACTGGCACGGACAATCCCGCGCATCGCACTTCCCGGAGGACTTGCGACGGCGAGGATGACGCTTTGGTTGTCCATGCCGTGATCAGATCACTTATCGCGGAACTTTTTACTTGGCGCCTTGGTCGCACTCGCCTGCGCCCGCTTCTGTGACTTCTGCTGCACATCTTGCGCACGTTTCATGGCGTTGCTGTAGGCCTTCTGTAACCAGCCATTCTTCGCGGTTTGTGGCTTGCTGAAGTCCATCTTGGCCACTTCAGCCTTCACGCGGATGCTTTCATAGATACCAACCAGCGTGCTGGTGGCGATGTACAAGGTGAGACCACTCGGCGCGGTGTAGAGCATGACCGGGAAGAGGATGACCATCATCCACTTCATCATCTTCTGCTGTTGCTCTTGTTCGGGCGTCTGAGTCGCCGTGGGTGGCGGGGTCATGTACTTCTGCTGGATGAAGAAGACCACGCCCATCAAGATAGGGATCAAGTTGATCGAGTCGACCGTGGCGATGTACAGGTTCGCTTCGAACGGCAGCGAGATGAATCGATCTTGTGCGCTCAGGTCGCTCAAGAATGGCCAGCCACCCATCTTCTGGAAGATGCCAAAGAACGCAGGCTGTTGACGCAGTTCGAATGCGAAATACAAGACGGCGTATAGGGCGATCCAAATCGGCATCTGCAGGAAGGTTGGAACCATGCCGCCAGCACAACCAAGCGGATTGACGCCCTTTTCACGGTACAGACGAATGGTTTCTTCTTGCAGTTTCTTTGGATCTTCTTTGTAGCGCTTCTGGAGTAGATCAATCTCCGGCTTGATGGAAGCCATTTGCTTGGTCACCCGTTGCATGGAAATCTGCGAACGTCGCGTGAGTGGGTGCAGCAAACCGCGCACCACCACTACCAGTGCAATGATGGCCAAGCCCCAGTCAAAGACCACGTAGTTGTGAAGGAATGCAAGGAACCACACGAGAAAATCAGCAAGCCACGCAAACGTGCAGAAGTTGCAGCAGCCACTCATCAGGTACAGGATCAGTCCCTGCATATTGAGCGCCGCATATGGCTGCATGGTGGTCAACATTGAACGCTCCAGCGGTCCCGCAAAGACACCGATGTCGAATGCGGCACTTGCGCCGGGCGCAACAGTCAGCGCATCGCTTGAGCACGTGGTGAAGATCACCTTCTCGGGAATTCCATTATGCATGCCATCGCCGACTTGCGCGGCGACACTGGCAATGGCAGGGGCAATGGTCTTTACTGTTGAGCCAGGTGCCGCGTAGGGCGCATGGACGGCAAGTGCAAAGTAGCGATTTGTAGCACCAAACCACGATAGTCCGTAGCGCTCCTGGGTTTGCCGTTCAGTTGGCCAAACCACAACATCTCCGCCTTCAACTTGGGTGACCAACTTGGACTGGTCGATGGTTGCATCGTGAACGATGACGGTCTGTTGACCAGGATCACGTTCCTTCGACATCAAGTAACCCGACTGGAAACGACGCGGGTCGACCGAGTCATTCGGATCGCGGGCGAGATTCGTTGGTCCAAACTGAATCCAACGGATGACGTGAGGCGTGGATGCAAGGTTCTCGACGCGCTGCTCGCAGCGGAGGTCGTAGGAGCCTGGCTCTACCACCCATCGGCGGGTGGCGCGCAGTTGCAGTGCGCCGGTACCGTCAGAAATCTCTGTGACGAATGTTCCCGGCGCGGTTTCTCGCCAGACATTGCCGTCGACGCGAATTTGCCGACCGTCTACGTCGAGGACACGCGCGGAGAGGAGCGGAACACTGAAGCCTTGCAACTTTCCTGGCGCGGTCAACACGTATTGACCTTCAGTGGGCGGCGTACCAGTGCGTGCACTGGCCGCGTCGCGAGCGGTTTGCCACAGCTCGCTAAAGATGATTTCAGAAATACCTGCGCCGCGCGCGGTGAGTTGCAGCTGGAATTGCGCGACCTTGGCGTCGAGCGAACCGATAGGCGTCGCCTTTTCGGTGGGCGAACCAGGCGCGGCCGCGACCCACGCCAGTTCATCGGTCGCGGGTTTGACGATAGCGGGGGCCGCCGCAGTTGTGGCGGTGGTTGGCTGAGTAGCGGTGGGCTGGGCACCCGGAGTCGCCGTGGTTGCAGCGGTGCTCGGTGCAACCGCGTTCGCCGATGCATTGGCGTCGGTACTTGGCGTGGCAACCGGACCGCTGCCGCCATTCCGACCAGTGATGATGATGCCTGCGATGCCAGCGACCACCGCAATCAAGGCAGCGGTGAGCAGGAATCGGCGGACGTTGAAGACGGATTGCTTCCGGGAGGCCGGAGAATTACTGTTCATAGTGTTCAGTTCAGTAACGCGCTCGGCGCGTTGGTCGGGATGCGATGCCGGCCATACAGCCGGGCCTCAGCGCCCTTCAAGCAGTCGGTCGCCGAGCCAGTCGTGGAGCTCAGGGATCGCATGGATCTTGGCAACGGTAATGTCGATGTCGTACGGAAGTCGGTGAAACTCGATGCGGTGCTTGTCCTCGCCAGCATCGGTGTCGAGGATGGCATATGAGGCGCGCGGATCGCCATCGCGTGGCTGCCCAACGGAGCCGGGATTGATGATCGCCTTTTGCACGGGATCAACGTTGAAAGTCCGATCTGGCAGTTCGTCAGGCTTCCAGAACTCTTGATCCTCAGTGAACACTCCTGGGTGGTGCGTGTGACCCACCAAGCACATACGGTCGAAGCGACCAAAGATGCTCTCCAACTTATGCGGATTGTTGATCGCATCGTCGGGGAAGAGGTACTCATTGATCGGCCTTCGGGGCGATCCGTGTACGCAGAGGTAATTGTTGTCGTTGACGCGCACCTTGAGGTGACCAAGAAAGTTCCAGCGGCGTTCGCCGGCAATGGTGTCTTCTTTTGCGGCGGCTTCAAACTGGCGACGAGTCCAGTAAGCAGCCTGCTCTGCAGCAGAGTTGAAGTTGGTTGGCTCATACAGGACGCCAAAATCGTGATTCCCGAGAAGCGACCATTCGCAGCGTTCAGCAACGAGGTCGGCACAGGCAACCGGGTCTGGACCGTAGCCGATCAAATCGCCGAGGCAAATGATGCGTTGCACTTTGCGCTGCTCAATGTCGGCCAGGACCGCTTCGAGGGCGGACAGGTTCGAGTGGATGTCACTAATGATGGCGGTTCGCAAGGGGGGTCCTGAAGCGGTCGGATACTAGCAAAAAGGCAGATTTCCGCTCGAATGGCAGGGGGTAGGGTTTCAGGGATGGTTCACCACGCTGTTGGGCGGGCGGGGGCGGTCGCGCCGCGCCGGAGATCCCTACGATGTGCAACCTTCACCTGCATTTACCTACACGAGGAACTGACCCATGGCAGACGCAAAGCATTATGACCTCATCGTGATCGGCGGCGGACCCGGCGGCTATGTCGGAGCAATTCGCGCGGCGCAACTTGGCAAGAAAGTGGTGTGCATCGAGCGCGCCAAGCTTGGCGGCGTATGCCTGAACTGGGGATGCATTCCAACCAAAGCCCTGCTGCATGCGGCCAGCGTCTACACGGAAGCATTCAAGCACGGCGCGGACATGGGCTTTGAGGTTGACCCAAAGAACGTCAAGTTGGATTGGTCCAAAGTCATTGGCCGTTCGCGCAATGTTGCGGGCACGCTGAATGGTGGTATTGGATTCCTCCTCAAGAAGAACAAGATCGAGCATATTCAGGGACACGCAAAGATCATCGCGGGCAAGACCGCGGGCGGACCATGCAAGGTTCAAGTTTCCAAGGCAGACGATGATTACTATCGCGGAACCGGCGCGGTTTCCAAGGATGACATGATCATCACCGCCGACAAGATTCTGATCGCGACCGGTGCAGCGCCGCGCGAACTGCCGTTTGCTCCAAAGGACGGCAAGACCATCATCTCCAGCTACGAGGCGATGAATTTGCCAGCGCGGCCAGAGTCGATGGTGATTGTCGGAAGCGGCGCGATCGGCATGGAATTCGCGTATTTCTATAACGCATTCGGCACGAAAGTGACCGTGGTGGAGATGCTCGATCGCATCATGCCGGTTGAGGATGATGAGATTTCCAAGGAAGCACTGAAGATCTTCAGCAAGCAGGGCATTGAGTTCAAACTCGGTTGCATGACCAAGGCCGTGGAGAAGACGGCTAAGGGCGCGAAGGTCACGATCGAAGATCAGACAACCAAGAAGTCCGAGACAATCGACGCAGAGACCGTGCTGGTGGCGATTGGCGTTGCAGGTCGCTTTGAAGGGCTATTTGACGCGTCGCTTGGTCTGAAGACGGACAAGGGGCACATCTCGACGGACTACATGGAGAAGAAGGACAAGGCGACGTACGCAACCAGCGTGGCCGGCGTTTACGCGATCGGTGACGTCATTGGCGGTCCATGGCTTGCGCACGTTTCCAGTGAAGAAGCAGTCGTTGCGGTCGAGCGGATGTTCGGACACGCATCCACTGGCGTGCACTACGACGCGATTCCTGGTGCGACGTACTGCAACCCACAAGTGGCAAGCGTTGGTTTGACGGAGCGTGCCGCGAAAGAGAAGGGCATTGAGTACCGGGTTGGCAAGTACAGCCTGAAGAGTCACGGCAAGGCTATTGCTGATGGCGCGGCGGAGGGCATGGTGAAGTTGATTGTCAGCAAGAAGTACGGCGAGATCCTCGGTGGTCACATCATTGGCGAGAACGCCAGTGAGTTGATCCACGAGATTTGCGTGGCGAAGGCCCTTGAGGGAACGGTCGATGACATCATTGCGACGATGCACGCCCATCCAACGATGGCGGAGAGCATGCACGAAGCAGCCCTTGGCGCCGAAGGCCGCATGATTCACGGCTGATTTACAGGAGGCTGGTGCCGGTCATTTCGGGCGGCTGCGCGCAGCCCATCATCGCCAACATTGTTGGCGCGATGTCTGCTAGCCGTCCACCCTCCCGTAGTTGCACACCACGGAACGCCTCGCCCACCACAAACAACTCCACCGTGAAATTCGTGTGGGCTGTCTGTGGCTCACCCGTCTTCGGGTCCTTCATCTGTTCTGCATTTCCGTGGTCGGCGGTGATCACCAAGCTCCCGCCTCGGGCCAGCGTTGCTTCCATAATCTGCCCTACGCATTCATCTACCACCTCACACGCCTTGATCACCGCTTGCAGATTTCCTGTGTGCCCCACCATGTCCGGATTTGCAAAGTTCACCACTATGAATGACTCGCAATCCGCAGCCGCAATGCGCCCCAACACCGCATCGCGCACTCCGTAGGCGCTCATTTCGGGCTTCTGATCGTAAGTTTCCACGTCCTTCGGGCTTGGAATCAATGTTCGGCGTTCCCCTGGAAACGGCTCCTCGCGGTAGTCATTGAAGAAGAACGTCACATGTGGGAACTTCTCGGTTTCCGCGCACCGAAATTGCGTCAGGCCCAAGCTGGAAATCCACTCACCCATGATGTGTGGCATCTTTGCTGGGCGCTCAAACGCCACTCGCACTGGCAGGCCTTGTTCGTAGCCCGTCATGGTCACAAAGTGCAAACCATGCGGGCGCGGATCGCGCGCAAATCCACCCGATTTCACCTTTGACCACGCCTCGTCCGGCAGCACAAATGCCATAGTGAGTTCGCGCGGCCGATCACCGCGGAAATTGAAGAACACCACTGCGTCGCCATCGGTTGGCACACCAGCATCACGCAGGATTCTGGTTGGTGGAATGAACTCATCCCCCGACATGTTGCTCGACACCGGCTTTGCGTAATAGTCACGCATCACCTGCACGGCATTGGTTCCATACACCGTTCCCGCGCGATTCATGATCGCATTCCACGCGCGCTCCACACGATCCCAGCGGAAATCACGGTCCAGCGCCCAGTATCGACCAATGACCGTCGCAATGCGTCCGCCTGCCTGAGCGAGCAACTCCTCGAGCCGTTCAACTACCGGCAGACCACTCTGTTGCGCCGTGTCACGCCCATCAGTAAAGACATGCACAAACACGCGATCACTGGGGACGCCTTGTGACTTTGCAAGTTGCACAAGCGTCTCAAGATGCAAAAAGTCACTGTGCACTTTCCCGCCACTCACCAATCCCATGATGTGCAATGCGCGAGCACGACCATCGTCCGTTGTCCCCTTGGCATGCGCGCACGCACCAACCAAGCCCTCATTGCGCGCAAACTCACCACTGCGCACCGCGCGCGTGATTCGCATGAGCTCTTGGTCAACAATCCGACCCGCGCCAATGTTCTGATGCCCAACCTCGCTGTTGCCCATCACCGGCTCGCCATTCTCAATGGGCAGCCCGACATCCTCACCGGACGTCTTGATCAACGTGTGCGGCCACTCCCGCTCCAACCGATCACATACCGGCGTCTTGCCAAGCCGCGTTCCGTCCGCCGCGCGCTCCTTGGGGTGCGGGTTGATCCCCCAGCCATCACGGATGATCAGGATGCAAGGGCAATTGCCGGGCGTTGCGACGGTGTGTTTGGCGCTCATCTCTTGTCAGGATACGAGTGCCACGAGCGTCCGCCCGCCGCTACTCAGCACAATCCCCGTGTGTCCCAAGCAACCCCGAGTACCCCTCCGGGGCTCCGGCGACAATTGTCCGATTCACCCTTCCCCCGAGCCCGTATCCTTTACGCATGATCACCGGAACGCAGGACGCGAACGGCACCACCCTCAAGCAGCGCTACCTGGATGTGCAGTCCCGTATCGCTTCTGCCGCCAAGGTTGCTGGCCGTCGACCAGAAGACATCATGCTGGTGGTGGTCTCCAAGAGCGGTTCGGTGGAACAAATTCGCGAACTCATGCAATTGGGCCAAGTGGACTTTGCAGAGAACCGCGTGCAACAACTCTTGCAGCGAACCGCGCAGATCGATGAGTGGCGCGCCCGCCACGCCGAACTTGGTGGAATAGCGCCCGTGGTGCGTTGGCACATGATCGGCACCATGCAGCGCAATAAGGTCAAGAAGGCCGTCGAGGCAACCAGGCTCATTCAGTCGGTGGACAGCCTGCGCCTTGCGGAAGAAATCCAGATCGCCGCCGCTCGACGCGAGACTCCAATTGAGGTGCTTGTGGAAGTGAATGTCAGCGGCGAGTCATCCAAGCAAGGCGTTGCCCCTGGCGCCGCACGGCACTTGGTGGCACAGATCGACACGATGGTGAACGTTCGGCCACGCGGTCTCATGTGCATGGCGCCACTGACCGGCGGTGCCGACGCTGCGCGCGCAACGTTCGAACGCTGCCGCGAGCTGTATGACGACATTCGTCAAGTGGGCGCTGGTGGCGAGCGCTTCGACATTCTCTCCATGGGAATGACCTCCGACTTTGAGATCGCCGTGCAGTGCGGATCCAACATGGTTCGCGTGGGTAGCGCCGTCATTGGGCCACCACAGGTCACCGAAGAATCCGCAGATTCCTAAGTAACGGTTCCGCACAGAGCGTGGACGCAGTTGCCATGAAACACCGCGATTCGCGGCGCTCGGCCCTGCCCACCTGCACCCTTAGCTTGAATGAACAGCACTCGGTTGCGCTACGTCTGCAGCACTGGCACCGGCACCAACGCTGGCTTTCTGCGCATTCGCATCAACACGGGTTTCCGTCTGCACAACAGGATCGATCAGCTTCGCCTTCGTTCGTGCTGCCGCCGCGGCAATCGCTGCTGCGGCGCGCACCTCGCGGCGCGGCGACAGATCGCTGGTCAGCCCAACGAGCGACATCGCTCGCAGTTCCCAGTACGTCACATCCAATTCCCACCAGCGGTGTTGATTGGTGCAGCACGCAGGATCAGCGTGATGATTGTTATGCCAACCTTCCCCAGCGGCCACCAACGCCACCAGCCAATTATTCTGGCTGTGCTCTTCGGTTTCGTGATTGCGATAGCCAAACATGTGCGTCAGACTGTTGACGCTCCAAGTGATGTGCCAGACGATGACAGTGCGCAGAAACACGCCCCAAACCAGGACGCTCGCAGCGAACAGCGCGGCACCAGTCACGTCAGTCCATGCCAGCGCGACAGCAAATCCCGCAGCAACATAGATGGCGCACTGCGCCAAGTAGAACCACAATGGACTCCACGCATGCTTCTCGATCCACATATAGAAAGGATCGCGCAAGATGTCGCGGGCGTACTTGTCATAGTTGGTTCGGTGATGCAGATCGCGGTTGCGCAACATGACCCACCACACATGACCCCAAAGGAACGTCACCAACGGACTGTGCGGGTCTTCTGGTTCATCACTGTGCGCATGGTGCATGCGATGCGTGGCCGTCCACCGCGCCGGCGAATCCTCAAGACAGCAAAGCGCACCGAGGACGAGTGTGTGCTCAAACCAACGCGGCGTATTGAAACTGCGGTGCGCGAGCAAGCGGTGGTAGCCCATGGTGATGGTCTGCCCAAACACGTGAACGCCAGCAACACACAAGATCACCGCGGTCCATGAGAAGAACGCTGGCACAAACACCAAGAGCGCCAAGATATGGACAGTGACAATCGGGACTGTGTAGCGCACCAGCAACTCAGCAGGATTGGTGGCGGGCGGTCGCGGAAGTGGAATGCGTGCAGTAGTCAACAGAGGCCTCAAAGGTGCGGGCGCCATCGCCGGGGCAGTGCCGATGCACGGCCATGGTCATTACTTTAGCCTGTTGATCAAGCGCAGACATTTTGCAAGATTCAGAATTTATCGGCGCTTTCCCGGGATTTGTTCCGCTGAAGCCACCCGGTTTCCTTGAACCACGCCGGCCGTCGCCCAGTTGCACCCCCGGACACGCCGCCACACGGCTAGCCCTGCTTTGCCAGTCGTGCCGCGACAATCGCAGACACTTCATCGGTAGCGCGCGGCAGTGTGTCGTTCACCACAAATGCATCGAAGGTGTGACCCTGCATCGCCCGGGTGATCTCTAGTTTGCTCTCCGCAAAGCGGCGCTCGATGGCAGCTTCATCCTCACGACCACGTGCGCGCAGCCGCTTCAAGAGTTCCTGTTCGGTGGGCGGCAGTACGAAAATCGCCAGTGCCTCGGGGATGCGTTTGCGCACATTGTCAGCACCTTGAACATCAATATCGAGCACTACCAAGTGACCCTTTGCCAGTTCAGCGCGAACGGGAGCCTCAGGCGTTCCATACCACGCGCGGCCGAAGACCTGTGCGTGTTCCAGGAACCGATCCTCAGCAATCCACTGCTGAAAAGTCCCCTCATCGATAAAGAAGTAATCAACACCGTCACGTTCTTGCGGCGATCGCTGCCGCGTCGTGGCACTGATGGAAAACAAACCACCGAATCGGCGAATGAGTTCATGCACAATAGTGGTCTTGCCGACGCCTGATGGACCACAGACCAAGAGCAGCAACCCTGGGCAGTGTTCGTGCGCAGGGGTATGCGCGTGCGCATGTGCCGAAGCATGATCGTTTGCTGCATGTCCACTAGCGCCCATCGGGCGGAGTCTAGATGAGACCCCGCCCGATAGTGAAACTGGCATCAAGCAATTTCGGTGCACATGCACCGATCACTTTCCGTTGGGCTGGTTCCACACCGCCACAATCCACCACACATAGATGGAATTGACTTGTTGGACCGGCATGACCAACTGCCATGTGTTGCTGCCAAACTGCGTATCCATCCAGGTGATAAAGCAGGTTTCTTGCATGGAATGGGTCCAAACATCAAGCCACCAACGTCGGCGATGAGCCGGCCCCTCGTCATCCGCCGGAGCAGTCCGCCCGCGCCCGCTTTCCGCCACCACGGGTGCGCACGGAACAAAGGCGGCACATGCCACCAACAGAAGTATCGACACAGAACGAAACGACATCGTGCCCCAGGGACGAACACGCAAACTATGACTCAATCGACTCAATTCAAATTGCATTTTCATGGTGTGTTCCTCCTTTCATACCTTCTCAACAATGCGGGCATCGGCAAGGATTCGCCAGCCGGTTTCACGGAACGATGGAAACCTACCCATCGTGCCAGCGATCGTGCGGACATCTTCCTCATCAAGGATCCACTCGGCCTCAAAGCCAGTGGACTTTTCAAGGCGTTCCCGCCGCATCTGCTCAAGGCTAAATGCACGTTCCCGGAGCGACCAGTTTCCAAGTCGGTCCGCGATTTCGATCGCCTTGTTGGTAAATATTGCCATCGCGCGATGGAAGTGCGGATCGTCCAAATGACGGACTGCCACATTGCATCCAAAGATGCACCACCAGCCATAACTTTCCAGCCAGTCGCCTGGGGGAGCCAACAGCGGATCCTCCACACCACCGAGCGCTTCGGTGATTGTTGAAACCGCATCGAGCGGGTCCAGCAATCCAAGCGTGCAATGCACTTCAAGTAGAGCACCGCGGCAAGTATTGGCGACGCCACCGTAACTATCGTCGCCGAACTCACGGGCAAGGGCAGAAAATAAAGTGCCGGCTCGTTCCAGGTCTGCGCATGCTTCATTGGCATTGCGATGTGCATCTTCAGTGCATGAGCCAATCGCGCGCCGTGCGCAGTGCCCGCGGTACATCAGTGAAAATGCCTGCGCTACCCGCTCAACCCGCCCATTTGGCGGTCGCATCTCAAAGCGATCCACCAACTCACGCGCTGTGGCACGCGCTTCAATGACATGCCAAAGCGCATAATGCGCCCCCACCAGGTTGACGCGCAACATCAGCTCCAACTGCGGTGTCAGTGGCGAGAGCGACAGTGCGTCGCGTAGGCATTCAAGACTCTTGGAATAGCGCCCAAGTCCATCATGCCCACCAGAAAGCCGATTCAGCGCACGCGCACGCTCGGCAGGGGTGTTTGCGGACGCCAACAGTCGCCGTCCGCCCGCAATCAAGCCACGCCAATCACCTGCTCGATGTGATTCAATCGCCTGCGCATCAAGCGCAGCGAAGTCTTCACCAGGCACCAATACCAGTGGTGGAGCTTCCCAAACACACTGTGCTACATCGCCAACATTCCAATCAAGCGCATCAGCAAGGGCAACCACCAAATCAAGCTTTGGATTGCCACTGTCAGGAACTACTTTGGAGAGATCTCGGCCAAGGTTGGATGCCAGCTCTTGCCGACTCCAACCACGATAGACCCGCGCTAGATCTACGAACCGGCTCAGCCGGTCACGACGCGCAACATTGGGATTCATGTCCCCACACGATCTGCGGTTCAGCCAGTGCCCCGCGTGCTGTCCACACACGGCGGTGAGTATGCGCGCAGTTTCCGCGGAAACGAGCAGTACATGCGGAAGTTCTTCACTATTTATAAATCTGCAGATCAGCGTTCAAACAGTGTGGAGACGTGGTGGATTACTTGTGCGTTCCACTACGCGTTGCCAATCGCTGCGCTGTCCAAGTTGCCACTGCATCAAGCAGTCCGTGTGTAACAGCATCCGGAGCAACACTTGCGTTCACCACTGCATAACGATGCGCCCAACGCATTGCTTGCGCGAGGTATCCACTGCGAACGCGCGCGTGGAAGTCCATACCCTTCTGTTCCATGCGATCAAGTAGTGGTGAAAGACGCTTCATGGCAACATCAGTATCAACATCAAACACCACTGTGAGGTCTGGCCAATGATTTCCCGTGGCAACCTTGCCAACCGCCAAGATCTCTTCTTCATCAATTCCACCAGCGGTACCTTGGTAAGCCAGCGTGCTTGATACAAAGCGGTCGGCAAGGACCAGCGCACCCGCGGCAATCGCGGGCGCAATTCGTTGCTCATACAGTTGCGCGCGACTGGCCATGTACAAAAGCATTTCACTGCGCGTGGTCATCTCTGCATTGGCTGGATCAAGCAAGATGGCTCGAATCTTCTCGCCGATCGCGGTGCCGCCGGGTTCGCGCACTTCCACCACTTCAAGCCCGGTTGCGCGTGCGATATCAGCAAAGCGTCGAAACTGCGTGCTCTTTCCGCTGCCGTCCGGGCCATCGAACACAACAAAGCAACCACCGAGGGAACTCATCCATGCGGTGTCGGCAACGGTTGGCGCAATGTCTGGGGCGCTCATGGGTTTGATGGTAGCGATGGCTCGCGAGCATCGTTTGGGGCGTTCAATTCATTGGGCACAGCCGGCTGGTTGTCCGGTTCCGCCGCGATACGAGCGTCCCAGGCGCGGTGGTATCGAGCGATCGGCGCACCGCCATAGGCGCTGCCGCAGCGATAGCAGACCAACTGCACACGGGCGAGCACCAACACTGCGCCGTCAAGTACCAGTAGTGCCACCAGCGCCGCCAGCACGATGGGGTCGCTGGAGTACCCAAGCACTCCTGCCACCACGCCAGCCCCTGCAAGCACGAGCGCAAACGGCGCAAATCGAGGCAGGGTTCGGCGCCGATACAGGTGCTGGCACCCGCACGTCACGCACGACCGCAACTGCCCCGCATCGTCAAGCGCGTGTTCCCAGTCCAGATAGATTTCATGCGGCGCCCCATCCGCAGCGATTGCACGGACCAACATGGGTCGCGCCGCCGGATCCACCTGTGCCACGCCGATGGGCTGGCGGCTACGGTCGCGGATCTGAATATCCATGGCGCGGCTGAGGATATCCCACGACACGGGATACGATGACTGCCCGATGAACGAACGCGCGCATGATCTTCCCCTCTGTCCGGAGGGCGACTTCCGATTCTGGGGCGGCGTCGGCGTGGTGGCATTGCTCGCCTTGGTCATTGGTTGCTTGGCGGGGTTGCCAGCGCTGCTTCCAATTCAGACGGTTTCGCCAACCGCCATTCAGCGACTCTCTGCTGCCGGTGCCTCGGTGGTCTGGCTTCTGCTGTGCACCGGCGCAGGTGCCGCGGCATTTGCCTCTATTGCGCTGGTGCGCGGGCGACCACCTGGATCCGCCCTTGACATCACGAGCCGCGCCTTTGCATGTGTAGCAGTGGCCGCGCTCACCAACTTCGTGCCGATTGATCAACCGATGCTCAAACTGGCGTTTGACGGTTTGGCGTTTACCACTGCCACAGCATTCTTGGCTCGCTCTGCATTTCGAATCGCCACGCTTGACGCATTTGCCGCCACAGCGATCGGGACCGGCATTGTTGGCGCACTTGCAGCAGTTGCGTTCGTGACCACCTGGGCAGTCCGCCCGGGGTAATAGACATGTGCCGCGCACTCTGCACACGCGGCATCTACACGCTTGCGACAGCGGTGCTCAGTGTCGACGCTCTTCGCGCTTGCGTTCGCTGAAGATCAACTTGATCGGAACTTCGCTGAACGGCAAGTGCTCGCGCAATTGGTTCTTGAAATACCGCTCATAGGTGCCCTTGAAGAGGTCGGGCTTGTTGACCACCATTGCGATCGTTGGCGGTCGGACATCAATTTGCGCCACATAGAAGACCTTGGCGCGGGTGCCCAGCGCGGAGCTCGGACCTCGCGCTTCCAGAATTTCACGTACCGCATTGTTAATGCGTCCAGTGCCCTCGCGGTGCTTGGTCTGCTGATCAAGATTGGCAATCATGCCCAGCAGCTCCTTCATGCCACTGGCGTCCTTGGCACTGATGAACACGATCGGCGCAAACTCAAGCCCGGGGAATTCCTGGGTGAGGTATTCGGTGTAGTCCTTTGGCGAAAGCTTGCCGGAGACCAAGTCCCACTTGTTGACCGCAATCACCGTGGGCTTGTACTTCTCCTCGAGTTGGCTGGCGAGGCGCTTCTCAATCTGCGAGCACTTCTCGGTGGCGTCCAGAAGCAGCACGCAAACATCCGCGCGTTCAATGGCGTTGTCGGTGCGCGCATTTGAATAGAACTCAACGTCGTCAGCCCAACTCTTGCGCTTGCGAACGCCCGCGGTATCAATGGCCACCAACACCTTGCCGTCGATTTCAAAGCGAACATCGACAGCATCGCGCGTTGTTCCAGCAATCTCACTGACAATGACGCGCGGCTCGCCAGCCAGCGTATTCACCAGTGAACTCTTGCCGGCATTGCGTCGACCAACGATCGCAAAGCGAACTTCCGGAACCTCCGGCTGCTCACCAGCACTGGACTTTTCCAAGCGCTCCCACACGGTTTCCAGCAGTCGCTTCGATCCGTATCCAGAGGTGGCGCTCACCAAGAGTGGCTGCCCGAAACCGAGCGCGGCGGCTTCAAAGCCGTCGGCATCCCAGCTGGGGTCATCCACCTTGTTGGCGATCGGCACAACCTTCTGTGAGAGTCCGGCGCTGCGAATCAATTTCGCAACGCGCTCATCGAGCGGCATCACGCCATCGCGCGCGTCGATGACAAACAAGATCAACTCTGCATCATGAGCGGCCTTGTAAATCTGTGCTTCGATGTCCGGCGTCAGCAGCGCCAAGTCCTTACCGGCGTCATCAATCTGTCCGCCTTCAGCGGCATAGATTCCGTATCCGCCGGTATCCATGATTTCTACAAATCGCGGCTCTTCATCGGAGCGATCTGGCGGCGGGTTGAGTTCAAGGATGGTGGTGACGCGATCGCGAGTCACACCAGGAGTCGGGTCGACGATGGAAATGCGGCGTCCGGCCAGTCGATTAAACAAGCTGGACTTGCCGACGTTCGGTCGACCAATGATTGCCAAGCGAGGTAGTGGCATTATTCAGGACCCCGGAGCAGTTCGCGGGTTTGATCGGTCACACCTTGGTCCATTTGTTGATCCATCATCTTGTCCATCTGGCTGTCCATACCCATATTCATCCCTTGCATGTATTGCTGCATAGCTTGTTTTTGCGCAGTCATCTGCCCAACCGCTTGCTGCATCTGCGCGCGCATCTTGGCTGGGTCGCCCTGCTGATACTGCACATTGCCGCCCAAAGGCATGCCATCGGGGCCGGTTGATGCTGCAGGCTGCGTTGACTTGGTGAGCAGCATGCGCACCTTGCGCATTGGCTTGACGCCGTTCTGCATGCTCATGGTGACTGCAATACCGGCATTACTGAATCCGTACTCAAGCCCAACACTGCGCGGCGTTCCTTTGGGCGAGTCGAGCGGCGCAGCAACAGCAAACACAAATGAGCCAACCTCGGCCATCCATTCGCCTTGTTGGTAGATCATCGATTTATCAAGCTCAGTGAGCATGACGTGTGTGTACTTGTTGAGGCCCGGGGAATATCCAAAGTAATCCGTCTGATCAAGTACAAACTTTCCACTGGTCAGCGTGGTCTCACCCATCAAGAAATTGTCCGCCATCACAAATGAATAATGCGCGCTACCGGTAAACGTTCCAACCGGCTTGTCGTTCTCGTCAAACGATTGTCCGTTGATGTCCCAGCGACCAACGAATTGATTCAGCACTTCCATGGCGGCGCGCGTCTCCAGGGTGATCTGCTCCGGACTTGGCTTGGTGCGACCAGCGGGGCGGCTTGCTGCCGGGGTCTGTGCAAATGCGGCGCCCAAGAGAACGGCCAAGGCTCCGCCAATCAGCGCGCCCGTGCCGAGCAGCACAGAACCGCCGCGAACGGCACTCCGGTGCTGCGTGGTGATATCGCGCTCGCCATTCAGCAGCGCGCCGTCGTTGCGCGAGGTTTCGTTTACGGTGTTCATCATGTGGTCTTCCTCCCGCCGCAGGGCTCGCGGCGCGACGAGGCAGTCTACGCTTGACCGCAAGGAACACTTTTATGCCCACGCATTCGGACGCATTCTCCAATCTCAAGGTCTTCGATCACCCGCTCATTCGGCACAAGTTGGCGATAGCGCGCCATCGTGGCACTCATTCCGCGGACTTTCGCCGTCTGCTCAATGAGATCGCCGGTTTGATGACCTATGAGGTCTCCCGCCGATTTGACACCCGCCCGATCCGCGTGCTGACACCGCTCGAAGAGACGGAGGGCCACCAGTTGAGCCGACCAGTCACACTGGTGCCGATTTTGCGCGCGGGCTTGAGCATGACCGACGGCGTGATGCAACTGTTTCCAGAAGCACGCGTTGGACATATCGGTATTCGCCGAGATGAAACAACGCATCGCCCGGTCACCTATTACGCCAAGCTTCCGCACGACGTCGGTGAGGGCTACGCCATTGTCATTGATCCGATGCTTGCCACTGGCGGCAGTGCGTGCGCCGCTATTCGCTACTTAAAGGAAGCCGGCTGTCGTGATATTCAAATGGTGTGCCTGGTTGCTGCCCCCGAGGGGGTTCGTCGTGTTCATGACGAACATCCCGATGTCATGGTTCACGCCGCGGCGCTTGACCGTGAACTTGATGGCAATGCGTACATTCGCCCCGGGCTTGGAGATGCTGGCGATCGCGTGTTCGGCACGATTGAGGTTTAAGAGTGCCCAGTGCGATTAACGCCTGATTACTCGCGTGATTGCTTTGGAATCCACGCAACATCGGGATGTCCGCGCTCGTGATTTGCTCGACGCGCCATCGCAAATAACAGATCGCTCAATCGATTCACGTAGCGCATCAGTGGCTCACCGACGGGCTCAATACTTCCAAGCGAAATGATGGTGCGTTCTGCGCGGCGGCACACAGTGCGCGCCACGTGGAGTCGTGCGGCAAGCTCGGTTCCTGCGGGCATGACAAACGTGGTGAGCGGTGGATTTGCGGAATCAATTTCGTCAATCCACTTCTCCGACTCCGCAACGTCTGCAGTATCGATGCGGTGGATCTTTGATTGCTGCTTCGCACCTTCGGGTGTTGCAAGATCTGCACCAATGTCAAAGAGTCGTGATTGGATCGCGCCAACGATCGCGTGCAACCGCTTCTCAAATGGGTGCGTGGGATCACACGCACTGAGTACCAGTCCCAACACCGCGTTGAGTTCGTCAATCGTTCCGTACGCCTCGATGCGCGGATGGTCCTTGGAGACGCGGGCACCACTGAAGAGGCCAGTGGTTCCGTCATCGCCGGTTCGGGTGTAGAGCTTCATGGGGGGAGTCCTTGTGTCAGCGGGAACTGGCGCGGGTGTTCAGAATCCGCGCCAGGCTGCAGGGAGAAGGGTAAAGCCGGATGGTCCGGGCTGCTTCTGCTCCACCGGCGGTCATTATTGGGACCCCAGGCGCCGGGGGTGCCGATGGCTTGGGGGGAACATTCGCAAGGATCTCCTGAATCTCCCCAGGTCGGCATAGCCGTATATCTGTCAGTACGGATATCGTTCCATACATCCCCAGCCCACCTCTCCGGTGTGGTTGGATTTCTGAAACGGCTTCGCGGGCCTGCCGCCAAAGGTCCGCACCTGTTCGAGTCTAGCCCGCCGGTCTGGAACACCGATCCTTGAAGCCTCGGTGAACTTCAGTGCCGGTCACATCTTGGTATGGACTCTTCATGCATGCCTACGGGCTGCAGAAAGGCGAGGTAGGTACATGAACCGCCTCAATAAGAAGGGCTTCACGATCGTTGAGCTGTTGGTGGTCGTTTCGATCATCGCGCTGCTCATTGCGATCTTGTTGCCTGCGATTGGTAAGGCTCGAGACGCTGCGCTCATCACGCAGAGTTTGGGCAATCTCCGCAACCTGAGTGCTGCGTGTAACGCGTACGGGGCTGACTACAACGACCGGCAGTTCACTGCTGTTCCTGACGAGTGCGGCATGTATGGCGACGCCATCACTGGCGCATGCACGGCCATCACTGCTACGCAGTGCATCCCGCAGATGATCCTCGGTTGGGACTCGGGTGGTGGTCTCTGGGGCTATTGGGTTTCTGGTGCTCCGGCGCGATGCGCTGGATGGCCAGGAAACTGCGGCAACTTTGTGACCTATCAGGCCTGCGATTTCTGGGGAGCATCCGCACGTTGGGAAGGTTCATGGCGTCTCACCAATTGCAAGGCGTTCAACAGTTACGTCGGCGGCAAGTTCTACGACAAGGTCTTCTGGGCCCCGAAGGACAAGATCACCCTCGCCAAGGTTGACAAGTACTTCTCAACACCGGTTGAGTTCAACTACACCAACGGTGACTTTGAAACCCCCACCTATTGCTGGAGCCCGTCTGCCATGTGGTCGCCGGACGTGATGGCGTGGTCGCGTAAGACTGGCAGCAACACTTCTGCATCGTTTGGCGCAAAGCCAACCAAGAACACCATGCCCGGTGCTTTCAAGAGCCCAGGCGCAGGTCTTGCTCAGTACCCATCGCTGAAGTGGCGCATGTGGGAGCATCAATGGCTCCAGAACATGGAAGGCGGCGAAGTGAACCCTGCGTTCTCTACGCCAACACCATGGTTCTACAACCAGGGCTACAACAGTGCCCCGGCAACGCTCTGCTTCGATGGTCACACTCAGGTGGTGTCGATTGCTGGTATCCAGCAGGACAATGACTTGGCGCTCGCTCAGGCGTCGCAAGCCACTGGATCGTCGGTTGCGAGCGGTAGTTTGTGGTTTGTAGCTTCGGGTGGCGCAAACTCGTACTACTCGTCAGCTGCTTACGACATGCTTACCACTGGTAACGGCTCATGCAGTGCTGGTGTCACGACGGTCGACGGCATCCTTGGCCGTGACATGCTCCGTATCGGAGACTGATACTGGTGCAACATTGGGTGCATGCCACCACATGTTGTTACTGACCTGATTCTTCCCGCGAGGGTCGCCAACTGGCGACCCTCGCGTGCTTTTTGCCAATGTGAGCACGGGGTAAACCCTTACACTTCCTGCTTCGAAAGGCACTTCATGCTTGGATTCATCTTGCGCTCCGCCCCATTCGCACTCGCTGCTGCTACCGCATGTTGTGCGCTTGCCATTGGTGGCCAAGACGGCCAGCAAGATGCGCCGCAAACTTCGCCGGCACCCCAAGAGCCAAGCAAGGTGATCGAGGGTCCAATCAATGTGTACAGCTGGGCCCCCGCCGACAGCGCCAAGGCTGTTGATGCCAAGGACATTGATCTGGCCAAGGTGTTTGTTGATCTTGGACCAGTAGCAACGCGTTGGTACCAACACGCCATCACGCTTTCCAATCCGTGGTTTGAAGGCCGCGCGCCAGGCCTCCGTGGCAATGATCTTGCGGCTGAGTATCTGGAATTCTGGATGAAGGATGTGGGGCTTGAAGTTGCGTTCCCGGCTGTTGGTGAAGACGGCGTCACTCCAAAGGACGGCCCATGGAAGAGCTATCAACAGAAGTTCGCGCTCACTGGTGGTGCGCCCAAGGTGGAAGAGGGAGTATTGACTGCGGGCGGTGCTGACCGCGAACGCGGCAAAGACTTCACAGTGCTCGGCATTTCTGGCAACGCCAAGGTAGAAGCGCCGGTCACCTTTGTTGGTTACGGCATCAAGAAGGGCGAAGCCGACTACACCAGCTTTGAAGAGGACGCCGATCTCACGGGTCGGATTGCCATGGTCTTTCGCTACGAGCCACTTGATGATCGGGGTCGTTCCAAGTGGGCATCGCGCCGATTCAGTGAATTCTCGGCCATGACCACCAAGATTGACGCGCTGGTGGAACGCGGTGCTGCGGGAATCATTCTGGTTTCGCCACCCGATGCGCGCGACGGCAAGGTTGCACTGGAAGACGTGTCGACGAGCCGCTGGGGTCGTCCACTTGATATTCCCATGGTGCAGGTTTCCACCGATGTGGCCGAGCAGATCTTGAAGGCGGGCGCGCCTGATCAGGGTTCATTGTTGGACTGGCGCAAGCGTGCCGACGCTGGCGAAATCAAGACGGTTGCCCTGAGCGATGATGCCAAGGTTTCTATTGAAACCAAGTTGTCGAACGGCGGCACACCAACACAGAATGTGGGCGGAGTCTTACGTGGCAAAGGCGCGCTGGCGGATGAATGGGTGGTGGTAGGCGCACACTTTGACCACGTTGGATACGGTTACTTTGGCACCAGCCCGCAGTACACCGGCCAGTTGCATCCCGGCGCCGATGACAATGCCAGTGGTACGGCAGCCATGCTGTGCATCGCGCAGGCGATGGCAGAGCTCTACGGGGGTAAGGATGCACCGAAGGATGCGCGCAGCATTCTGTTTCTTGGATTTACCGGTGAAGAAAGTGGCCTTCGTGGTTCGCGCTGGTATGTCGAGCATCCAACGATCGCAAACGACAAGATGTCATTGATGGTGAATATGGACATGGTGGGTCGTCTGCGTTCCGATGACCTGAGTGTTGGCGGCATGAGTTCTGCCAAGGGCATGATTGATGTGATGCGGCCAATCTTTGAACGCAGTGGCTTGACGATCCACGCTGACCCGTCCGGTCGCGGACCGAGTGACCATGCCAGCTTCTATGGTGCGGGTATTCCGGTGCTGTTTATGTACACCGGAAATCACGACATCTATCACACGCCCAAGGACAAGGGTTACACCTTGAATCCGGAGGGGGCGGCAAAGATTGTTGCATTGGCAGCTGATATCGCCACCACGGTCGCTACTCGACCGGAGCGCCTGGAGTTTCAGCAAGACAGTGGCAGGACTGCCGATCGCGGTTATGCAGGCGTCCGTTTGGGCGTGATGCCATCCATGAACGACGATGATCGCGAAGCTGGCGCTCCAGAGAAGGGTGTTCTGGTTGACGGCGTGAGCGCAGATACATCGGCAAGTGACGCCGGGATTATGAAGGGCGACATTCTGGTGTCTTGGAACGGCGAGGATCTGGAAAGCACAGGCACCATGATGGCCAAGCTCCGTGCTCAGAAGCCTGGCGATGTTGTCAAAGTGAAGGTTTGGCGCGACGGCAAAGAAATCGAATTGGACGTCACATTGCGCGCCGCCAAGCCGAAAGAGTGACGGCGCGGTCCGTGCTTACGGCAGGATCACCACGCTCCGTGGCGTGGGTGCTGCCGCGCGCGGAATGATGACGATCCCGTCTGGGATCGGCAGGTCGATGGGCGCTTGACCTGCCACTGCTACGTGAGCGCGAGTCACGCCAGCGGGCATCTTGATGCGCAGTTCACGCGCATCTGGCGAGTCCAATTGCACACGGGCGATGGTGCCGTGTTTCCATTGCATGTCCACCACAACATTGCCGCGCGCAATCAAGCCGCGTACGCGACCGTCACTCCACTCACGCGGCAGGGCGGGCAAGAGATCGATGCGGTGTACAAGATGACCGGCGCTCCACGTGCGGATATGGCTCTGCATGAGCATTTCTGCAATACCAGCAGTACCACCGAAATTGCCATCGATTTGAAACGGTGGATGATCGTCAAAGAGATTGGGCAGGGTTGAATGCGAGAGCAGCGCGCAGATGTCCGCCCACGCTCTTTCACCATCGTGTAACCGCGCCCAGAAATTGATGAGCCACGCACGGCTCCACCCGGTGTGGCCGCCACCGTTCTTCAGCCTGAATTCCAGGCTTGCGCGTGCCGCCGCGGCCAATGCGGGTGTTGCGTCGGTGCTGATGAAATTGGCGGGGTGCAGCCCATACAAGTGGCTCATGTGTCGATGCCCAGGCTCCGCTTCGCCGTAGGGCTTTGACCATTCCATGAGTCGGCCGTCAGCGGCCACGGTGGGCATAGCGAGGTGCTTAAGTGCTTCAGTAGCTTCAATGGGAAGCGCTTCGTTGCCTCGCCCAAGTACGCGCGCGGCATCAAGGTAATTCACCAAGAGGTCTCGGGCGATCCACTGGTCCATGGATGTGCCCATACTGAGATTCGCATGCGATCCATCGGGGAGTATGAAAGTATTTTCTGGACTGGTGCTTGGACCACTGACCAACATGCCGGTGGTTGGATCCTTCACTAAGTAGTCAAGGAGGAATCGAACTGCTCCGTCCAGTGCTGGCCATGCGCGGTCGCGTAGGAACGCGGTGTCGTTGGTGTACTCGTAGTGTTCCCACGCATGTCGCACCAACCACGTACCGCCGAGCGGGTACATGCCCCACACCGTCTGGCCCTCTGGCGCAGTCATGGCCCACGCATCGGTGATGTGATGGCAGCACCAACCACGCGCGCCGTAAAGATCTTGTGCAGTGCGCACGCCGCGCACGCGAATTTTGTCAAGCAAGTCAATGAGTGGAAGTTCTGTCTCTACAAGTGCGCACGGACCCGCTGGCCAGTAGTTCATCTGCACGTTGATATTGGTGTGGAAGTCAGCGTTCCATGGCGCGCGGAAGTGTTGGTTCCAAATGCCTTGCAAGTTGGCGGGCAGGCTTCCTTGTCGACTGGAGGAGAGCAGTAAGTAGCGCCCGTACTGGAAATACAGGGAAATGAAGTCATTGTCCCATTCTGGTTTGGTTCGAAAGCGAGCGAGGCGCGCCGGTGTAGAAAGAAGATCTGGAATGACGCTGGCTTCAGGCGAAGGACCGCCAAGGTCAAGCGACACGCGGTCCATGGACTTGGCAAACCAGGCACTGGCGCGTTCGCTGAGTGCAGGCCAACCAGACACTGCGCTTCGAAGATCGTTCTCGCATTGCAGGGCGGGGTTGCTTCCGAAGTAGTCGGTGCGCGCGGCAATGGCAATAGTGAATGACTTTGCACCGCGCACCACCGCATCGCCGCCTTCGATGGTGATGGTTCCGCCGTCGGACTGAATGTCGGCAGTGGATGCGTAACCCACGCCACCTTGGCCGGTGTGCCCAGTGAATGAGAGTCGCGCTCCCTGCCGGGTTGGAATAGCGGTGTGCACCGGTACATCGGTCTCAAAGTTGTCACGGTGTAATTGAATGCGCATGGCGGGGAGAGTTCCTTCGCCTTCGACACGCGTGTCAATGAGTAGCAATTCATCAGGAGCACTGGCGATCACTTCGCGGACGATGGAAACACCGTCCACCTGAAATCTGCTGGCTGCAACACCGGTGCGCATGGTGAGTGAGCGCCGATACTCAGAGGCGGCACGTGGTTCGTCAACCAGTTTGATAGAGAGATCACCAAGCGTTTGATGGCTGCGTGGCATCATGTCGCTCGGCAACATGCAATGATCTTGAATGATTTGCTGTGCTTCTAAGATCTTTCCAGCAAGCGCAAGCGCGCGCGCTTTTTGAAAGAACTCGCTGGATGCAGGCGCATTGCGGTCGTTTGCGTTGCCTTCCCACACGGTGGCTTCGTTCAGTTGCAATCGCTCATGCTGGACAGCACCGAACACCATGGCGCCCATGCGGCCGTTACCAACGGGCAGTGCGTCGGTCCATGCAGCGGCGGGCTCGGTGTACCAAAGGTCTGGAAGTGTGCCGGTGGCTGTTGCCATGGGCGTGAGTTTCATGCGGCGCGTGCCGACCGGAATGGGCACTATGCGCGCGTGCAAATCGGGATCCATGACCGGATCAAAGGTTGCTAACTCTGGATGATCCCCTTGGCAGATCCACCACGTTCCGGAGAGATCAAAGGCGCACGCGTCACCTGCGAGTGTTGGTTTCAATGTGGGCGTTCCAACCCATCCACCGGCGCCACCGATGTCAGTGACACGGATAGCAATACGATTGACGCCGGTGCGCAACAGTGACTTTGGAACGGTGTACGCGCGCTCGGTTTGGAATCCGTCGGTGGCGCCGATGCGCGTGCCGTTAAACCATGACTCGTCAGCATCGTCAATGTTGCCAGGTGTGAACACCATATCGGTGGCACGGTCGAGGTCGTCAAGGGTGATCTCGCCGACGTACCACGCGATGCCGTCGGTACCTTCGGGGAGGCCGTTTCCCTCCCAGTGGCCAGGAACGGTGGTGCGGGTGAGTGGCGGTGTTGCCGGCGGCGCGGCCACCGGCGCGGCGGGCGGAATTCCTTGGGCAAGCAGGGCCATGACAGCAAGGGTGGCGATCGTCATCTGCCGTGTTCTACCGCTCCCCGGGGTTCGATACGCTGCGGCAATGACGACCGCCCCGGCTCCCGCCCCCGCTACCGCACACCTCCCGCTCTTTGGCCGCCACGCGTTTGTGTGTGGCGCTACCCAGGGGATCGGTAAGGCCACGGCTATCGCCATGGCGGCCGCTGGCGCGACGGTGACCGTGTGTGGCCGAAATGACCAAGGCCTGATGCGGACGCTGGAAGAACTGCCGAAGCCCGTCGGGCAGCGGCACTGGAGCGTGGAGGTGGACTTCAGCAGCGCCAAGGATGTGGACTTTGCGGCGCGTACGCACTTGGGTAGCGCTGGCCCCGTCCATGTGCTGGTGAACAACACCGGCGGTCCAGCGGCGGGCGCGGCTATCGAAGCAAAGCCTGAGGACTTTACGAAGGCGTTTGAGATGCACCTCTTGGCCAACCACGCGCTGGTGCAAGTGTTTGCGCCGGGCATGCGCGAAGCTGGCTACGGACGCGTCATCAACATCGCTTCCACCAGTGTGGTGACGCCCATCCGTGGGTTGGGTGTTTCAAACACTATTCGCGCGGCGGTAGCCAACTGGGGTCGATCACTGGCAGTGGAATTGGCGCCGTTTGGAATTACCGTGAACACCATTCTTCCGGGCTTTACGCGCACGGCTCGGCTTGCTTCGCTCTTTGAAGGACGTGCACATCGCGCCGGTACTTCGGCGCAAGAAGTAGAGGCCGACGCGCTTCGAACGGTGCCCATGGGTCGCTTGGGCGCGCCTGAAGAAATTGCAGCGGTAGCGGTGTTCTTGGCTTCACCCGCGGCTTCGTATCTCACTGGCGTCAATCTTCCGGTTGATGGCGGCAGGCTGGCGCTCGGATGAGTGGGCTGCGGCGCATGCGCGCAGTGCCATCGGCGGCTTCAAGCTTTGCAGTGCGACACATGAAGCGCTCGGAGGGCGTTCTTGTCTTGATGGCAACGCTTGCGTGTTGGTCAACAGTTCCACTCTTTGTGCGGCATCTTGCGGGCTACATTGATCACTGGACCAACAACGGATGGCGCTACGGAGCAAGCGCTTTATTTTGGCTACCAGCAGTGTTGTGGGCGCTTTCACGTGGCGTTCTACCGCGCACGATTTGGCGTGCGGCGCTGATTCCTGCCGTCGCCAACACGGTGGCACAAGTGGCGTTCACGGCAGCACACAGTTACGTGAATCCAGGGCTGTTGACCTTTGGATTGCGGTTGCAATTGGTGGCGGTTGCAATTGGTGCGTACCTGCTCTTTCCGGCCGAGCGCGCCACGATCGCCTCGGTGCGATACCTCGGAGGATTGGGGCTACTGATTTGCGGAGTGGCGGGGGTGCTGCTTGGTGGCGGCAATATTCTGGAAGGCAGCTCCATGATTGGTGTGTTGCTTGCCGTGTTCGCCGGCATTGGTTACGGCGTGTACGGACTTGCTGTCCGGAAGTTCATGTATGGCTACCACCCGGTGTTTGCCTTCGGAGTGATTGCGCTCTACACGGGCGGAACACTGGTGGCGTGCATGCTGGCGTTTGCGCGTGGGCATGGCGCGGAGGTTCTTGACTTGGGGAGCAGCGAACTCTGGTCGCTTGGTCTCAGTGCCTTCTTTGGCATTGCGATCGGCCATGTTCTTTACTACACGGCCATCGACCGCATGGGAGTAGCGACTACAGCAGGAGTGCTGCAATTGCAGCCATTTATCGTCAGCGCGTTCAGCGCCGCGTACTTTGGCGAAGTGCTTTCCGGCAAGCAATGGGCGGCGGGTGTTGTTGCGGTTTTGGGCGCCGGGCTGGTGCTCTCTGCGCAGAAGGCTGCAGAGCGCAAGCGTGCAGCGGCAACTGCTGGAAGTTAAGAATTCTTCGGCGTCTCAGTGGGCGCTTCTGAAATGTCCGCTTCGGCAGTCTTTCGGCCAATCATCAGGGTGTGAACGTCGGGATCGGCGATGGCCTTCTTTGGTTGGAAGGCTGTTTCGATTACGTACTCCGCGGTTGCACCAGCGGCAATCGTGTGAGTACCGCGGGCGTCTTTGTATTCATCGCGCTGCTTTGCTGCTGCAGTGCGCTCCTCAGCAGTTCGGGGCAGAGATGCCTGCGGCCAACGATCTTCACCGTTGGTCACGGCAATTTCGATCGGAACAGTTCCAGTGCCGACGTTGCGCACAGTCACTACCGTTCGCCATGGATCGCCATCCTTGGCGGGTGCGGTGAATTGTGCTGATTCCACCTTGATTTCTGGAATTACAACGCGCAAGAACCATTGGTCGACGAACGCGTCGTAGGCGGCAGCGTCCTTGGCAAAGGGGCGCATGGCGGCGATGAAATCTTGCAGGAGCGGATAGTCGGGGCCGTCCTTGAACTTGCCGATGAACGCGCGCAAGCCTTCATCCATCTTGTCATCGCCGAGATGCTCCATGAGCATCCAGAAGACCCAGCCACCCTTGTCATAGGTCACGGTGCCGTCGCCGCGGCGGTTGCCGTCGACCTCCGTCATTGGGCGCTCTTCATCCACACTTCGCTGGTTGGCGTAGGTGAATTCGATTTCGCGCATGAACGCCTGCCGCGCGCGGTCGCCGCGGAGTTGCCGGAAGAGACGTGCTGTGGAGAAGTTCGCCATTCCTTCACTCAGGATGTTGCCACCCGGTGCGTCGCCAGGAGGGAGGATGTTGCCCCACCACTGGTGCGCGGTTTCGTGCGCCACGATCATGAACGGTGCGTCTTGCTCAGCACTGGGCTTTGCTAAGAATCCGATGGACTCGCTGAAGACGATGTTTGTCGGGAAGCCTTGTGCGTAGTCGGCGAGCCCTGGGAATTCGCTGATACGGAGTTCCTTCCACGGGTATGGCCAGAACCACTTCGAATACCACTCATGCGCGCCGTCGAGCGCTTCCAACATCGCCGGCACATTGAATGAGTGTGCGGGCAGGTGCCAGATAGCGGTGCGTTCACCCTTTGATTCCTGCCACTTTCCAGCCACCAGGTTGACGGCCATGATTGGATGATCGCTCTTCCATTCCATGGTGCGAGTGGTGCCATCGACAGTGTCAGAAGTGCACACGCCGGGCATATTGGCTCGGTACTCGGCAGGCAGTTTCACGCGCGCGGTCATATCAGTGTGGCCACCGGTGCCGAAGGCGGTCTTGGTGACCTTCTTCCAATCATCCGGCTCGGGGCGCTTTGCTTCTGGAGTGCGTTCCGGGTCCATGCCCACGCCGTCTACATAGCCGAGCATCGGCATAAATGACACGCCGAAGCTGTTGAGAACGGTGCCCGCGGGCAAGATGAACTCGCCTGCGCCGGCCGGATTCTTGCGCGTGCCAGCGGGGACGTGCGCCACGTGTTCGAAGCCGAGTGTGACTTCCGCGCCGGGTGCCAGCGGTTCCTTGGGCGTGAAGATCCACAGACCGGAACTGTTTTCGCAGACTGGGTGACGCGGGTTTTCCTTGCGCTCCTTGGTTGCTTCCTCGGGGTCCCAGGTCTTTCCTTCGAACGTGAACTTCACGCCTTCGAACGTGCTGTCGGGTGTGACGGCAATGCGGCGCATCGGCTTGTCGGTGGTGTTACGCAGACCGTAACTGCCCTTGACCGCAATACTGTTGGCAGCGGGATCAAGGTTGAGATCAAGATCGACCTTCATGAGCTCCGGTTGCGGCACATCCTTCCACGTCGATGCGTTGCCGACGTAGTAATCACGTTGTGCCTTGCGTTCTGGACCGCCGTTTGGTCCGCTGCGCACCATGAGTGCCAGCGTGATTCCCACGGCGATGGCTGGGCCACCGAAGACAAGCATCCACATGACGCGCTTCCACGCGCGCGCAAATTGCAGGCGCGTGGTGATGCCCTGCGCATCCGGCGTGCGGCGTCGCCACCATTCAAGCGAGATGTGTAGGAGCGTTAGACCAACCAAGATCCACAGCACGCGGTTCAGGACCAACACGCCGCGGTCGAGTTCCAATGCGCCGAAATCTGTCCACGTGAGGTCACCCCATAGGTGCCAATTGAATACCCAGTTCATCCAGCCCATCTGCACGCACCAGCCGGTGAGGATCATGGCGCCGATGCCAGCGCCGTACACGGCGTAGCGATTGCGGAACTGACTCCAGATGAGCGTCATGAAGCACATCCATGCAAAAAGCGTGGGCAGAAGCATGGCGCCCCAAGCGATGACCAACGGGCCGGGACTCGGCATGAGCATGATGCCCGACTGCACGCCTTGCACCACCATTGCCAAGATCATGGCAGCCCAAAGACCACCAAAGAGCGCCACCGCCACCACAGTGGTGCACGCCGCCATGCGTCCGAGCGTCAGTGCACCCGTGCGCGATGGGCTGGCATTCACGATGGAAGCAATGCGCGAACGTTCATCGCGCGCCAGGCTTTCAGTGAAGTAGTAGAGCATCAAGAAGATGGAGAGCAGCGTGATCGTGTTGTAACTCTGCGCGGCGAAACTGCCGGGCGTGGTGAGTTTCGGCGTATCGAACGGTCCGGGCGAGTAGATCGCCGGACCCACCGTCTGCAGAATGATCAGCGGGACGAAGATCCAGAGACCCGGTGAGCGACGCATTTCGCGCACTTCGGCGCGGAATGCATCCACCGCGGCGGCCAGTACGCCGACATGGCCGGAACTCATGCCGAGTGATGCAAGCGACGATTCCTTACGCGGCGCTGCTTCGCGCTCGCGGCGGGCGCGGTCGGCGTCCGCGATGATGCGCTCTGCGTCAGTGGCGGTCACGGCGTGCGGGCTACGCATGCGGCGCTGCTCGCGCTGCGCGGCTACCAAGAGTGCGATGCCTGCGGCGACTACCAGGGCCACGCGAGCGCCCGTAAACAGCGCGTCGAAACTCAATGGCTCGTGGTTGTAGAACGCCACGCCCTTGTCCACCTTCAGCCAGGTTTCGTTGAGCCAGCGGAAGCCGGTGATGTCTATGGCTTGCAATGCGCGGTTGCCCCAGTGTGGTAGCCACTCTGGTGAGAAGTTCCAGATAAAGAACAGGCTGGAAAGAAGGAGCGCTACTGGCAACGCAAACACCAGCACGGTCTGGCGGGTGATGGAGCCGATCGCAAATGCGATGGCGCCGAGCGCGAGGATCGGAATGGCGACAAACATCACCATGGGTCGCAGGTAGTTCACGAGTGCGAACGGGCCGCGCATTTTTTCTGGCTCCGAGAGTGGGTACATCTCGAAGAACCCGATCTGCATGAAGAGGTGCAGTGTGATGATCACACCGAACACTAATGCGATGCCGAGCCAGCGACCGATCACGTATTCGCGTGGAGTAAGGCCGGTGCTGCCGACGATCGGCATGACGCGAAGTGTGTCGTCCTCATTCACCGCGTTACCAAACGCCGTGCACACGAAGAACAGATAGAAGAGTGAGAAGACCAGGATGTCGCCGAACGCCAGGTTGAACTCACTGTTGATGAACGCGCGATCACCGCCAGCCTGGGTGCCACCGCTACCGATAGTGACGCTCCCGGAGGAGAAGCCCCACGTCAGAAAGAACAGGATGGCAAGCAGCACCCACCACGCCGGGCGTCGCCACGAGGTGCGGAGTTCAAGGAATGCAAGAGTGAGTGTGCGGCGCATGGGTGGTCCGTAGTGTGTGTGATTAGGCAGCGTTCATTGCGTGCGCGGCATCGTCGGCGCGGCTCTCGTCCATGACGCCGAAGTAGACGTCTTCCAACGTGGGCGGCACTTGTACGAAGCCAGTGGGCTGTGATCCTGGCGCGCCCTGCACGCGGGTGCGGAACATGGAACCTTCCACAAGCACCGCTTGGGTCACGCGGTGTGAGCGTCGGATTTCTTCGAGCTTCTCAGGTGTCACGATGCCTTCGGCCACGCGTTCCTCAAGACGGTTGCGCGCCTCGGAGGTGCTACCGCTGGTGACGCAGCGACCGCCGCGGATCACCGCAAAGCGCGGGCACAGTGTGGCGATGTCTTCAACGATGTGCGTGGAGAGCAGCACGATGCGATCGCGTCCAAGCTCGGCAAGGATTCGGTAGAAGCGTTGGCGTTCTTCCGGATCGAGGCCGGCGGTTGGTTCATCGACGATCACTAGGCGCGGGTTGCCTGCGATGGCTTGCGCGATGCCAAGACGCTGGCGCATGCCGCCGGAGTACGTCTTCACCTTGCGCTTGGCGGCGTCGGTGAGATTGACACGTTCGAGCAGTTCTGCAACTAGTTTCTTGCGCCCTTGCGGTGCGTCCACGCCCTTAAGTCGAAGCAGGAAGTCAAGCATCTGCGCGCCGTTAAGCGATGGGTAGAAACCAAAATCTTGCGGCAGGTAGCCAAGGCGGCTCCACACCGCGCGCGGGTCTTTCACGATGTCCACGCCATCAAGCGTGACACTGCCGCCGGTGGGTTCAAGCAGGCCGCTCAGGATGTTCATGAGCGTGCTCTTACCCGCACCGTTGGGACCGAGCAGGCCGAACAGACCTTGCGGGATGTCGAGCGACACGCCCTTGAGGGCAGCAACGGGGCCTGGGTAGATCTTGACGAGGTCTCTGATTTGCAGCATTGGTTTCCTTGAACGCGAAGACGTGATGGATGAGTAGTGGGTGTATTTGTTGGCGTTAACGCGTATTGCAGCCGCCGCGTGTGTACTGGTGGCGGAGCGCTACTTGGGTGGGGTGGTAGTTGGAGCGGACTGCGCTGGCGCTGCGAGTGCTGTTACACGAACGTTGCCGTTCGAACTGAGAATGCTGGCCTTGGACTTTCCGGCGCCATCAATGTCCATCGTGCCGTGGGCTTTTTCCAAGGCAATGTTCTTGGAGCGACCACCGCCTTCAAGGTTGACGCGGCCGTTCGATGTCTCCGCCTCGACGTGCCCGCTCCAGGAAACAGGCAGTTCCAGGCGTACGCCACCGTTTGAGGTGCGAACACTCACTGGTCCATCCTGGCCGGATGCCAGCTGCGCTTCTACGGTTCCATTGGAGGTTTCCAACTCTGCAGGCGTACCGATGTTGCGCGCATCGATCGCGCCGTTTGATGTTTGCAGTAGTACTGGACCGCTGTGACCATTGATTCGAATGCCGCCATTGGAGGTTCGCGCTTTCAACTCGCCGGCGAATCCTTCCACCTTGATGCGACCGTTAGTTGTTGCAATTTCGATACCGTCAAGTCGCGCAGCGCGGATGTCAAGATTGGCGGAATCAGAAGGGGAGTGCGCTGCACCGGACTGAAGTGCTGGGAATTGGGCGTGAACACGAATTGCGCCGTCAGCGGTTCGCTCGGCGATCAAACGTGTGCGCTTCACTCGATCATTCGACTCGGCTTGCGTTGCACCACCGCAGTGGAATTCAGCGGAGACTTCAAGCTTGGAAAGTGTTGGATCGCGCGAAACCGTCACGCGGCCGTTGATGCCATCAACGAGCAACTTTCCACCATCGGCTACTGATGTAGTAGTGATGACGGGAATGCTGCGGTGATCGGGGTCAGCAACCGTGCTGCTCTCAACGGTGATGCATCCCGCAACAGCCACTAGTGCTGCGATCGATAGAAATAGGGTTGTTCCGCGCAAGGCGAGTGTGAATTTCATTGAGATATCTCCTGTAATGCCACGGTTGATTTCATTGAATGCGTGGGGGATTGACTGCCTGTGGCCGTGCTACCTGAATGGCCTGCACAACGTGCCCATACATCCAACCGAAGCCACGAGCGATCCATAGTGTTCC
The DNA here is from genome assembly GCA_945878575.1 of Phycisphaera mikurensis NBRC 102666. GTDB lineage: Bacteria > Planctomycetota > Phycisphaerae > Phycisphaerales > SM1A02 > UBA966. The sequence goes on along the minus strand of CAMDUB010000003.1, from coordinate 18,252 downwards.
GGTGAACATCAAGAATCCAACCACACCCAGTCCGATGCTGACAATAAGCGGTAGCCGCACTTCGCCGTTTTCATCGGGAATCGTCTCCCCGAAGGCCTGAATGTTGACACCGCTGTCAAGATCAACCTGTGCGATCGGCGCACCGGCGAAATGCATGAATGGCAAGCTCATCAGCACGACACTGCTTGCAGTGAGCACAGCGATGATGACAAATAACACTAGGCTCACCGGGAAATTTCCCAGCAAGTATCCAAGTGATAGCCAACTTCGGACATCACGCAACCAACACCAGATTCGCTGCCAGAATCCAACGTGGTCGGCACCTTGGATGGGTTGCGTCCGCTGTGGCATGCGCACTCCAAGGAATAACTGCACCACCTTGCCTTCAAACAAGCACAGCGCGCGCGCTGAACCAAGCAGCAGGACGAGCAATGGAATTCCAATCACGATTGGAGCGAGCCCGATGACCAGTGAACCAATGGTGACTGACCAGATGAAATAGCCAATGGAGAGAATGAATCCAACAGCGCCGAAGTAGGCGATCGCCCCCCAAGCGCGGCGATCGAACCATGCGCCAAAAACAGGGATTTCATGCAGGTGGCGCCGGGTTGGCGTGGCAACAGTGTGATGCTCGGTGGCCGCGGGTGCGCTGCGCCAGGAGCGGTGTGTGGAGTCAGCGTCCATGTAGGCGCGCGCAATTTCGGCCGGTGTGCCGTATTCAGTGATCGCCACATCGGCGGTAGCGCCCGCGAGTATGGCTGCGCTCAGGTGTTGTTCAGCATCAATGATGGCATCATGGCGCAACGCTGCGTCGGCGCCCTCAAGTTCTAGGGCGAGCTGCGCGATGTACAAGCGCACAATTTTGTGTGCGGTGGTGGATTCAGCGTGTTCCATCAATGCCTCCCAGAACGCGATTGACCCATTTGTTGGTACTTCGCCATGTTTCGCACCATGCGTTCAAGACGCGGCGCCCTTCAGCGGTCAATGTGAAGCACTTGCGTGCTGGTCCTTCGTGTGAGGCAACCAGTGTGCTCTTGACTAAACCGTCGGCTTCCATGGAGCGCAGCATTGGATACAAGGTGCCTTGCTTGAAGGAGAGTCCCTCGGGCGCTTCATCCGCCAATTGCCGGGCGATTTCGTATCCATGGATGGGCGTTGCCGCGCGGGCGATGGCTGCAAGCACCACTAGCCATGCAGTGCCAAGGCTGAGGTCGCGCAGGAGTTTGTCCGCAATGTCAGGAGGCACGAAGTTGGTAGTATATTCCGTACAGTACTGCTTGGCAAGTAATTCTGAGTATTTACCCACATTGTTAGGGATACGATCCCCACCAGGAGATTCATCCATGGCTGAAGCGAACGCGCCAACAACTTCATCGGGCCTTGTCCTTGACGGCAAATTTCATGAGAGCCCGTTTCGCCCCTTTTCGGGCTGGCTGCTTGCGCCAGTAAGTGTTGCGCTCTTGGGTGGCGCGGTCCTATTGGTAGTCATCGCAGCGCGTCACTTTGAACCGCTACCTGGTCTTCTTGCGGTGCCGTGTGGCATCTTGTTCTTACTGTCGCTGTGTGGCTACTTCATTGTGAATCCCAATGAGAGCCGCGCATTGGTGTTGTTTGGTCACTACCGCGGAACGGTGCGCGCTATTGGGCTGCATTGGACCAACCCGTTCACAATCAAGCGTCGCATCACACTGCGGGTTCGTACCTTTGAAACTGGGGCGCAACAGGCACCAAACGTGACCGATGCGGGTGGCAAGGTGGTGCAGGAGGGAGTGCGCTCTCGGCATCCATTGAAGGTCAATGATCTTGATGGAAACCCTATTGAGATTTCGGCGGTAGTGGTGTGGCGCGTCGTGGACACAGCGGAGGCGATCTTTGCAATGGATAACTATGAGCGCTACGTGGAGATTCAGAGCGAAGCCGCGCTGCGTAATTTGGCCAGTCATTACCACTATGACTCGCCCGAGCCTGGTGGCACCAGTCTTCGCGGCAGCACTGATCTGATCGGCCTTCGCCTCAAGGATGAACTTGATGGACGCCTGCGCGGCGCCGGGGTGGAAGTGCTGGAAAGTCGCATTTCTAGCCTGAGTTACGCGCCGGAAATTGCTGCTGCGATGTTGCAACGGCAGCAGGCCACCGCAGTAGTGGCTGCTCGGCAGAAGATTGTTGAGGGCGCGGTTGGCATGGTGGAACTTGCCATGGAACAGATTGCTGCCAAGGGAATTGCCACCTTCACCGCTGAGCAAAAGGCAGAGATGGTCACCAATCTCTTGGTGGTGCTTGTCAGTGAGCGCGGCGCACAGCCGGTGGTTTCTGCGGGGGTTTGACCGGTCGCGAGCCGAGCCGAGTGAGAACCCCGGTTCCACTCGTCAGCACGGCTCGCTCAAAGCGGCTTTAATGACCAAATGCAAGTGACCGAACGCCCACATGAAGCTCCGCGCTGGGCGCAGTGGGCCGTGGTGTTGGCTTCGGTGCTGCTGATTTGGCATTCACTTGGCAATCATTCCTTGTTCCCGCCCGACGAGGGCCGCTATGCCGCAGTCAGCGGATGGATGGCCGAACACGGCAACTGGCTGCAGCCAGTACTGCGCGACCACTTGCACGTCACTAAGCCACCGCTCACTTACTGGGCGCAGGCGCTGAGCATTCGCTATTTCGGGCACGAAGATATCTCGCCGCGATTGCCGAGTGCCATTGCGTCGACACTGACACTGTTGACGCTCTTTGTATTTGCACGAAGAACAGCGGGTGCGTTGGTGGCGATGCTTGCCGTTGGTTTGCTAGCAGTGATGCCGCTGTTTCAAATCATCGGTCGATTGGCGATCACTGATCCGATGCTGACCACGTGGTGGTGGATGGCGCTCTGTTCTGCATGGCTCGCCATGAGTAATGGCCGCCGTCATCTTGGTTGGATAGCAGCGTTCTGGGCAAGTTCCGCGCTGGTTGGTCTGACCAAAGGGCCCTTGGTTCTTGCACCAGTCACCATTGTTGCAGTGTGGTTGGCGCTGGCCGGGCGGTTGCGCGACCTGCGCCTTCTGATGCCACTGGTTGGACTGCCACTCGCCATCGCGCCGCTGGGATTTGTGGCGTATGGCTATTGGGTGACTGATCCAGTGCGCGCGCTTGAGGTATGGAATTTCGAATTTGTCGATCGATTTACCGGTGTCAGTCTGCACGACCCGTGGTGGTTACTGTTCTTGGTGTTCTTTGCGGGTTTCTTTCCTGCCACCACCATGCTGACGTTGCCGTGGTTCAACATGACCTTCGCGCGCGCCTGGGCGTGCTTGCGTACGGGGGATCAACGAGCACTCTTATTGGTGGCGGTGATTCTTCCGCTCTTGGGGTTCAGCATCTTGAGTCGCAAGTCACCCACGTACATCTTGCCGTTGGCCCCACCACTCGCCATGTTGGTGGCCGGTATGTTGGCGCGCTGGGTTGATGGATCGATGGCCGACGTGCCCGCTGGTACCAAGCCGCCCGATGTACGCCACACCACGGCCATTGCTATGACGGGCGTTGGATTGTTGCTTCCGGGTGCTGCGGTGGTGCTCATTCTCAAGGGTTTGGCACCAGCATGGGCCGCTGGATGGACCTTGCTATGGCTCACACTCCCAGTGATTCCAGCCATGATTGCCACGTGGATTATGTTGGCATGGTGGCCGATGCGCGAGCGACGGCTGCCAGCGCTGGGCGTGTATTTCGCAGGCATGGTCTTTGTGTGGATTGGGTTTCACCACGCCGAAGATGTTGCCATGACCGCGATGGGCGCCCGGCCAGTAGCACAGGCAGTGGCAGCAGAGACGCGACCGATTGTCGTATATCGATTGCGCAACCTCACTATTGATTGGTACTTGGGTCGGTGGCTTGATGCAGTTGATGCATCTGAAGATCTACAGGCCTGGATTGACGCTCATCCAGATGGTGTTGTGCTTGCATCTGACGGCGACCTTGCTCAACTTCGATCGAAGTTCCCGGATCTTGGTCGGCGACTTGAAGGTCGTCAAGAGTTTGACGCTTGGCCGCTCAAGAAGATTGTGTTCTGCGATGTCGTTCGATGAGAGTGCAGGCGAACGCACTTGGCGGCGCGCGACACTATTCGCGCGTGCCGACACGCAACTCGCGCACAAGAAACCGTTGCGGTAGCACCGCGGGCAGCAGGTCATCAGCGATGCACCGTGGTGTGCCACACACCATGTCGGCGATGAGTTCTGCGGCAAGGAACACCGTCGATGTTCCGCGTGAACCATGGGCGAGCGTGACGAACAGCCCAGGAAGTAGCGGGGCGTCAGGCCATGCCGCGGCGAATGGACCGTGCGGTAGGCGCGCGAATGATTCACGGAATTGCGCGTCGGCAATCACCGGGCCGATCACTGGGCAATGGTCGTTGACGGAGGTGCGGATGCCTGCCCATGCGCCGCGTCGATTGGGAGTGCAGGTAGCAAGGGCGGGGAGCAGGCGTTCGATGTGACCAAGATTGACAGCATCATCGTGCGGCGTGGGTCCGGTGGTCAATCGTTCGCGCTCATAGGTGGCACCAGCGCACAGTGCGCCGTCGACGGGCGGCATTGCGAATCCATTGGCGCTTACCACGGTAAATGGCACGGCGCTTGCGCCAGCAAATGCATCGTCAAACGCAAGCGTTGAGAGTTGCCCGCGTGTGGCGTTGAACGGAATGGATGGAAGCGCGTCGGATGCAAGCGCCTCTGGCATGTTGGGTAACGCGGCGGCTGGGATGCCGGCAGTTGCGATCACCACGATGTTGGCATCGAAGGTACGACCACTTTCGGTATCAACATGCCAACCGTCATCAGTGTGTCGCAGGCGCGCGACGGGCGCGTGTTCGTGGAGCGTGATAGCGGGGTGTGTGAGCAGGGCGCGCACGGTTTCCGCTGGTCGCGTGGTGGCGGCGTCGTGGACGAAGATGGCGCCTTCTGGATTGGTTGTATTGCTGAGCGATGTGCCCGCGACGCTGGTTGCTTCATCGGCGCTGATGAGGCGGAGCAGTTCAGCGGGCCAGCCCCACTCGGCGATCGATTGCTCATAGCCCCATTCATCATCACTGTTGACGGGGTGCAGCAATCCGCACGGATTGAGCGGCGCGCCCACGCGCTCCATCACTGCGCGCGCGAGCATGAATGCTTGTGCAACTACGCGGGTTTGTGGACTTTGCCAACTCGCGAGATACGGGGCGAGCACAGCGCGTGGCGCAGCGGAGGCGTGGCCGGCGGCACAGCCAGCGTCGATGACGGTCACAGTGATCCCACGTTCCGCGAGTGCGCGCGCGGCGGAGGCACCGGCGAGGCCGGCACCGACGACGATGGCGGTTGGGATGGCGGCGGGCTGGAGGGTGTCTGCCGCGGTTGCTGGATGCGGCATGGAGAACCAGCGCGGGAGTTGGCGGAAGGCGCGTTTCTCGGGTGTGCGTGTCAGTGTGCCGTAAAGCGGGGGGTGTGCAGCGCCGGCGTTGGACGCGGGTGAGGATGCGGGCGCGCTGGGTGTATTGGTGGCGGGGAACGCAAATCCCAGTGATTTCAGGCGTTCGAGCACTGGGGGCGGTGCGAATCGTCCCGCGATGGTGGTGCCGACGCGTGCGTGCGCGACCACTTGTGCAAATGTCTCGGCGGACCACATTTCGGGATTGCGATCTGGAGTGAAGCCATCAAGTTGCCAAGAGTCAGCGATGAAGTCAGTGACTGGCAGCAGTTCAAGAACGTCGCCATAGAGAAGCGTGAGACGTACTCGTCCGCCATCGAAGGCACGACGGTGGATCCCGCGAATGTGTGGCGGAAGTGCGCGGAGGAGTTCGGAGAGGATGTCTGAGAGGAGTGGCGCGGTGGATGGCGCGAGCGCGCGTTCGATGGTGGCGGGATCAAGTGGCGCGGATTCCACACTCACCCAGTCGAGTTGCGCATCAGCGGGTGCATTGGCACGAAAGTCTGCCCATGCAGCAAGGAACGAAAGGCCGGTCCCAAATCCAAGTTCAGCGGTGAGGTGGCGGCGCGTGGCGCGGAAGTCACGGGTGGCGGCGAAGGCATCGGCGCGCTCTTCAGTTGTAGGAGTGGCAAGCGCTGGCGTGTAGCAATCATCATGCGCGCGAGAGAACAGCACGCCGTTGCGCCAGTCAAGGTCGGGGATAGAAAGCAGCGCAGGCACCAGGGGATTGTCCCATGGTGCCTGCGCGGTGTGTAGCGGGGTTGTGACCCCGTCATCCTGACTTAGTTACGGCTACTGACGCCCTTTGCTGTCAATGGCTGGCGTCCCGGCATTGATTGCAGACGAGTCCACATCGCGATGTCCTTGGCGTCAACCACACCGTCGCGGTTCATATCCGCGGCGGAGGCGTTCATTCCAGCGATCACTGAAAGGTCGGCCACCGAGATGCGCGTTACAACTGGACCACCATTCGCGTTGAAAGCATTGCAGCCAGTATCGCCCTGCACCAGGAAGCTTTGCAGCAGGCGGTTACCGTCAGCGTTGGTCACGGTGCCATCGCCATCGAAGTCCGCATGGAAACCCACCGTGGTGCAGTCTGTATTGACTGCGGCGGCCATTCCAACACGGACCACCAGGACGCCCCAGTCGACGACATTCACTACGTTGTCGTCATCAAGGTCACCGTTGATGAGGGCAGAGTCACCAGTGACGGTGATTTGGTAGTTGGTTCCATTGATACTTACTGGAACTTGGGATACCAAGCTGTGCAGATCATCATCGGCAGTTGCGCAGTTGTAATCACCGATCGGAAGTTGCAGCGTCGCAGTTGCAGTTCCGCTCATGAAGGTCATGACATCGGTGAGTGTTACATCGTCTACGCGGAAGCCAATGCATCGAGTCATTGATGATGCGTAACCACTACCTGCATAGGCAACCGTTACATTCATCAGGTGATACGAATTCACAGTAACCGAAGTGGCTGCCGTGGAGGTACGACCACATGCGTCGGTGGCAGTCCATGTCACCACGGTGGTTCCACAAAGCCACGGTGCGGAGAGCAGAGCTGCGCCATCGCTTCGAGACCACGTCAGTACTGCCGCACTGCAACTATCCGTCACCGTTGGGTTACCGATTTCACGAACTGCCAAGCAACCAGCACCAGCGTCTGCTGCCACCACAAGGTCCGCAGGGACATTACTGATGACCGGCCCAACGCTATCGATAGTGATTGGCAGTGGATTGACGGTGGGAAGTGAGGCAGGGGTGCCATTGCCGTCGGCGGTGAGAATTGGCGCGAATGCAGGGTCAAAGGCGACCTGGGTATTACCGTCGCAGTCATCGGCAATGGCTCGGAATTTCAAGCGTGCTACGCGGGTGGTAGCTGCTGTGCCAGTGCCGCCGGACTCCACAGACGACACCCAGAACAGCTTTCCTTCTGCGGCGTTCGGCCACGTGAGCGGAATGCTCGTGATTGGATTTTCGCCACCTTCAATACTTACGAACTGAAGGACGGTGGTGTCGTAGCGGATTGCGAACTGACCAGCTACGAGTGTGATTGGTGGATTGGTGACAATCACATCGAATGTGAGTAGATCACCAATCGCCGCGCATGCGGTGGTGGAGCTGTCAGCCATGCCAACCATCGAAACCGTTGGCGGAGCAATGACGCCGGACCATGTGTGGCTACCAGGTGCCTGAGTGACTTCAAAGTCATCGCCAGTATCGCGACCATAAGGGTCGCCACCTTGGAATACATAAGAATCCGAAGCCGTTCCAAATGGGTAGCGAACTACCCCTGAGTGAACGTCCTTATCGAACACGGTGAGAGCAATGCTTTCCGAGGAACCATTCTGGGTAGCTGTACCGTCGAAGCGGATCTCGATACCGAGATCAGTGTCGCCCGGGCGCTTGTTGTAGCCGTTAACGTTGCTGCTATCGCAGGTATTGTTAGACATGGATCCGAGCGTTTCGCCGGGGCCAACGGTGCGATACACCGATTCGGTGTGACCGATGCCTTGAGCGTCGACACCACTGATCGAGAAGTTTCCCGTAAGTGTTGAGGTTCCTGTGTTGATAAAGCGAACCCAGCCGGTGTCTGTGCACACAGAGCCCGCAACCACATCTCCCGGGGCGCCGTACTGGTAGAAGGTCACGGCCTTGAGCGAGTAGTTCACTGCAGCTTGAACATTTGTGGCGATTACAGTGAGCGGCGCCATAAACATTGCGATAGCAAATCCGGTTGTCTTCTTCATTTTTTCCTAAATGCGTGCGGTTGGTCCCGAAAGTGGCGGATCACGAACATTGAGATCCAAAGATAACAGTGTTGACGTTATCCAAAGTGGAAGTTAACTCGAAATCTATTTGTTACAAGGTCCTACAACTGTAATTCGAAGCAATCATATCTGTGGAGAAACAAATTACAAGAACAGGGCTGTCGTTTGATTCGTTTAGCCACAAAGCATCAACGTGTCAGTCAGTATCGGGGATAGAAAGCAGCGCAGGCACCAGGGGATTGTCCCATGGTGCCTGCGCGGTGTGTGGTGGGGTTTGACCCCTCGAGTCTTAGTTAGTTACGGCTACTGACGCCCTTTGCAGTGAGTGGCTGGCGTCCTGGCATCGATTGCAGACGAGTCCACATCGCGATGTCCTTGGCGTCAACTACACCGTCGCGGTTCATATCCGCGGCGGAGGCGTTCATTCCTGCGATCACTGACAGATCGGCTACGGAGATGCGCGTTACAACTGGTCCACCATTCGCATTGAAAGCATTGCAGCCAGTATCGCCCTGCACAAGGAAGCTTTGCAGCAGGCGGTTACCGTCAGTGTTGGTCACGGTGCCATCGCCGTCGAAGTCTGCATGGAAGCCCACCGTGGTGCAGTCTGTATTGACTGCGGCGGCCATTCCCACACGTACCACCAAGACGCCCCAGTCGACGACATTCACTACGTTGTCGTCATCAAGGTCACCGTTAATGAGTGCAGAGTCACCAGTGACGGTCATCTGGTAGTTGGTTCCATTGATACTCACTGGAACTTGGGATACCAAGCTGTGCAGATCATCATCAGCAGTTGCGCAGTTGTAATCACCGATCGGGAGTTGCAGCGTTGCAGTTGCAGTTCCGCTCATGAAGGTCATGACATCGGTCAGGGTTACATCGTCTACGCGGAAGCCAATGCATCGGGTCATTGATGATGCGTAACCACTGCCTGCATAGGCGACCGTGACATTCATCAGGTGATACGAATTCACAGTAACCGAAGTGGTTGCCGTGGAGGTACGACCACATGCGTCGGTGGCAGTCCATGTCACGACCGTGGTTCCACACAGCCACGGCGCTGAAAGTAACAAGGCGCCATCGCTTCGAGACCATGTCAGCACTGCGGTGCTGCAACTGTCTGTGACGGTTGGGGTACCGATCTCACGAACTGCCAAGCAACCAGCACCAGCATCTGCCGCCACCACAAGGTCCGCGGGGACATTGGTGATGACTGGGCCAACACTGTCAATGCTGATCGGCAGTGGGTTGACGGTGGGCAGTGAGGCAGGGGTACCGTTGCCGTCGGCGAGCAAGATGGGTGCCATGGCAGGATCGAATGACACCTGTTCATCGCCGTTGCAATCATCAGCAATCACTCGGAAAGTCACGCGTGCAACGCGCGTCGTGGCTGCGGTGCCTGTTCCGCCGTTCACCACCGAGGAGACCCAGAACAATTTGCCGGCGGCAGTGTTGGGAACAACGAGTGGTGTAGTGGTGATCGGTGCATCTCCACCGGCAAGACTGACAAATTCCAAGACCGTCTTGTCGAATTGAATGCCGAACTGCCCCGCCACCATTACGATGGTTGGGTTGTTGACGATGACGTCATAGGTGACAAGATCGCCAATTGCAGCGCAAGTGGTGCTGGTTTGATCGGCAGGACCGACAAGGTTGATACTTGGTGGAGCCGGTATGGTCGTCATTCGCAGTTCATTCGTTTCAGGAATCCACTGCCGTCCACTCGGTGTTGGCCCAATGCCACCGGGCATCACGAAGGCATGTCGCGCAGAGTCGTAAGCCATGTTTGTATAGCCGCGCGGTGGGCCTTGCAGTTCACATGTGCTCCAATCTCCGCCACGCCACAGCCAGGTGCTGCTGTACTCCACCTCGCCACAGCAGGTGGTTCCGCCATGGAAGACCACTTGTTCGCGTTCAGAATCCCAGGCCATGTTTGCTACATAGCGCGCGGGACCGCTGTTGGTTACGTTTGACCATGCAGCACCGTTCCATGTCCATGTTGCGTTGCGGTTATAGAAATAGTAACCGCCGTGAAGCACGCAGACTTCGCGCACGGAGTCGTAGACCATCTTGTGTGCGTACAAGCGACCGATCGGGCCATCGCCCCATGTCTGCCAGGTGTTGGTCGCTGGATCCCACTCGCCCCAACTACTTAGCAAGAAGCTCCCGTTGTATCCACCATGCACCACAAGACGGTCGCGCTTCCAGTCGAAGGCCATCGCGCAGTAGGAGCGGCCACCGATAGTGTCGTTCGCGATCAGCGTCAGCGATGTGCCGTTCCACGACCAAAGTTTGTCTTCGTATCCGCCACCACCGCCGAAGATGTAACACACCTGTCGGTTACGGTCATACGCCATTGCGTCTGCGCCATCGAGGGCAGGATCAGACCAACGCTCGGTCCAAGTAGCACCGTTCCATCCCCAGAGCTTGCCGGATGACTGAGTTATGACTTCACTGCGAGCTTCGTCGTAGCAAATCGCGACGCTGCCGGGAGAGTTCTGGTTAGTGACCGTCCATTCTTCGCCGCAGCCATCATTGGCGTAGGTTGAATGTGCGATTGCAATGGTGGTGATGAGTCCCAGGATGGCGTTTTTGTAGTTCATGGATAGTCCTCAGGGCGCATGCCGAAAATGTGATGAGAAAGCGCTGGTGTAACAATAGTTGACGCGCAAAAGATCGGTTCTTGGATCACGGCATGGCCGCTGATTTATGAGAATTGTTGGCTCGCTAACCGCGGCCACCCCACAAGGTTTCTGCACAGAAAAATAGTAGTGGCGCAAGGGTTGGTCGGTGGTACCCACGCCACAAGTGGTAGTGGGCTGCTCGTTTTTGCCGCATCATCTCACCCCGGGCAGTGTGCCCAATCATGCAGCAGGATTCCCAAGTCTGCGCCGTCAACTAAGCCGTCGCCGGTGATGTCGGCGACGCAAGCACTGGTGCATGGGCCCCAAACGGCGAGCAGCATTCCAAGGTCGATTCCGTCGACTCGGCCGTTCTGTGAGATGTCGCCAGCGCAACATAAGTTGGGCGGGCAGCCGTTGCATGCCGCCGATCCGGGCAGTGTTGGGCAATAGTCGTGCAGGTCGATCACGCCGTCGCTATCGCTATCGGTGCTTTGTGGGTAGCTCATGGCGCTGAAGAAGCTGCTGTCGCCCGGAACACGCATGATGATCCTGCCGCTCCAAGTGAGGCCCGTCATTGCAGTATCAACAGTGGTGTCGTTAAACACCAAATGTGACACCCAAAAGCCGTAGGCCGCGGTGCTCGTGGTACCCCCGGTGCTTGATGTGCCATCCGATCCGTCGATTCGGACGCCAGCGATACCGGCAAGGCTCTCCGCACGGTTGTCGATAGAAGTCGGGTCGCCGCTGTACCAGCCAACGTTTGCTGGAATAGTTGTGGCGGCTGGTGAGGATGGGGTTGCGTTCCAACTAGTTCCCGTGAAGTTCGGATTGGCGTTGCTATTGCTTGATGCGTAGAACTCTCCGCCGTACGAGCCGCCAGAGAATGTGCCGGCGGTCATGAAGCTGTCATCGGACGTGCTGCGCGTAGAGGTGAAACCGGCGGTGTCTGGCTTCCAGGTCTTGGTTGCTAAGCCAGCTTTCTGAACGAATCCGCCCGGAAGTGTTGTGGTGGAATTTAATGATTGGACAGAGATAAATTTATCCGATGCATTTGAAACAGCTACAAACACATCAACGACCACATTCGTTCCCGACTGCTTCGCGAATGCCACGAAGCCGACAGCTGCCTCCGCCCCCATGGTTGGAACGAGGCATGCACTCACCACGATTTTTTGCAGGTTGTATGTGTTGTTCATCTGGCTCAATTCCCACAAACACCCCAGTTTGATAGCACCTTGCTCAGGTCGGCGCCGTTGACGATGCCATCATCATTCAGGTCGTAGCGGCAGATGCCAGTACATGGGCCCCAGTTGGAGAGCACCAAGCTCAGATCGCTGCCGTTGACCATGCCGTCGAGATCGACATCGCCGGCGCAGTCGCATACGAAGTTACCGCCGAGGTTCCACCAGCGGCCAGTGATGTTGGGGCGCGGGAGGTTGTCACAGACCGTGGTGCCCTCGAGTGAGGCGCTGACAGGTAGTGAAGCGGTCTCTGAGATGCCAATACCGCCCTGTGTTACGAGCGCGGTGTTGCCCGTGATTGTGCAATTGTTCATGGCGAGATACGCCGTGCTGCTGCCAACCGAATACCACGAAACACCGCCGATCAGATTGCTACTGATGTTGTTCCGCACCGTGACGCGCGTCAGCGTTGGGTTGCCCTGTACGAGGTGCATGCCACCACCGCGTGAATTGCAGGTGTTGTTCTCGATCAGCACATCGGTGAGCATCATGGTGCTTTGATTTGCCTGGAATCCACCACCATCAGAACTGGCAGTGTTGCCACCGAAGACGGTGTTGGTCACTGAGCCGGTGCAATTCAAGAAGTAGGCACCGCCACCGAAGCCGGAACTGTTGTTCACCACAAAGCAGTTGCGCACGCTTGCCGCGCTGTTCTGGCCGAAGATGCCGCCGCCGGCCAATACGGTCGGTGAACCGATGGGCTGTGTTCCACTGGTACCACTACGGACGGTGACGCACTCGAGCATTGCGATTGCTGGCTCACCGCCGGAGAAGCGGACAACAGAGGCTTGCTGGCTACCGTTTCCGCTGATGATGGTCTGCGCGCAACTCGTGCCGCGCACGCGGACTGGCTTGCCCTGGAAATCAATCGGTCCAGGGAATATGCCAGCACCCACCATCACGATGCGCATTTCATTCGCTGGCGCACTGTCGATGGCAGACTGAATAGTGGCGTACTGCCCTGGCACTTGCACGGTCTGGCATTCGTCGGGTTTGCCGTTGGCATCGATGTCGGCGCTGATTCCGCCGGCAACATCGCAGGAGTCCGGCGTGAGGTTCCCGTTGCAATCAATTCCAGCGGTTTCGGCAACTTGGCAACTATCGATGCGGCCGTTCTGGTCGCAGTCGATGGTGATGCCGCCAGCGGCGAGTTCGCAGGAATCGAGTTGGCTATTGAGGTTGCAGTCGAGGGATGGTGTGGTTCCGATCTCGCAAATGTCTGCGATACCGTCAAGATCGCAATCCAAGATTCCTCCGCGCCCAAGATCGCAACTATCGGGAACATTGTTGTGGTTGCAATCCGGAACGAGCCCCTCATGGATCTCGTAGATATCAAGTCGATTGTTGTGGTTGCAATCGCCGGTGGCAGGGTTGATTCCAAGATAACTCACTTTGAATTGCGTCAGTCCGGTTCCTTTGCATTCTGTTGGATCCACAGTGAGGGGGCAGGTCATAGTGACAGTCAGTGAGTCCGCGGCCGCCGTGAGGAGCGTCGCATACTGTTGCCGTGTGAGCGTGATAGTGGCGCGGTCCGGTGTCGCTGGGCAGCTGTTGCCTGTGGCTTGGAAGAACCGTTGGGCAGCGCCGCCGTTGAGGTCCACGTCAACAAACTCAGTTGTGCCGTTCAGGTCACCGCGTGCATCGATGGTTACCGTGACGGTTGACTCAGCGTACAAAGCGGAAGTGAAAGTAAACGAGCGAGCCTCAAATCCTGATGGCGCTCCGAGGATTCCGCTGTCGCTATTCACAAAGACAGCGCCTTGGCAGGTGTCTGGAATACGGTCCGCGTTACCGTCCGGAACAGAGCCATTGTTGATCTCTTGCAAGTCAGAAATCTGGTTCAGATTGCAGTCCGCCTGGCACTCATCTGGGACGCCGTTAGTGTCGCCGTCGAGGCTGCTGCCCGCGGCGATGTCGCAGGAATCCGGTAGGCCGGTGTAGTTGCAGTCAGTGAATGTTTCGCAGGCTTCACCGATTCCGTTGTTGTTGCAATCGGCTTGGTTTGGGTTGGGGACGGTTGGGCAGTTGTCGGTGGCGTTGAGGATGCCGTCGCTGTCCAAGTCCGGGGCTGGGAGCCAATTAGTGCTGATGCGCTGGTCAGTGACTCCAGTCACACCGTCCTTGATGGACGAGGATGCAGACCAGAGGACGTTCGTCGCCATGGTGCCGGTTCCTGCCACCACGATGTGGCCGCACCAGATGCCAAAGTTGGCGTTGGCGGTTCCCAGGCTGCCAGCAGTATTGCCGGAAGCAGCGGTTGCACCAGTGTTGACGCGACCAATCATGCCAGCAAGACTCTCAGCGCGGTTGTCGACGGAGGTCGGGTCGCCGGTGTACCAGCCAGCGTTGGCAGGAACAGTGGTGGCAGCCGGTGAGGCTGGGGTTGCGAACCAGCTGGTGCCAGTGAAGTTCGGGTCAGCGTTGGTGTTGCTGGAGGCGTAGAACTCACCACCGTATGCGCCACCAGAGAAGGTGCCATCGGTCATGAAGCTGTCATCGTTGGTGTTGCGGGTGGAGGTGAAACCAGCGGTGTCAGGCTTCCACGTCTTGGTGGCCAAGCCAGCCTTCTGGACGAATCCGCCAGCGAGCGTGGTGGAGATGTTCGCGTTATAGACGTTCAGGAACTTATCGCTCGGATTGTCTACCCCCGCATAGATATCAATCACCGTATTCGAACCAACAATCCGCACCGACGCCACAAACCCAAGAAACCCCGCCTTCGCCGAAGCGACGATCGAGGCGGTTCCGACGATAGCGATGAATATTGAGTGCTTCATATATGTGTTCCAATCGATTCTTTGACTTCAAACACACCGCCCCGTCTCATCACTCACCCCCCGCAAACCCCCCACGCCGCGAGCAACACCCCAAGGTCCGCGCCGTTCACCACGCCATCGCGGTTCAAGTCTGATGCGCAGCTCCCAGTGCATGCGCCCCAACCGGCGAGCAAGATGCCGAGGTCCGCGCCGTTGACTAGACCGTCAAGCGTGAGGTCGCCAACGCAATCGCAAATGGCGTTGCCGCCAAGGTCCAGCCACGCGCCATTGATGTTCGGGCGCGGCGTGTTGTTGCACACATTGGTGGTGCGCAGCGAGATGGTCGGCACGCCCACACTTGCTGCGGAGATACCGATACCACCCTGCGTGACCAAGGCGCTGTTACCCGTAACAACGCAATCATCAAGCATCGCCGCCGCAGTAGCGTCACCAAGGGCGTACCACGAAACGCCGCCGATCAGATTGTTGCTGTAATTGTTTCGCACCGTCACTCGGGTGAGCGTCGGCGTGCCTTGTACCAAGTGCATGCCTGCGCCGCGCGAGTTGCAGACGTTGTTCTCAATGAGCACATCCATGAGTTGCTGGGTTCCTTGGTTCGACTGGAATCCACCGCCGTCAGAGCTGGCATTGTTGTTACGGAACGTGCAGCCGCGCACCTCACCAGTGCAGCGCAGGAAATACGCGCCGCCGCCGAACCCGCCGGCGTTCTGCTCCACCACGCAGTCGCGCACGCTTGCGGCGCTGTCGAGGCCGAAGATGCCGCCGCCCACGATCACGGTCGGCGAGGTGGGGATCGGGCTCCCCGTCGTCCCCCCGCGCACCGTCATGCGCTCGAGCGCCGCGATCGCCGGCTCGCCGCCCGTGAACCGCACCACGGAGAGCTGCTGCCCGCCGTTGCCTTCGATCACCGTGCTCGCCGCACCCGCGCCGCGCACGATCACCGGCTTGCCGTTGAATGCAATGGGCCCGTCGTACGTGCCAGCGGCTACCGAGATGATGCGCATCTCGTTCGCCGGCGCCGCGTCGATCGCCGCCTGGATGCCCGCGTACTGGCCGGGCACGGTGACGGTCTGGCACTCGTCGGGCGTGCCGTTCTGGTCGATATCACCGCTGGTGCCCGCCGCAATGTCGCACGCGTCCGGGCGCAGGTTGCCGTTGCAGTCGGTGCCGGGCGTCTCGGTCACCTGGCAGCTGTCGATGCGGCCGTTCTGGTCGCAGTCGACGGATGTTCCGCCGGTGGCCAGGTCACAGCTGTCGATCACGCCGTTGCCGTTGCAGTCGAGCGCAGGCGTCGACGCCAGCTCGCACGAATCGGGCACCGCGTTGGCGTTGCAGTCCTGCGCCGCGCCGCGGGCGATGTCGCAGCTGTCGGGCACGGTGTTCGCGTTGCAGTCGGGCGTTGTGCCGTCGTGAGTCTCGGCGATATCGAGGCGGTTATTGCCGTTGCAATCGCCGGACTTTGCTTGGATGCCCACGTACTGAAGATGGAATTGCGTGAGCGCTGCGTTCTTGCATTCGGAGGAGTCGACGCCGGGGGAGCCGGTCATCGACACCACCAGGATCGCGCCGGTCCCGCCGTTTGGGGATATCAGCGCGTTGAACTCCGCGCGTGTGAGGGTGATGATCGCGCGGTCCGGTGTGGCGGGGCAGTCATTGCCATCTGCCTCGAAGAAGCGCCGCGCGGTGCCGCCGTTGAGCGAGACCTCCACGTATTCGTTGACGCGATTGAGGTCGCCGATGAGGTCGATGGTGATGGTGACCGCCGACTCCGCGAACGGCAGCGCGGTGAAGGAGTGCTCGCGCGTTGCGAGTCCGCTGGGAGCGCCGAGGTTCTCGGTGGTGGAATCCACCATCACCGCGCCTTGGCACGTGTCGGGGATGCCGTCAGCGTTGTAGTCCGTGGCGCGGCCGGTGGCGATTTCCCACGCGTCCGGCAGGTTGTTCAGGTTGCAGTCGGGTTGGCAGGAATCGGGGATGCCGTTGGAGTCAGCGTCGGTGCTGGTGCCGGAGGAGATGTCGCAGGAGTCGGGGAGGGAGTTGGAGTTGCAGTCAATTGTAGGGTCCGTCGCAATTTCGCACGAATCAGGTATCCCGTTGGCATTGCAATCTTGCGCGGCGCCACTGGCGATATCGCAACTGTCAGGGAGCATGTTGGCGTTGCAGTCAGTAAAGCTCTCGCAGGCCTCGCCGATACCGTTGTTGTTGCAATCGACTTGGGAGGGGTTGGAGACCGCGGGGCAGTTGTCCTGGGCGTCAGGAACGCCATCGTTGTCCTGATCAAACGACGGGAGTGACTCAAACGAAACAGTTGCGTCACTTTCTAGCGTTCCAACCGGATTGTTACCCGTGCCATCACTGGGGGTACCGTCTTCAAAGGTCCAGGAACCAAGCAGTCCGCTTTGGGCAGCCGCTTGCTCTGGACTGAATTGAATCGTCATGTTCGCCCGTACTTGCTCTAGTGTTCGAGCTACCGCCCAATAGCGAATGTTGTCCATTGCGCCCACCACGCCAAGGCCGCATTGGTTGCCAAATCGGAGAGGCTCGCTTCCGCAGTAGGCAATATTGTTTCCGGTCGGAACTGTGATTTCAACTTCTAACTCCCCGTTGTGGAAAACTCGAATAATCCCCTGGGACTTCGCCCAGACAATTGCAAAGTGGTGCCATGCCGAGAGGCTGAAAGGAACTGTTCCCGTACCAGTAACGTTTCCAATCTCAAGTTGGAGAAGTCCGGTCTGATCTTGCACATTTGCCTGTATTGTGATTCCTGAGCAGGAGCACCCGCGCATGTTGAATGGACGACCGTAGGGATAAGTGCCTTCGCGACGAATCCAGAACTCAATTGTCATCTCGCCTGTGTTGTTGGGCGACGTAAGGAGGTCCTTGAATCCAACATTTACGGCGGCGGAATTGCTTGGCAGGGTCAGCACCCTGTTGTCGCCCTGTGCAGACGCCGCCGCGTTCGCGAACACTACAGCTCCGACAACCCCGAATGCGAATGACTTGATGCTCATATTGATGCCTCTCAAACAACTCCCCGGACGGGGCGGTTGGTGTGTGTGCCTAGATGCGTAACCCCTGGTGGTTGCGCTTGATTTAGTAAGGTAATCCACCACCACCAATTCTCCGCATCGAATTGTGTCACTTAGCACCCAATTACTGGAACATTTCTCCAGAGAACAGATTCTAAGCCGCCGCGGGCTTATCGCGCCGCTGTATTGCCGAACGTAACAAGCGCGGGCGTGTAGCAATCATCATGCGCGCGCGAGAACAGCACGCCGTTGCGCCAGTCAAGGTCGGGGATAGAAAGCAGCGCAGGCACCAGGGGATTGTCCCATGGTGCCTGCGCGGTGTGTGGTGGGGTTTGACCCCTCGAGTCTTAGTTAGTTACGGCTACTGACGCCCT